>JAEWIV010000454.1 GCA_023386865.1 Pseudomonadota bacterium
GCCTGGGGGAACTCCTGGTCATCCGGGAGGTCGTGCTGCCGGCTTCCTTGCCGCACGTCTTCGCCAGCCTGAAGGTCGCGGTGCCGCGGGCGATCAGTGCGGCGGTCGTTGCCGAGCTCATGGCGGCCGACATGGGTCTCGGGTCGGCCATCGAGAAGGCCATGTCGCAGGCCGACACCGTCGGGGTCTTCACCGGAGTGATCGTCGTGACGGCCGTCGTGGTTGCCGCGAACGCCGTGCTCGGGCGTATCCAGCGGTGGGTCATGGGCTGGAACGAATCGTCGATCAGCGGATTCTAGGAGGCGTTCATGGTGTCTTCGCTGGATTGGATCGACCGGCTGGACTGCCAGAGGCTGGCGGTCGACTTTGCGCGCCACGTCGATCATGGCGACGTCGAGAGCGTCGTCAGCCTCTTTACCGACGATGCCGTGTTCGAGCGAAGGGGTGAGACGCTGCGCGGCAAGCACGAGATCCGGGAGGCGCAGCTGCGGCGCTCGAAGTCGGTCGTCACGCGGCATCTCTGCACGAACATTGCGGTCGACATGTCCGGCGACGATCGCGCAACGGGCGTCGTATCCTTCATCCTGTTTCGCCACGACCACGCAGCCGCGCGGACGGACGCCGGCAAGCCTGCTCCGCTGGGCGTGGCCGAGACGGTCGGCGAATATCACGACGAATACCGGCGGACGGGCGACGGCTGGCGCATCGCCCGACGGGTCGCCCGCGCTGCATTTCGCCGGCAGGCATAGGGCGCCCCGATCCGCGCCTGCGGCAGCATCGGCACCCGGCGCCCGTTCTCCATCGCTGCATGCGGCGCGCGAATGAGATGACATGGAACCGCGGGCGGTTCCATGTCATCTCATTCAGCCCTAGCCATCTGGCGATGGGATATCGATCCGATCGGCCACACAGCATCCGAGTCTGGAGGAACCATGACGAGCAGCGCAATCTGGCACTGTCACCTTGCCATGTCGCTCGACGGCAAAATCGCGCGCTCCGATGGTTCGTTCGACTGGCTCATGCCTTATCCGCCACAGGAATTCGAGATCGATGCCTACCACGCGGAAGTCGATGCCGTGGTGATGGGGCGCGACACCTACGAGATCGAGCGCGCCATGGCGGAATGGCCGCACAGCAAGCCCGTCTTCGTGGTGACCAGCCGGCCGATCAAGGCGCCGCCGCCATTGGTCGAAGCGCGATCGGGTGATTTGCTCGCCATCGCCGACGAACTTGAGCGGCGTGGCTATCGCAAGATCGGCGTCGAGGGTGGTGGCCGGCTCATCCGAGGCCTCATCGGCATCGGCCGTCTCGACGTGCTGGAGATGGCGATCATTCCCCTCGTGCTGGGCGACGGCATCCCTCTGTTTCCCGCCGGCACGCCGGAGCTGCCGCTCGAGCTAGTCAAGTGCGAGCCGAAATCCGGCGGGGCGCTGCATGTGGTCTATCGACGCCGGAGCAGGTAACACTCCCAGCGTTCAGTGTTGCGTCAAAAGGGAGTGAAACATGGCTGAGTTCGAGAAGCGGCTTGCTTGTGTCATCGCGGCGGATGGCTCGATCGCCCGCGGCTACATGATCGAAAGCTGCGAGCTGGTCGGGGCGAATGAGTACGTCATCACCTGGAAAGTGCCGCTGCAGAAAGAAGCGAAGACCAATTTCTCCTGCGTGATCGGCAGCGTCGCCTACGAAGACGTCGAGCCCGGCGTCTGCACCGTCGGCCTCCTGGCCGATCCGCTGAAGATGCGCGTGCGCACCTACGACATGACTGGCAAGCCGGCCAAGCGCCCATTCCATTTGGCGGCGTTCCGTGATTAGTCATCGCTGGGGGCGCGCCACTTCAGTGGCGCGTCACGCCGGGGCGCGGACCTTCAGGTCCGCTCATGATCTCCCGGACCGCGAGACTCCGGCTCGCTCATGACTCATGAGCGCACAAGCGGGGCGCGCTAAAATCGCAACCTAGCGCGCGATCCAGAAGGCCTTTGTCGACGACGTGAAGGATTCTTGGTAAAGCCGCTTGCCCGCTAAAACCTCAGGGACGCTTAATGCACAACATACGGCGTAATATATTCGTTGATGGACACGAGCCTTCGGTTTGAAAAGCAACACTGATAATCGCGCCAGCCGATGCGCTGGATCGTACATACCGACGTCGGTGTTCCATATTTAGCTTTACTATCTTCAAAGGCCTTTCCGATATCTCCTTTGACCCAGTCCGGCGCTCCGGAAATCGCACGCGCGATCGTCATTCCCCTTATGACCGGATTGTAAGCCGGATTGCTGCCGTCGAAATTCCATTCATAGGAATCAAAGGCCGAATGAATGTTACCGAAGATATATTGAACAGAAGTGGGTGGACCCAGATATCGCTCGACCTGTTCGGGCGTCATTCCTGGTTTCACACGTCCCAGTCGCTCCGCATCGTCTAATGCGCAGCAAGCGAGGGCCAGCGCCAGGAGACCTACAACGCCCGTTCGTATCCGCGGGCCCATTTATTGTCTCCTCACTCAGCCTCGTACCTACCGTCTCGCCCGCGGATGGGCGGCGCGGTAGACGGCGGTGAGGCGGGCGGTGTCGACGTCGGTGTAGCGCTGGGTCGTCGACAGCGAGGCGTGGCCCAGAAGTTCCTGGATGGTCCTGAGATCGCCGCCGGCGCCCAGGAGATGGGTGGCGAAGGAGTGCCGCAGCGCGTGCGGCGTCACGCTTTCGGCGAGGCCGAGGCCACGTCTGATGTCGCGCACGCGCTTTTGCACGATGGCGGGATCGAGCGCGCCGCCGCGGGCGCCGACGAAGAAAGTCTCGCCGGGACCGCGGGCGACGAGCCAGGGGCAGGCGTCGCGATAGGCGCGCAGCGCGTCGAGCGCCTGCGGCAGCAGCGGCACCAGCCGCGTCTTGCTGCCCTTGCCGGTGATGGAGAGCGTGTCGCGGCCGGTCTTCAGCAGGTCCTCGACGTTGCCCTTGGTGAGGCCGAGCGCCTCGCCGACGCGCAGGCCTGCGCCATAGAGCAGCATCAGGACGGCGGCGTCGCGCAGGTCGAGCCAGGCGTCGCGCTCCTGCTCGGACGGCGCCTCGAGCAGGTCCTCCATGTCGCGCTCGGAGAGCGCCTTGGGCACCGAGCGCGGCAGCTTGGGCGTCTGAATCGCGCCGATGCTGGCATTGTGGGCGAGCCCGCGCTTGTCGAGGAACTGGAAGAAGGAGCGGACCGACGAGAAGGCGCGGGCCGTCGAGGTGCGGGCCAAGCCCTGGCGGGCGCGCTCTGCCAGCCAGGCGCGGAATTCCGCAGGCTTCAGCTTGGACAGCGCATCCAGCGTCGGCGGCTTGCCGAGGTAGGCCGTCATGAAGCCGAGGAAGGTCGCGACGTCGTGCTCGTAGGCCACCAAGGTGTGGGCAGCGAGCCTTCGCTCGCTCTTCAGCCAGTCGCGCCAAGCCTCGCGCGCTGTGTCGACGTTCATTCGGGCAGGTCGAGCCAGGCGCGAATGGTGTTCTCCAGCACCTTGGCGAGGAAGAACAGCAGCTCGGTCGCCTGCTCAGGCCCGAAGGCCTGCGGGTCGCGCGAGCCGAAGCACATCACGCCGTCGGGCGAGCCCGACGACACCCTGAGCCGCATCAGCACGTCCGACTTAACGAAGCGGGCGATGTCGCCGAAGAAGGCCTCTTCGCCGGCGATGTCGGCGCGCAGCCGGGCATGCTTGTCGGGCCCGATCGCGGCATCGATGGCGCCCGGCGCCAGCACGTAGACGCCGCGCACCGGGACGCGCTTGGGAGCATCGGCATTGGCCTCGATGGCGAGGGTGATGAAGTCGACGTCCAGGAGCTCGGGCAGCTCGTGGGTGACGACGTGGATCATCTTCTCGAAGGTCGAGGCCTGGATGATGCTGATGACCGCCGCCTGGATGCGGTTCTGGACGATCTGGTTCTGCTTGGAGTTGGCGATGATCTCGGTGCGCTCGTTCTTCAGCCGATCGATCTCGCCGCGCAGGCGCTTCAAGATCGCCTGCTGCATGTCGATCACGCCCGGACCCTGCACGCGCGGCACCAGCGCCATCGTCTCGGCGAGCTCGGCGTGCTTCTCGAAGAAGTCGGGATGGGCCTTGAGGTAGGCGACGACGTCGTCGGCGGTGATCACCTTGACCTGCCGCCCCGAACCGTCGGGCGCCGTCACCGTGCCGTCGCTCCCCATATGTCGCTCCGGGTCAGAGGATGGATTGACCGGTCTTCGCCCAGTCGTCGAGGAAGGCCTTGAGGCCGTTGTCGGTCAACGTGTGCTTGAAGAGCTGGCGCAGCACGTTGGGTGGCAGGGTCGCGACATGGGCGCCGAGCTTGGCCGCCTGCACGACGTGCATGCCGTGGCGCACCGAGGCGACCAGCACCTCGGTCTTGAAATGCGGATACTGGCGATAGATCGTCATGATCTCGCCGATCAGATGCATGCCGTCCTGGCCGATATCGTCCAGCCGGCCGACGAAGGGCGAGATGAAGGTGGCGCCCGCCTTGGCCGCCAGCAGTGCCTGCGCCGCCGAGAAGCACAGGGTGACGTTCACCATCGTGCCTTCGGAGGTGAGCGCCTTGCAGGTCTTGAGGCCATCCGGCGTCAGCGGCACCTTGACGGCGACGTTCTTGGCGAGCTTGGCGAGCTTCCTGCCCTCTGCGAGCATGGTCTTGTGATCGGTCGCGACGGTTTCGGCGCTGACCGGGCCGGGCACGATGGCGCAGATCTCCTTGATCACGTCCAGCATCGGCCGGCCGGACTTCATGATCAGGGACGGGTTGGTCGTCACGCCGTCGAGCAGACCCGAGGCCGCGAGATCCGTGATGTCGGCGACGTCGGCGGTATCGACGAAAAACTTCATATAAACTACCCCAATGGCCAGTGGTACGGACTCGCCTGTCGCCACAATTTCTAGCGATTCCCCCTCGCAGCGACAAGCGGAGGGGCCGGCGCCATCGCGGCCGGAATCGGTGGAAAACACCCGGCGCACGGTCCGCGTCCTGCTGCCGCTGCCCCTGGCCGACGCCTACGACTACAGCGTCCCGGCGGGGCTGGAGGTTGCCGCCGGCCATTTCGTCGTCGTTCCCCTCGGCAAACGCCTGACCATCGGCGTGGTGTGGGGCGAAGGGTCGGGCGAGGTCGCGGCCAGCAAGCTGCGTGACATCGAAGAGGTTTTGCCCGCCCTGCCGATGGCCGACGCGTTGCGCCGCTTCGTCGACTGGGTCTCGGCCTACACGCTGGCGCCGCCGGGCGCGGTGCTGCGCATGGCGATGAGCGTGCCGTCGGCGCTCGAGGCGCCCAAGACCGAGATCGTCTATCGCGCAGCCGCGGCGACCGACGATGCGCCGTTGAAGCTCACCGCCGCGCGCCGCCGCGTGCTCGAGCAGTTGAAGGACGGGCCGGCAATGCCGGCGGCGGAGCTGGCGCATGTCGCCGGCGTCGGCACGTCGGTGATCAAGACCATGGCCGCCATCGGCCTGCTCGAAGCCGTCGAGCGCACCATGCGCCGCTCGTTCGCCCAGCCCGACGGCAAGCGGCAGGGCCCCGAATTGTCGCCCGAGCAGGCCGTCGCGGCGCAGGGGCTCGTCGACAAGGTGCTGGCGCATGCCTTCTCGGCGACGCTGCTCGACGGCGTGCCCGGTTCGGGCAAGACGGAGGTCTACTTCGAGGCGATCGCCGCGGCGCTGGCATCGGGGCGGCAGGTGCTGGTGCTGCTGCCCGAGATCGCGCTCACGGCGCAGTGGCTGAAGCGCTTCGACGATCGTTTCGGCGCCTTGCCGGCGTCGTGGCATTCCGGCCTCACCGGCCTCGAGCGGCGCGAGAGCTGGCGGGCGATCGCCGAGGGCCGCGTGGGCGTGGTGGTGGGCGCGCGCTCGGCGCTTTTCCTGCCCTTCGCCAATCTCGGCCTGATCGTGGTCGACGAGGAGCACGACGGCTCGTTCAAGCAGGACGACGGCGTCAGCTACAATGCGCGCGACATGGCGGTGGTGCGCGCGCGCCTGGTGTCGGCGCCGATCGTACTCGCCTCGGCGACGCCGTCGCTGGAGAGCGTCGTCAACGTCTCGACCGGCCGCTACGGCGCGCTGCATCTGCCGGACCGCCATGGCGGCCGCCAGCTCGCCAAGCTCAGCGCCATCGACCTGCGGCGTCAGCCGCCGGCACGCGGGCGCTGGCTGTCGCCGCCGGTGGTCGAGGCCATGAAGCGGACCTTCGAGGCCAAGGAACAGACGCTGCTGTTCCTCAATCGCCGCGGCTATGCGCCGTTGACCCTGTGCCGCGCCTGCGGCCACGGCATCGAGTGCCCGCAATGCTCGGCCTGGCTGGTCGAGCATCGCTTCCGCCGGACGCTGGTCTGCCATCACTGCGGCCATGCCGAGCCGCCGGCGCATGCCTGCAGGTATTGCGGCGCGGTCGATCAGTTCGTGGCCTGCGGGCCGGGCGTCGAGCGCCTGGCCGAGGAAGCGTTGGAGCTGTTTCCCGAGGCGCGCCTGGAGCTGTTCACCTCCGACAGCCTGATGAACCGCGCCGAGGCCACGGCGGCGGTCGAGCGCATGATCGCGGGCGAGATCGACATCCTGATCGGCACGCAGATGGCGGCAAAGGGCCATCACTTCCCCAATCTCACCCTGGTCGCCGTGGTCGATGCCGACCTCGGCCTCAACGGCGGCGACCTGCGCGCCGCCGAGCGCACCTTCCAGCTCCTCTATCAGGTCGCCGGCCGGGCCGGCCGCGAGGACCGGCCGGGGCGGGCGCTGGTGCAGACCCATGTGCCCGAGCATCCGGTCATGCAGGCGCTGGTGTCGGGCGATCGGGATCGCTTCGTGGCGGCGGAGCTCGCCGACCGGCGGGCCGCCGGCATGCCGCCCTACGGAAGGCTGGCGGCACTCATCGTGTCGGGGCCCGATCCGGCAGCCGTCGACAATGTCTGCAGCGCCCTGGCGCGGCGGGCGCCGCATCAGGACGGCGTGACCGTCCTCGGACCGTCGACCGCGCCTCTCGCCCTGTTGCGCGGGCGGCATCGCCGGCGCTTCCTGCTGAAAACCTCGCGCGATATCGCAGTGCAACCCTTGCTGCGGACTTGGCTGGAGCGGATCGGATTGCCCGGTTCAGTGCGTCTGCAGATCGATGTCGATCCCTATTCCTTCATGTGAGGCCGGGCGGCGGGACGATCACGATCCGCGCTGAAAAATCGCGGTAATACAGGGCTTTGGCAACCTTGCGCCTCGGAAAACCGCATGGTAGCAACGCGCGCTTTTCCGGGGTGGTGCAGTTGCCCGCCCTGGGGAAAAGCGAGGGGATTCAACCACTTGCCGGCCCGCTGCCGCGGCCTGGGGAGAGGCGTTCGACGTGTCGATTTCCGCCACATCAGGCGTTGCTGGGCGCTATGCCAGCGCCCTTTTCGACCTGGCCGACAATGCCAAGTCGCTCGACCAGGTGGCGCAGGACCTGACGTCCTTCCGCAAGATGGCGAACGAAAGCCCGGACCTGTCCCGGCTGCTCGCCAGCCCGGTGATCGGCCGCGATGCCCAGAGCAGGGCATTGCTCGCCCTCCTCGATGCCGCCGGCATCAAGGGCCTGACCCGCAGCTTCGTCGGCACGGTGGCTGCGAACGGCCGCGCCCGCGAACTGGTCGCGATGGCGTCGGCGTTCCTGGCCGAGCTGGCGCGCCGCCGCGGCGAAAGCACGGCGAGCGTGACGTCGGCCGTTCCGCTGTCGCCGCAGCAGCTGCAGCAGCTCAGCGATTCGCTGCGCTCGGTGCTGGGGGGCGCCAAGGTTTCCATCGATGCGCGCGTCGAGCCCGAGATCCTGGGCGGCCTCGTCGTCAAGGTCGGCTCGCGCCTGTTCGATTCGTCCATCCGCAGCAAGCTGCAGCGTCTGCAGCTCGCCATGAAGGGGGTTGCCTAAATGGATATCCGCGCCGCTGAAATCTCGGCCATTCTCAAGCAGCAGATCGCGAACTTCGGCACCGAGGCCGAGGTTGCCGAGGTCGGCCAGGTCCTCTCCGTCGGTGACGGCATCGCCCGCGTCTATGGCCTCGACAGCGTCAAGGCCGGCGAGATGGTCGAGTTCCCCGGCGGCATCAAGGGCATGGCGCTGAACCTCGAGAGCGACAATGTCGGCGTCGTGATCTTCGGCGAGGACCGCACGATCCGTGAAGGCGATACGGTGAAGCGCACCGGCGCCATCGTCGACGTGCCGGTCGGCAAGGGCCTGCTCGGCCGCGTGGTCGACGGTCTCGGCAACCCGATCGACGGCAAGGGCCCGATCCAGTCGACCGAGCGTCGCCTGGTCGAGGTCAAGGCGCCCGGCATCATCCCGCGCAAGTCGGTGACCGAGCCGATGCAGACCGGCCTCAAAGCGCTCGATTCGCTGGTGCCGGTCGGCCGCGGCCAGCGCGAGCTGATCATCGGCGATCGTCAGACCGGCAAGACGGCGGTGGCGATCGACACCTTCCTGAACCAGAAGCCGATCAACCAGGGCACCGACGAGAGCCGCAAGCTCTATTGCATCTACGTCGCCATCGGCCAGAAGCGCTCGACCGTGGCGCAGATCGTCAAGACGCTCGAGGACAACGGCGCGATGGAATACTCCATCGTCGTCGCCGCCACCGCGTCCGATACGGCGCCGATGCAGTTCCTGGCGCCCTATACCGGCTGCGCCATGGGCGAGTACTTCCGCGACAACGGCATGCACGCCGTGATCGTGTACGACGACCTTTCCAAGCAGGCCGTCTCCTACCGCCAGATGTCGCTGCTGCTGCGCCGCCCGCCGGGCCGCGAAGCCTATCCCGGCGACGTGTTCTATCTCCATTCGCGGCTGCTCGAGCGCGCCGCCAAGCTGAACGAGAAGAACGGCTCGGGCTCGCTGACGGCGCTGCCGGTCATCGAGACGCAGGCCGGTGACGTGTCGGCCTACATCCCGACCAACGTCATCTCGATCACCGACGGCCAGATCTTCCTCGAGGCCGAGCTGTTCTACGCCGGCATCAAGCCCGCCATCAACGTCGGCCTGTCGGTCAGCCGCGTCGGCTCGGCGGCCCAGATCAAGGCGATGAAGCAGGTCGCCGGCACCATGAAGCTCGAGCTGGCGCAGTACCGCGAGATGGCGGCGTTCGCGCAGTTCGCCTCCGACCTCGACGCCTCGACCCAGCGCCTGCTGGCGCGCGGCCAGCGCCTCACCGAGCTCCTGAAGCAGAACCAGTACGCGCCGATGCCGGTCGAGGAGCAGGTCGCCTCGATCTATTCCGGCACCCGCGGCTTCCTCGACAACCTGCCGGTCAACCGCATCGGCGACTACGAGCGCCAGATGCTCGATGCGTTGCGCGCCGAGGGCTCGATCCTGGCCTCGATCCGCGACAAGCGCGAGATCGTCAAGGAGACGGACGACAAGCTGAAGGGCTTCCTGAACGACTTCACCAAGAAGTTCGCCTAAGGCCGCCGGCTTCCGATGCCCAGTCTCAAGACTTACCGGCTCAGGATCCGAAGCGTCCAGTCGACGCAGAAGATCACGAAGGCCATGAAGATGGTGGCCGCGGCCAAGCTGCGGCGCGCCCAGGAGCAGGCCATGGCGGCGCGGCCTTATGCCGAGGCCATGGACAACCTGATGGCGTCGCTGGGCGCCTCCTTCAAGGGCGGCACCGGCCCCAGGCTGCTGGCCGGCACCGGCTCCGACAAGGTCCATCTGCTGATCGTCGCCACCGCCGACCGCGGCCTGTGCGGCGCCTTCAACAGCTCGATCGTGCGCGAAGCGCGCCGCACCATTCGCCTGCTCATGGCGGAGGGCAAGACGGTCAAGGTGCTGGCGGTCGGCCGCAAGGGCCGCGACCAGCTGCGCCGCGACTTTGCCGGCAACATCGTCGAGACCATCACCGATCTCGGCCGCCCGCGGCTCGGCTACGGCGATGCCCAGAAGGTGGCGGCGCGGGTCCTCGAGATGTTCGAGGCCGGCGAGTTCGACGTCGCCTCGGTGGTCTTCAACCGCTTCAAGTCGGCGATGACCCAGATCGTCACCACCCAGCAGCTCATTCCGCCGCAGGCCCCCGAGGCCGAGGCGACCGCCAAGCCCGCCGGGGGTGCGTCCTACGAGTTCGAGCCCGACGAGAGCGAGATCCTGGCCGACCTGCTGCCGCGCAACCTCACCGTCCAGATCTTCCGCGTCCTGCTGGAGAATGCCGCGAGCTTCTACGGCTCGCAGATGACGGCGATGGACAGCGCGACCAAGAACGCGGGCGACATGATCAAGCGGCTGACGCTGCAGATGAACCGCTCGCGCCAGGCATCGATCACCAAGGAACTCATCGAGATCATTTCCGGCGCCGAGGCCGTCTAGCCCGCGCCGACCGCAATCGAAGGAAGGGAAACCATGGCCAGCAACAACATCGGCACGATCACCCAGATCACGGGCGCGGTCGTCGACGTGCGCTTCGACGCCGACCTGCCGAACATCCTGAACGCGCTGCATGTCGACAGCGGCGGCCGCCGGCTGGTGCTCGAGGTGGCGCAGCATCTGGGCGAGTCCGAGGTCCGCACCATCGCCATGGACACGACCGACGGCCTGGTGCGCGGCGAGAAGGCGGTCGATACCGGCGGCCCGATCGCCATGCCGGTCGGCCCCGAGACCCTCGGCCGCATCCTGAACGTGATCGGCGAGCCGGTCGACGAGCGCGGCCCGGTCAACAACAAGCAGACCCTGCCGATCCATCGCGCGGCACCCGAGTTCGTCGAGCAGTCGACGGAAGCGCAGATCCTGGTGACCGGCATCAAGGTCATCGACCTGCTGGCGCCCTACGCCAAGGGCGGCAAGATCGGCCTGTTCGGCGGCGCCGGAGTCGGCAAGACCGTGACGATCATGGAGCTGATCAACAACGTCGCCAAGGCGCACGGCGGCGTGTCGGTGTTCGCCGGCGTCGGCGAGCGCACCCGCGAGGGCAACGACCTCTATCACGAGATGATCGAATCGGGCGTCATCAAGCTCGACGGCGACGGCTCGAAGGTGGCGCTGGTGTTCGGCCAGATGAACGAGCCGCCGGGCGCGCGCGCCCGCGTCGGCCTGTCGGGCCTGACCGTCGCCGAGTACTTCCGCGACGCCGAGGGCCAGGACGTGCTGTTCTTCGTCGACAACATCTTCCGCTTCACCCAGGCGGGCTCGGAAGTGTCGGCGCTGCTGGGCCGCATCCCCTCGGCGGTGGGCTATCAGCCGACGCTGTCGACCGACATGGGCGCCCTGCAGGAGCGCATCACCTCGACCAAGAAGGGCTCGATCACCTCGGTGCAGGCGATCTACGTGCCCGCCGACGACTTGACCGATCCGGCGCCGGCGACGTCGTTCGCCCATCTCGACGCCACCACCGTGCTGTCGCGCTCGATCGCCGAGCAGGCGATCTTCCCGGCGGTCGATCCGCTCGATTCGACCTCGCGCATGCTCGACGTGCGCATCGTCGGCGAGGAACACTACACGGTGGCGCGCGAAGTGCAGCGCGTGCTGCAGCAGTACAAGTCGCTGCAGGACATCATCGCCATCCTGGGCATGGACGAGCTCTCGGAAGAGGACAAGCTGGTCGTGGCACGCGCGCGCAAGATGCAGCGCTTCCTCAGCCAGCCGTTCCACGTCGCCGAGGTCTTCACCGGCACGCCGGGCGTGTTCGTGAAGCTCGAGGACACCATCAAGGCCTTCAAGGGCATCGTCGCCGGCGACTACGACGACCTGCCGGAGGCGGCCTTCTACATGGTTGGCACGATCGACGAGGCCGTCGCCAAGGCCAAGAAGCTCGCGGCCGAGGCGGCCTAGGCAGATGGCCAAGGTTGCTTTCCGCCTGGTCATGCCCGAGCGCGAGATCCTCGCGACCGAGGCTGACATGGTCGTGGTGCCGGGCAGCGAAGGCGACTTCGGCGTCCTGCACGGTCATGCGCCGCTGATCTCGACCGTCCGCCCGGGCGTGCTCGAGGTCATCCAGGGCAACAAGGTCGACAAGCGCTTCATCGTCGTCGGCGGCTTCGCCGAGGTGACGCCGGAGCGCTGCACGGTGCTGGCCGACGAGGCCGTGCCGTTCGAGGAGGTGACTCCGGACCAGCTCGCCGAGCGCGAGCGGGAGGCCGAGCGCGACATCACGGACGCCACGAGCGACACCGAGAAGGCCGCGGCCGAGAAGGCCCTGGCGGTCGCCAAGGACCTGCGGCGCGCCCAGGCCTACTACGCAAGTCGCTGACAAGCGCTGGTTTCAGCGACGACGCGAAAAATTCTTTCGAGATGGGCCCGCGCCGGCCATTGCAAGCCGGTGCGAGGCCCGCTTTATTATTACCGTCATGGGCAACTGGACACTCGAATCGATCGCGTGGGATCGCTTCGACGCTTCGAAGGTGGATCCGGAGATCCTGCGCAACATCAAGGCGGCCGCCCTGGTGGAGCGCAACGGCGGCGATTACCGCGTCTACCTGAACCGCGTCTTTGCCGACGATCCCGCTTTCGCCCAATCGGTCGACGGCTGGGCGAACGAAGAGGTCCAGCACGGCATGGCCCTCGGACGCTGGGCACAGCTCGCCGACCCGTCGTGGGATTTCGAAGCATCCTTCGCGCGCTTCCGCGCCGGCTACAAGCTGCCGCTCGACGCCACGGCTTCGGTGCGCGGCAGCCAGGCCGGCGAGATGATGGCGCGCTGCATCGTCGAGACCGGCACCAGCTCCTATTACAGCGCGCTCAAGGACGCGACCGAGGAGCCGGTGCTGAAGCAGATCTGCTCCAACATCGCCGGCGACGAGTTCCGCCACTACAAGCTGTTCTACGACAACCTGCAGCGCTGCCTGGGGCGCGACAAGCTCAGCCGCTGGAGCCGCCTGCGCATCGGCTGGGGACGTCTCGCCGAGAGCGAGGACGACGAGCTCGCCTATGCCTACTTCGCGGCCAACGAGCCGCACGATGCCGTCTACGATCGCGAGCGCAGCAAGAAGGCCTACGCCCGCCGCGCCTACCCGCTCTACCGGCCGTTCCATGTGCAGCGCGCCATGGCGATGGTGCTGAAGGCGGTCGGCTTGAATTCGACCGGCCGCCTCAATGGCTGGATGACCCGCGCCGGCCTGTGGTTCCTGCGCCGCCAGGCCGCCAAGCTCGCCGCCCAGGGCGCTTGATCCTGCCGGACAGCCGGCCTGGAGGCCCGCGGTCCGCCGACATCATCTGACCAGATCGCGGAATTCGTCGACGACGGCGACGTAGGTCGGGCGCTTGAACGGCACGATGCGTTCCAGCATCTCGCCGGCGCCCATCCACTGCCAGGCGTCGAATTCCCGGTCGTGGGCGGCGATGTCGATGTCGGAATCCCGGCCGGTGAAGGCGAGGGCGAACCAGCGTTGCGCCTGGCCGCGCCAACGGCCTTTCCAGTACGCCGGCCGCAGTTTCTCGGGCACATCGTAGGTCAGCCAACGGCTGCTCTCGCGCAGGAGCAAGGCCTTGGTCGTGCCGACCTCTTCCCAGAGCTCGCGGCAGGCCGCCTCGACAGGCGTCTCGTCGTCGTCGACGCCACCCTGCGGCATCTGCCAGGCGTCGGGTTGCCCATCGGCTTTGCGGGCCCGCCGACCGACGAAGATCCGTCGGTCGGGAGCGATCAGCACCAGGCCGACATTGCGGCGGTAGAGGTCGGCCACGCTCGGGCTAGTTCGCCTTGCTGCTGTAGAGCGAGATGCCCTTGATCAGGTCGACCGCCCGCAGCAGCTGGTAGTCGGCCACCGCGTCCTTGGGCGGCTCGTCGGGATCGCCCGACTGCGGCGGCGTGGCGCCCGGAGTCGAGGGCGCGGCCTGCGGCTTGTCGTCCTTCTTCTCGCCCGGCTTGCCGGCCTCGGGTGAAGGCTTGTCGGCAGGCTTGGTGTCGCCCGGCTTGGCGTTGGGGTTGGTGATCGAGCGGCGCAGGTTCTCCTCGCGGAAGCCCGCGCGGGCCTGCAGGTTCTCGATCTTGGCCGGCTCGACCTCGATGTCGGGCTTGATGCCTTCCTTCTGGATCGAGCGGCCCGACGGCGTGAAGTAGAGCGCCGTGGTGAGGCGGATGGCGCCACCGCCCGTCACCTGCATGATGGTCTGCACCGAACCCTTGCCGAACGAACGGGTGCCGAGAACGATCGCCCGCTTGTGGTCCTGCAGGGCTCCGGCGACGATCTCCGACGCCGAGGCCGAGCCGCCGTTCATCAGCACGACGATCGGCAGGCCGCCGGCGACGTCGCCGGGCTTGGCGTTCCAGCGCTGGACGTCCTCGCTCTTGCGCGCCTTCACCGAGACGATCTCGCCCTTCTCGAGGAAGGCGTCGCTGAGCGCGATCGCCTGGTCGAGCAGGCCGCCCGGGTTGTTGCGCAGGTCGAGGATGTAGCCCTTGAGCTTGCCGCCCGCCTCCTTCTTGAGCTTCTCGACGGCGTCGAGCACGCCGGAGGTCGTCTGCTCGGTGAAGGAGGTGACGCGGATATAGCCGATGTCGCCCGCCTCGAGGCGGAAGCGCACCGACCTCACCTTGATGACCTCGCGGGTCAGCGACACGTCGAACGGGTCCTTGCCGGCGCGGCGCACGCCGATCTTGATCGGGGTGCCGGGCTTGCCGCGCATCTTCTCGACCGCCTCCTGCAGGGTGAGGCCCTGCACCGGCTCGCCGTCCAGCATGTAGATCAGGTCGCCCGCCTGGATGCCGGCCTTGGCCGCCGGCGTATCGTCGATCGGCGACACCACCTTGATCAGGCCGTTCTCCATGGTGACCTCGATGCCCAGGCCGCCGAACTCACCCTTGGTCTGGACCTGCATGTCCTTGTAGGTCTTGGGGTTCATGTAGCTGGAGTGCGGGTCGAGCGCGCTCAGCATGCCGTTGATGGCGTTCTCGATCAGGGTCTTCTCTTCGACCGGCTCGACGTAGTCGCGGCGCACGCGCTCCAGCACGTCGCCGAACAGGTTGAGCTGCTGATAGAGCTCGCTCTTGTCGCCACCGGCCGCCTTCGGATCGGCCTTGTCCTGCGACCAGGCGGTGTAGGCGACGGGCAAGGCCAGGAAAGCCATGATCGCGGCGGCTGAGGCTAGGCGCAAACGGGTCATTGGGGTGCCTTCACAAGAAAATCGCCGGCCTTCCGAGTCCGGGCGATGCGGGGTTTCCGGGCAGTTGGACGAGAATACAAGGGCTTGTTTGGCAGTATCAAGGCGACGCCCGCACCGCCCACGTTGAATAAAATCAATCGGACGCCGCGGCAGTTGCATGCGATGCGGCCAGGACGACCGGGCGCGCCGTCTCGGACAGCAGCGAATGGCCGGTCATTTCCGCGGGCTGCGGCAGGCCCATCAGCGCCAGCATGGTGGGTGCGACGTCCGCCAGCTTGCCGTCCGACAGCGAGCGGACACTTGCAGGGGCATTGAACAGCAGCGCCGGCACCCGGTTCAACGTGTGCTGGGTGTGCTTCTGGCGGGTCGTCTCGTCGAACATCTGCTCGGCGTTGCCGTGGTCGGCCGTTACCAGCATCACGCCGCCCGCCTTCTTCACCGCCTCCATCAGCCGGCCGAGGCTGGTGTCGACCGCCTCGATCGCCTTGATGGCGGCGTCGAGGTTGCCGGTGTGGCCGACCATGTCGCTGTTGGCGTAGTTGACCACGATCAGGTCGAACTTGCCCGATCCGATGGCCTCGACGAGCCGGTCGGTCACTTCCGGCGCGCTCATCTCCGGCTTCAGGTCGTAGGTCGCGACCTTGGGCGAGGGCACCAGGATGCGCTCCTCGCCGTCGAACACGCGCTCCTCGCCGCCGTTGAAGAAGAAGGTGACGTGGGCGTACTTCTCGGTCTCGGCGATGCGCAGCTGCTTGAGGCCGGCCTTCGACACCGTCTCGCCCAGGCCCATCCTGATGGTCTCGGGCGGATAAAGCGTCTTCAGGAAGTGATTGAGCGCGGCCGAGTACTCGACCATGCCGACCGCCGTGGCGAACTTCACGACGCGCGGACGGTTGAAGCCGTCGAAGCGCGGATCGAGCAGCGCCGTCAGGATCTGCCGCGCGCGGTCGGCGCGGAAGTTGAACATCAGGAGGCCGTCGCCGTCCTGCATACCCGTGTAGCCGTCGATCACGGTGGGCTTCACGAACTCGTCGTCCTGGCCCGCGGCATAGCCCTGCTCGACGGCGTCCTTCGGCGTCTTCGCCGTCGCCCCCGCCTTGGCCTCGACGATGGCTTCGTAGCCCAGCGCCACGCGCTCCCAGCGCTTGTCGCGGTCCATCGGGTAATAGCGGCCGGCCACGGTGGCGAACCTGATCGGCAGGTCCTTCCTCAGGCCGGCCTCGATCTGCTGCAGGCAGTCGAGCGCGCTGCGCGGCGGCATGTCCCGGCCGTCGAGGAAGGCGTGGATCCACACCGGGACGCCCGCGCCGGCGATATGGTTGGCGAGGAAGACGAGATGGTCCTGGTGCGAGTGCACGCCGCCCGGCGAGGCGAGGCCGAGGAGATGACAGGCGCCGCCGCTCTTCTTCAGCGTGGCGACCAGCTCGGCCAGCAGCGGATGCCTGGCGAAGGAGCCGTCCTCGATGGCGTTGTCGATGCGCGGCAGCTCGGGCACCGCGACGCGGCCGGCGCCCAGGTTCATGTGGCCGACCTCGGAATTGCCCATCTGGCCCTTGGGCAGGCCGACGAAGCTCTCGGACGCGTCGATCAGGCCCTGCGGGCAGGTCGCGACCATGCGGTCGAAGTTGGGCGTGCGCGCATCGAGGATGGCGTTGTAGGCGGGGTCGGGACGATGGCCCCAGCCGTCGAGGATGCAGAGGACCGCGGGACGCAGACGCGAAGCCATCAGGACGCCGAACCGGGATGCGAGGGCGCGCGCTGCACCGCGTTGAACTTGTTGGGGCAGGAGAGGTCGCGCGGATCGGTGTTGGTGTTCTGGTCCGGCACCTCGATGGCGCAGAACACGAACTCGCCGCGCGGCTCGCCGTCGATCGTGATGTCGTAGGTGTAGGTGCCCGGCGGATCGCCCGGGATTATGCACCACGAACGCTGCAGGACGCCGTCCTGCACCGTCTCGAACATGCGCGTGGTGGCGCGCGTCTTGTCGGCGCTGACCTCGGTCTCGGGGCCGGCGATCACCTGCTCGGCCGGCTGCGAGGTGGTCAGCACCTCCTTCAGCGACACGACGCGGTTGGGGCCGCCGAGATACATGCGCCAGCCGAAGCACGCCCGGTTGAACAGCAGGGGAATGGCGTTGGTCTCGTAATGCCGCTGGCGGCCGT
Source organism: Pseudomonadota bacterium (assembly GCA_023386865.1). Taxonomy (GTDB): domain Bacteria; phylum Pseudomonadota; class Alphaproteobacteria; order Reyranellales; family Reyranellaceae; genus Reyranella. The sequence continues at coordinate 17,200 of JAEWIV010000454.1, forward strand.
CTTCGCCGGTGATCGACACGTACGGGATGCTGCGCACGGGCTTGGCCGCGGGCTTGTCGGCCGGCTGGGCGAGCTGGGCCTGGGCAGCCGAGAGACCCGTCAGGGCGACGGCGGCGAGGCCGGCCAGAAGGCGGTGGGCGAGGACGCGCATGGCTCCAATGTAGCCCCGGTTTTTCGTCAGAACAGAGGCAAAATCGACGCCGGTCCTATGCCCGATGATAGGGGTGGCCGGCCAGAACTTGCTGCGCCCGGTAGATTTGCTCGGCCAGCATGGCCCGGGCCAGCAGATGCGGCCAGGTCATGGCGCCGAACGACAGGGCGAGGTCGGCTTTCTGCAGCACCGGCTCGGCATGACCCTCGGCGCCGCCGATCAGGAACGCCACGTCCGACACGGAATTGTCACGCCAGCGCGCCAGGCGGTCCGCGAAGGCCTGGCTGTCCAGCACCTTGCCGCGGCGATCGAGCGCGACCAGCGCGGCGCCGGCGGGAACCGCCTGCAGCAGGAGCTCGCCCTCGCGCAGCATCAGCTGCGGGGCCGGCAGCTTCCGCTTCTCCTCGATCTCGCGCAGGGCGAGCGGCCAGCGGATGCGGTTGGCGTAGTGGTCGTAGAGATCGCGCTCGGGGCCGCGTCCGGCGCGGCCGATGCAGGCGATCAGGAGCTTCACGTCGACGTCACGCCGGTTTCCTGGCGCGGCGGGCGCGCGCCTTGGGCTTGGCGGCCGCCTCGTTCTCCAGGGCCCACATCTTCTCGAGCGCATAGAAGGCGCGCGGCTCGGGGCGGAAGACGTGGACCACCACGTCGCCGGCATCGACCAGCACCCAGTCGCCGCCCTGCTTGCCCTCGACCGGCGTGTAGCCGTGGCCGGCCTGCTTCAACCGGTCGGCCAGATGGTCGGCGATCGCCACGACCTGGCGGTTCGAGCGGCCCGTGGCGATCACCATGTAATCGGCGAACGCCGACTTGCCCTTGAGGTCGATGACCACGACGTCCTCGGCCTTGTCGTCGTCCAGTGAACGGCGCACCAGCGCCAGCAGCGCGTCGGTGTCCTTGCTTCGGTCGGGAAGCGCACGGATCTCGGGGATGGTCTGTCCTTTCGCTTTGGTCTGCCGCCGCGGCCGCGCGGCGCGGATCGCGGTGGCGGAGTGATTGTCGAGGCGGCTCGGGATGAAGCACCAGGCCGGCGGCTCGCGGGAGGCGAGCAGGCGTGCCCGCTCCGCGTCCAGCCGGTAACGAGCGAAGGCGCGCGGGGCTGCCGCGACCAGCGCCTGATGGCCCCAGCCGGGCCGGGCGAAGGCGGCGATCGGCATGGATCCGAACAGCTCGCGCCAGCCGCGCCATCGGGCGAACTGGGGCAGGATGTCGGCGCCGGTCAGCCAGACGAAGCGGGCCTTCGGATAGGCGCGGCGCAACGCCCGCACGGTGTCGACCGTAAAGCGCGTGCCCATCGCCAGCTCGGGCGCGTCGACGCGGATGCGCGGATGGCGGCCGACGATCTGGCGCGCGCGGGCGACGCGCGTGGCCAGCGGCTCCATGCCGTCGTCGGTCTTGAGCGGGTTCTGCGGCGAGACCAGCCACCATACCTCGTCGAGGCCGAGACGCTTCAGCGCCTCGAGGCTGATGTGGCGATGGCCCTCGTGCGCGGGATTGAACGAGCCGCCGAGAAGGCCGATGCGGCGCGTCGTGTCGCGCGGCACGCCCGGCATCGGAAGGAGGGGTGAGGTCACGATATTCGTCGTCCTGGGATCGTCTGCCCTCTGTCATCCGGAGGGCGGCGGAGGGGCTGAACCCGGAT
>JAEWIV010000480.1 GCA_023386865.1 Pseudomonadota bacterium
GGATACCAGGCATCGCCGACGCGCGCGGCGCGGCGCAGCGAGGGGCCGCCCTCGCCGCCGACCCAGATGGGCAGAGGCTTCTGGATCGGCTTGGGCTCCAGCACGATGCCGTCGAACCTGGTGTAGCGTCCGTTGAAGCGAGGCGCCGCCTCGTTCCACAGCACCCGGAAGGTATCGATGTATTCGTCGGTGACCGGGCCGCGCTCCTCGAACGGCGTCGTCACCACGGCGTCGAACTCGGTCTTGAGCCAGCCCGCGCCGATGCCCACCACCAGCCGGCCGCCCGACAGCACGTCGAGGGTTGCCAGCATCTTGGCCGCGAGCACCGCGGGGCGATGCGGCACCACCAGCACGGCGGCCACCAGGCGGATGCGCGAGGTCTTGGCCGCGATCCAGGTCATGCCGACGATCTGCTCGTGCCGCTCGGTCGGCGCGTCCTCGTAGAACTGGCCGGATTCGGAGTAGGGATAGCCCGGCACCTTGGTATTGGGCAGCGCGACATGGTCGGTCAGCGTGAGGTAGTCGAAGCCCATGGCCTCGCCTTCGCTGGCGATCCGCGTCATGTCGGCGACGGCCGAGAGCGGGCCGGAGTTCGGCAGATTGAAACCGATTTGCATGCGCTTCCGTCCCCCAACACGCCTGTCGGAACGCTCCGCTGGCGGCTTTTGAACAGTCGTGACCCGGGCCACTATAGTCGAGGGGTGCAATAGCGAGGAAACCCCTGATGCAGAATGGCGTTTCGCCGGCCCTTGCCAGCGCCCAGGAGCGGGCGAAGGCGGTCCAGGCGGTGCTCGACCAGCACGGCCCGGAGGAGGACCGGCGGCGTGAGCTCACGCCCGAGATGGTCCAGGCCCTGGTCGAGCAGGACCTGCTGCGCATGTTGCTGCCGAAGAGCATGGGCGGGCAGGAGGTGGATCTCGTCGACTACTGCAAGGCCTGCGAGGCGATCGCCTGGGCGGACGCGAGTACCGGCTGGTTCGTCAACCAGTCGAACGTATCCATGGCGACTTCGGCGGCGTCGATGCCGTACGAGGCGGCGGCCGCCACGTTCGAGGGCGCGAGCGCCGGCCTCGCCTGGGGCGCGCGCCACGACAAGAGCAAGGCGATCCGCGTCGAAGGCGGCTATCGGCTGACCGGCACCTGGAGCTTCGCCAGCGGCGGCCGTCACACCAAGTGGCTGGGTGCTCACAGCGCCGTGCAGAATCCGGACGGCACCCCGCACATGCGCCACGGCAGGCCCGACGATCGTTCCTTCGTGTTCCTGCGCAGCCAGGCCAAGATCATCGACGACTGGTACGTGCTCGGGCTGCGCGGCACCGGTAGCGACAGCTACTCGGTCGAAGACCTGTTCATTCCCGATTCGCACGCTCCGGCGCGGGATATAGCCGACGAGCGGCGCGAGAAGGGCCCGATCTATCCCATCGGCTCGACGCTGCTCTATGCCATGGGCTTCTGCAGCGTCACCATTGGCATCGCCCGCCGCATGCTCGACACCTACGTCACCGTGGCGAAGGGCCGGCACAGCCGCTCCTCGCCGATGGCGATGATCAACAACCACGCCGTCCAGCGCGAGATGGCGGTGCTCGAGGCGAGGCTGTCGGCGGTGCGCTCTTTCCTGCACGAGGCGGTGAGCCAGGTCTACGATGCCTCGATCAACGGCACGCTCGATATCGACCTGCGCATGCGGCTGCGACTCGCCACGACCTGGGGCATGAACGAGGCGACCGACGTGTCGATCGCCTGCTATCGCGGCGCCGGCACGATGTCGATTTCCGAGAGGGCGCCCTTCGAGCGCCGCTTCCGCGACGCCATGAGCGCCAGCCAGCACCTTCAGGCCATGTGGCCGATGGCCGAAATGGTCGGCCGCCACCTGCTGGGCGCCGACAATACGGTGCAGTTCATCTAGCGAGGCACACATGCCACCGATCATCGACGTCCAGGTTCACGTCTACGAGCGCGATCACCCCGGCCGGCCGTGGGCCGCGGTGCTGCACGGGCCGCCCGAAGTGACGGGCGATCAGATGGTGAAGGCGATGGACGAGGTCGGCGTCGACGGCGCCATCCTCGTCTCGCCCTACACGCAGTACCGTTATGACCCGAGCTATGCGCTGGAAGTGCGCGCCAAGCATCCAGGCCGCTTCGCCGTTGTGAAGCCGGTGGATCCAGCCGATCCCAAGGTGGCCGACACCATCGCGGACTGGAAGAAGACGCCGGGCGCGGTGGGCATTCGCATCATGATGGCGGCGGGGCCGCTGGTCGCGCCCGACGATGCCGGCGTCAACCGGGTGCTGGCGACGGCTGCGCATCACTCCTTGCCGGTCAACGTGCTGAGCTGGGGCCGTGTCGGGCAGCTCGGTCCGCTCGCCGCACGCAACCCCAACACGCGCATCGTCGTCGATCACCTCGGCCTCCTGCAGCCTTTCGAGCCGCCGAAGCCCGCCGAGCCGTGGGCCGACCTGCCCGAGCTGCTGGCGCTCGCCAGCTACGACAATGTCGTGGTCAAGATCAGCGGCGCGGGAACGCTCGCCAGGCAGCCGTTCCCCTACGAGGACATCTGGGATCCGCTGCGCCGCATCTTCGATGCCTTCGGGATGGATCGCTGCATGTGGGGCACCGACTGGACGCGCGCCGTGGCCTTCCTGACATACAAGGAAGGCGTGGACGCGTTTCGCATGACCGATCGGCTGACGGACAGCGAGCGCGAGACGTTGATGGGTGGGACTTTGCAGAAGGTCTACGGCTGGGCGCCCCGACCACCGAGCAAGGGGTAGCAATGTCGCCCGCAGCACGCGGGCGACATTGGCAGCATTTCAGCCCGGCCAGGTTGCGCGAATCCGGTCGATCTCGGTCTGGTTCGGCCGGTAGGGCGGGGCGGTCGTATCGAACGTCTGCCAACCTGCCTTGCGATACTCCGCGCGACGGCCGGCCGGATCGATCGGCTGGTGGGTGTCCATGATCGTCTCGGCGCGCATCGAATCCTCGTCGCGCACGCGCGCCGTCACCATGGTGGCGCCGCGCCGCACTGCCTCGGAATAGACCTCGGCGTGCTCGCGATCGACGCCGGCATCAACCAGGGC
>JAEWIV010000485.1 GCA_023386865.1 Pseudomonadota bacterium
TTTTATAAGAGACAGGCTGATCGAGGCGGCGCAGGCCGAGCTCGATGAGCTTCTCGGCGAGGTCGCCAAGCTGCGCGGCGTGCTCGGCAACCGCAAGAAGGTGGCGAAGAACGCCGGTTGCGACGTCGATGCCATCGTCCAGGCGCTGCGCCTGAAGAAGCAGGCGGGCGCGGGCGGCAGCGAGCCGATCGTGACGCGCCATCGCATGGTCGGCCGCATCCTCGGCCTGTTGGGCCATCCGCTCGGCACGCAGTTCAAGCTGTTCGGCCACGACGAGCGCGAGGCGCTCGGCGACGACGAGGCCGCAACGGCGGAAGGGATCCGGCACTGATGGCGCGGCTGCTGGCACTCGATCTCGGCACGCGCACCGGCTGGGCGCTGCTGCGGCGGGGCATGCCGCCCCGCTTCGGCACGCTCGACCTGCCGCCCGCCCGCGAAGGCGAGCACCAGGTGCGCTTTGCGCTGCTCCATGGCTGGCTGGTGAGGCTTCACGGCGAGCAGGGTTTCGACGCGCTGGCCTTCGAGCAGCCGATCCTGCCGCGCCGCGCCGGCGAGCTCGCCACGACCCTGCACACGCTCTCGCTGCTGTGGGGCCTCGCCGCCGTCACCCAGCTCTTCGCCGGCCAGCAGGGCCTGCCGTGCGAGGCCGTCGGCGTGCACGATGCCAAGAAGGCGCTGACCGACAAGGCGCTCGCCACCAAGGACGAGATGGTGGTGGCGGCGCTCGAGGTCATGAACTGGAAGGTGGCGAACCACCATGAAGCCGATGCCGGCGCGGTCGGGCTCGTCGCCTACGAACGACTGTGGCCGCGGAGCGTGTCGTGATGAAGGCTGAACTTCCCGCGCCCCTGGTGCCGGTCGAGGTCGACCTGCGCGATTTCGCCTTCATGCCGCTCGAGGTGAGCCGCCTGCTGCGCTCGCGCACCTGGCTCAAGGCCAAGCGCCGGCCGGAGATCGGTTTCTACCTCGTCAACCTGTGGGCCGGCGCCTGGCACGAAGTGCCGGCGGGTTCGCTGCCCGACGACGACGACGTGCTGAGCGATCTCGCGCGCTGCACGCCGGCGCGCTGGCGCAAGCTGCGCGGCGAGATCCTGGTGGCGTGGGTGCGCTGCAACGACGGCCGGCTCTATCACCCGGTGGTTGCCGAGAAGGCGCAGGAAGCCTGGGCGCACAAGCTTGCCCAGCGGCAGCGCACGCAGGCGGCCCGCGATGCCCGGCGACAGCGCTTGCACATGCCGGTGGCAGCCGCTGCCGCAGCGCCCGTGGCAGCGTCCAAGGGAGAGGGACAGGGACAGGGAGAGAGAAAGGGACAGGGAGAAGAAGAGGCGGCGGCCTCGGCGCCGGACGTCGACCAGGCCTTCGCGCTCTGGAACCGGGCGGCGGCGCGCGAGGGCTGGCCCGAGGTGATGTTCCTGAACGGCCCGCGACGCATCGCGCTCGGGGCGCGGCTCGCCGAATGCGGCGGCCTTGCCGGATGGCGGGCCGCGCTCGAGGCCGCGGCGCGCGCCGAGTTCCTGAAGGGCCGCGACGGCGCCTTTCACCGCTGGTTCAGCTTCGACTGGCTGCTGCAACCCGACAAGTTCACGCGCCTCATGGAGGGACGCTATGCCGAACGCCATCGCCACGACGAAACCGACGCTGCCGCCGCCGGCGGCCTCGGCGCGACGCTTGCCGCGCTCGGTCGAGCGGGCTCTGGCCGATAGCCTGTCGCTCGGCCATCCCGACGTGCGTTGGACGCCGCCGGCGACCTTGCCGGCGGCCGCCGAGCTCAGGCTGGCGCTGAAGATCCTCGATGGCCAGGGCGAGACCGGCGAGCGCCATGCCGCCTTCTGCCTCGCCAAGCTGGTGATGGCGTTCGAGCCCAACACCAGGCTCACGGCCGAGCAGACGCGGCTCCGCCTCGCGGTGTGGCTGGAGGCCAACGGCGATCTCGGCGACGCGCTGTGGTCGACGGCGACGCTCGCGGCCATCCAGGGCTCGCAGTGGATGCCCAAGCCCGCCGAGTTCCGGAAGCTGGTGCAGGCGAAGTTCGACGAGCGCCAGCGCCGCAAGGAACGCTGTCGCGCGATGCTCGATGCGCTGGGCACCGAGCGGGCGAAGCCGTTCCAGCGCGAGCCCGAGCCGGTGCGCGTGCGCGCCTTGCGCGACGCCTTCCGGCGCATCGGCAACATCGCCAAGGCGGCGCTCTACGAGCGGCAGCTGGCGGAGATCGAGACGCGCGAGCCGGAGGCGTGGGCTGCTGAACAGGGGAGCGCGCCGTGAGAGCCAAGCCCAAGCGTAGTGTGGCTGCGCGCTGGGACGAGCGGTGTAGCGAGATCCTGCGGCGCATGGCGGGGCAGCACTACGACCACGAGATCTGTGCGTCGATCGCGGGCGAGACCGGCAAGCGGTTTATGCCTCGAACGGTGGCTGAATATCGACGCGCCGGCGACCTGCCGCCGTGCCGGCGAAACGACTGGACGGCGGCGTTGAAGACGTGGCGGGCGGGTAGCACGAACGAGAGCGGCCGTGGTTCGACAAGATGTGACGGCCCGGGCGGCATCGAGATCACTGCCGAAATGATCGAGGCGGGTGCCGAAGCGCTGCGCAGCGATCCCAGCGTTGGCGACCTTCCTCTGATGGACTGCGAGTCTATTGCTAGGGCAGTAATCGGGCGTGCGTTGGAAGCTTGCGCACGTAGAACTCGATCATCCGCTCCCGCAAGTCCCGAACATCGGTAATGTGTTTCCTAAGGTCGGCATCATTGAGGGAGCCGTTGGGCCCGCCGTAGCGGGCGCGTTCATGATCGCTGGTGGTGATCTCGAACCACAACTCAGCTTTTCCAACGCCGCCATCTACTCCCTCTGTCCAATCGATATGGGGTTCCATCGGTCGATGGGCAATTTGGTTCCGCGTTGGTAGTAGATTCTTCAAAGCTTCGGTGATGCTTCTCCATTCTCGTGCATCTGGATGTTCCTTACCACCATTCTTGGGCCGTAAATGCAGCCGGGTTTCAAGAAGGTCGTTCACTAACAGTCGACGAGCCTCAAGCGTCGGAGTACGCATATAGACTATCGCTGCTCGTTGAGAACTTGCGCCGAGTGCCGCTCGGCAAATCTTGAACAGATAGGCTTCAAGCTTCGCCCACTGAGCAATTGCCTCTCCCATGCCTCGATAGAGGGAGCGCGAAGAATTTCTCCAGTAGGTGCTGCGGGCGCGGAGCCAGTATCGGCGTGTTCATTTTGGACTGCTTGGCGGAGCGAGCTGGCGGCGCTCACCATCATTGGAGACTAGGCATATGCTCTTATAGATTTTTCATCTATTTCATCTGCTTAAATAGATCAAATCTTGAAATAAGACTACGATGTTGATATGTTAAAATAGATTAAACATCGGAATGATATAGAGTGACATATGATCCCCGGCGCCGAACACATAGCGACGCTCCTGCGCAACGCCCGCGAAAACAAAGGCCTCAGCCAGCGGGGTCTCGGCGCCGTCGCGGGGCTCCCCCAGAGTCACATCTCCAAAATCGAGAAGGGAGCCGTTGACCTCAGGCTCTCCAGCCTGATCGAACTGGCGCGGGCGCTCGACCTGGAATTGGCCCTCGTTCCCCGTCCGGCGCTCCCGGCCGTCCAGTCCATCGTCAGAAGCGCAGCCCCGGCCCCGGGCGGCAAGCAAACCCGCCTTGCTCTCAAAGACCTCGATCGCATCCAAGAGACCATCGCGCGCAACCGCTCCACTCTTCCCTTCGCGCCCGAAGAGCTGGCCGAGCTTCAGCAGCAACTGCGCTTGCTCTCACGCTTTCCCCTGTCCGAGCCTGACCGCAAGACGATCCGGTCGGCGTACAAGGCCCTTCGGGCCTATCTTGGCGACCACGAAAAGCTCGGCATCCTCCGCGAGGGCCTCGTTCGTCTCAAAGACCTGCGGAACAAGGTCGCTCATCGACCGGTGCCGCCGTCAGCCCCCGAGCCCGTGCGGCCTGCCTATACGCTGGACGAGGACGACGATGCCTGACGTGTCCGTCCTCGACGTTCTCCTGCACGGAGCTGCCATCGGCACGATCACGCGGTTCGCCGACGACCGCACGCTCTTTGCCTTCAACGAAGCCTATATCGAAGACCGCCAACGCCCGACCCTCGGCCTCGGCTTCAAGGACGCTCACGGCCGGCTCATCACCGACCAGCAGCCAACGCGCGTAAAGCTTCTGCCGTGGTTCTCGAACCTGCTCCCCGAGGGCCATATGCGCAGCTACCTCGCCGAGCGCGCCGACATCCATCCCGCGCGGGAGTTCTTCGTGCTCTGGGTGCTCGGCAAGGATCTGCCGGGAGCCATCGGCATTCGTCCTGCCGATGGACACGCTTGGCCTCCCGCCGAAAGCCGCGGCGGCGCCGTCGCTGCCGCCGATCGCGACGATCGTCGCCATGCAAACGCGCTTCGCTTCTCCCTGGCCGGGGTCCAGCTCAAATTCTCCGCCGTCAGCGAAGCGAAAGGCGGCCTGACGATTCCGGCGGAAGGCGTCGGCGGCTCCTGGATCGTCAAGCTTCCCTCGCGTGAATTCGAAGGCGTGGCCGAGAACGAGTTCTCGATGATGACGCTTGCCGGCAAGATCGGCATGAACGTCCCGTCGCTGCGCCTGATCGATCCCGCTTCCATCGGCAACCTCCCCGAGGGACTTGGAACGTTGAAAGGCCAGGCGCTTGCCATCGAACGCTTCGACCGCCTCGACGGGGAGGCCGTGCATATCGAGGACTTTGCGCAGGTCTTCGGTGCCTATCCCGACGAGAAGTACGGCAAGGCGAGCTATCGCAATCTCGCGAGGGTGATCGGCGCCGAGGCCAGCCACGCCGATGTCGAGGAGTTCGTGAGCCGCCTGGTCTTCAACGCGCTGATCGGCAATGCCGACATGCACCTCAAGAATTGGTCGCTGATCTATCCCGACAGGCACAGGGCGGCGCTGGCGCCCGCCTACGACTTCGTCTCCACGATCGCGTACATCCGCGACGACAACGCCGCCCTGAAGTTCACCAGGAGCAGGCGATTCGACGAGCTGACGGTCGAAGAGCTTTCGCGGCTTGCCGACAAGGCACTGCTGCCACAGAAGCTGGTGCTGGACGCAGCCGCCAGGACGGTCGCGCTCTTCCACGAGCATTGGCGGAAAGAGAAGAACAACCTTCCGATCGCCGACGCCGTCGCGCAGGCGATCGAAGCACACGTTCGCAAAGTCCCCCTCGCCAATGGCCGGCTGTGACCGGCACGATGGGCGTCGAGGGCCGTGCTCCAACATGTGCCCCTGGCTGGTCACAAAGCACCGGCACCATGCGCCGATGAAAAGCCTGTTCCTCGCCGTTGCCCTCGCCGCTGTCGCCGCGCCCGCCATCGCCCAGCCCGCGCCCCGCAAGACCGTCACGGCCCAGCCCGACGCGCCCGACTGCGCCGCCATGGGGACGCTGCCGGCGACGTGGGACGGCCAGGCCTATGCGATCGACGGCAATACCCTGGCCGGCGTCAACCTGAAGCCGCACATTCGGATCTGGGGCATTCAGGCGCCCGAGCTGCGCGATGCCGCGAAGGCCGAGAGCGTCGCCGGCATGCGGGCGCGCGCCGCGCTCGAGGACCTGCTCGAGCAGTCGGGCCACAAGGTGAAGTGCAGGTCGATGAAGTTCGATCGCTCCTGCCGCATGGTCGCCCAGTGCACCCTGGACGATGGCAGAGGCGGCGATATCGGCGGCGCCATGATTGCCGGCGGCATGGCGTACGGCTTCTCCCTGGACGAGACGCTGCCCTGGGAATCGCGCGCCAGCCAGCGCTACGCCGCGGCGGAAGCCGAGGCCCGAAAGCAGCGACAAGGACTCTGGAAGGAATGGCTGGGCGAAAAGTAGGCGCAGGGCGGTTCGTTCTTCCGCCCTGACTCCTGGCCCCCTCAGCTCGCCCGGTTGTACTTGCCGATCACCAGGTGCGCCTTGCGCCAGTCCTTGCGCGACAGGCTGAACGTCTTCGGCGGATTGTACTGCTTCACCGTCCAGCTCGTCTCGTTCTTGCGCACCAGCCGCTTGATCAGCACATAGCGCGTGCCGCTCTTGTCCTCGCGCATGAACACGACGTCGTCGCCCGGATTGACCGCCGCCCTGGGATTGACCAGGAGGATGTTCCCCTTTTCGTAGGCAGGCTCCATCGAATCCCCCGAGACGAAGCAGCCGTAGGCGTCCTCGATCCCCTCCAGCCGCGCATCGCGCGGCAGCCAGGCCACGGGCTCGTTGCTGAGCGTCATCGCCCCTTCCTCTCCGCCTTGCGCGGCCGCGAAGACCTGCAGCGCCTGCCGCGGCTCCGGGATGGCGCCCGGCCGCGCTCCCGCGCGCCCCGCCGACGGCAGCATGCTGAGCTGCAGGTCGTCGGCGCTGACGCCGGCGGTCTTCTCGCCGCGCGTGCTTTGCAGCCAGGTCACCGACACGCCGAGTGCCTGGGCGAGCTGCACGATCGATTTCGGCTCGGTTTCGCCGCGTCGCTCGATCTGGGCGATGCCGCCCTGCGTGATCTGGTAGCCCGCCTTGCTCACGCGCCGCGCCAGTTCGGCCTGCGACCAGCCCCTGGCCCTGCGCTCCGTCTTCACCCGTTCGCCCAATGTCGTCATGGTCACCTCGGCGGCATGACTGCACTGCCGTCATGCGTTGTATAACTTCATAATTGACTGATTACCATCGTCATGTCAAGTTATCGCCATGTCCACGGTTGCCTACCCGACGCTGCTCGCCGCCCCCACGGCCCCCCGCGCGCTGCCCTTGTTCAGGCTCTCGGACGAGGGCCAGGGCGGACGATCGGCGGACCGTCGGCCGCTTTGGGATGCCCGGTGTGCCGCGGTCCTGGTCGAATGCGCCGACCGCTGCACCAATGCCGAGATCGCCGACCTCATCGCGGCCCGCACCGGCATGCGATTCAAGCCGAAGACGGTGAGCGAGCGGCGGGCCGCGCTCGGCCTCGGCGCGTCTGGCCGCAACGACTGGACGTCTCCGCTTCGCCGCATGCGGCCCTGGCAGGGCGTCTGAAAAGGGCGCGGCCGCCGCTCGCGGCCGGCATCTCCGCTCTGTCTCGTTGTTGCCGACAGCGATCGCTTGACTCCCTCGCCGGATTTCGTGGCCTGTTCCTGCCGACACTCACCAACGGAGGTTCGGCACCATGGGCAAGCGTGGCCCCGCATCAAGCTTCAAACCCGAATACTGCAACCTCGCCCGCAAGTTCTGCATCCTGGGCGCCACCAACGAGCACCTGGCTGGGTTCTTCGAGGTCTGCGTCGCCACCATCGGCAACTGGCTGCGCGACTTCCCCGAGTTCAAGGAGGCCGTCACCGAGGGCCGCATGGTGGCCGACGCCGACGTGGCCGAACGGCTCTTCACCAAGGCCAAGGGCTACGACCGCGAGGCCACGCGCTGGTTCCAGACGCCGGACGGCCCGCAGGAGGTGAAGGTCACCCAGCACTACGCGCCCGACACCGCCGCCTGCATGTTCTGGCTGCGCAACCGCCGCCGCGACCTGTGGCGCGACAAGATCGAGGTCGAGCACCAGGCCTCCGACGAATTGATGGCCCTGCTCGAGGCCGCCGGCGAGCGCCTGGTCAATGTCAAGCGTAACTGAGGCCGACCGCCGCCTGCATCGCGAGATCGGCGCGCTGCGCTTCGATCCGCTGGGCTTCGTCATGTTCGCCTTCCCCTGGGGCATGGCCGGTCCGCTCGCGAAGGAGACCGGACCCGAGCCGTGGCAGGCGAAGGTCCTGGTGAGCCTGGGCGAGGGCGTGCAGGCGCGCGGCGAGGCCGTGCGCTCGGCCGTCGCCTCGGGGCACGGCGTCGGCAAGTCGGCGCTGGTCTCGTGGATCATCCTGTGGGCGCTCTCGACGCGACCCGGCACGCGCGGTGTCGTCTCGGCCAACACCGAGGGCCAGCTCCGCACCAAGACCTGGCCCGAGCTCGCCAAGTGGCACGGCCTCTGCCTCGTCCGCGACTGGTTCGCCTACACCGCCACGTCGCTCCATTCCGTCCAGCCCGGCAGCGACAGGACATGGCGCGTCGATGCCGTCACCTGGTCGGAGAACAACACCGAGGCCATCGCCGGCCTGCACAACAAGGGCCGCCGCGCCTTCGTGCTGCTCGACGAGGCCTCGGCCATTCCCGACGCCGTGTGGGAGACCATCGAGGGCGCCCTGACCGACGCCGACACCGAGCTGCTGTGGGCCGTCTTCGGCAATCCCACGCGCAACACCGGCCGCTTCCGCGAGTGCTTCGCGGGTGGCCGCTTCGCCCATCGCTGGCAGGCCGAACAGGTCGATTCCCGGTCGGTCTCGATCACCAACAAGGACCAGATCGCCCAGTGGGTGAAGGACTACGGCGAGGACTCCGACTTCGTGCGGGTGCGCGTGCGCGGCCAGTTCCCGCGCGCCGGCTCGATGCAGTTCATCGACAGCGAGCGCGTCGAGCAGGCGCTGCAGCGCGAGCTGGTCGAGGATCCCGGAGCGCCCCTGGTCATGGGCATCGACATCGCCCGCAGCCTCTCGGGCGACCAGAGCGTCATCCGCTTCCGCCGCGGCCTCGATGCCCGCTCGATCCCCGCCGTGAAGTTCCGCATCGCCGACCTGATGCTGATCGCCGGCCGCGTCATGGAGCTGGTGCAGGAGCACGCGCCCGATGCCGTCTTTCTCGACGGCACCGGAATCGGCTGGGGCGTCCACGACCGCCTGCTGCAGCTCGGCTGCCCCAACCTGGTTGGCGTCGACTTCGGCGCCAAGGCCGACCGCGAGGGCGCCACCGCGCGCTACGCCAACAAGCGCGCCGAGATGTGGGGCTTCCTGAAGGACTGGTGCGCGGTGGGCTGCCTGCCCGACGATCGCGACCTCGTGGCCGATCTGACCGGCGTCGAATACGGCTACGACGCCGACAATGCGCTGCTGCTGGAGCGCAAGCAGGACATGCGGCGGCGTGGCCTTGCCTCGCCCGACGACGGCGATGCGCTGGCGCTCACCTTCGCCTACCCGGCGATCCGGCGCGACTGGGCCGCCGAGCGCCGGCTGGAGGAGAAGCTCGCGAAGCTCAAGCGATGGGTGGTGTGATCAGCCCGTGTGCTACAGCACTTTCCCGGCGTTCATCACGCCGTAGCCCAGGCTCTCATCCCACGTCCCGTTGCCCGCCTTGCTCCTGATGCGCGCCCGCAGGCGATCTGGCGGCCAGGTCTGCGGGTCGAAGCGAGCCAAGCTTCGCAAGGCCGCGATGCCTCCTGCGGCGAGGGCGGCTGACGTCGATGTTCCCGAGTTCACCACGGAATAGTCGAAGGCTTCCACGAAGTTGCTGGGCGCGCACACATCCGGCTTGTCGTGGGCGAGGTTGCTCTGTCCTGGTCCTTGCGACGAATATCCGATCCACAGGGCGTCCGTGCGCACCGCTCCGACGGTGAGCACCTTGCCATGGGAATTCGCTCCCAGGATGCTCTGGCCGGGCCCACGGTCATCCGGCCCGCACCGCGCCTTCGGGCAGATGCCGCCGCAGTTTCCCGCCGCGAACACGAGATCGAGGCGGATCTGGTCGGCCCGGTCCATAGCGAGATTGAAGGCATGATTGGGATTGTTGACGTAGTCGTTGGGCGGGGAGCGGTCGGTACGGCGATCGTACACGGCCCAGCTGTTGGTGATGACCCATGGCCTTAGGTATGCGGCGACTCCCGCCGCCCGTTGCTGTTCGATGGTGTCTAGGATCGCATTCATGGCGTTGGCGGCCGAGGAGATGAACGTACTGACGTTCTCGATTTCATCGGGAATCAGCGGGGCATCCCAGAAGATGGCTTGCGGCGCCAGGGCCATCACGTTGCGCGCAACCATCATGCCATGCCCGCTCACTTTGGCTGTCCCGTGGGGGATCGTCCCGTCGAACCCGCCGCCGTAGCGGGGCATCAGTGCATTGCGGTTAAGGCCCTGGTCGACGACCAGCACGTTCACGCCGGCGCCGAGTGCGTTCGCGGCGGCAAGGGCCGCCCCGCCCATGATGTCTCTGGCGTCCGTCTGATAGCCGAAGCGATCGACCCCCCCGCTCGGGCACCAGCTGTCGCACATCGCGATCGGCAGGTCGGCGTTCAGCGTGACGTTGCTGTCATTCAACCTTCTGGCCAGTTCTGCCGTCCGGGCCGCATCGTGTTCGATGGCGATGGCGAGGCGCGTCGGCTGCACCGGGATTTCCTTGCCTTCTGCATCGCGGGGCGTCCAGACGGAAGCGGGCAGCACCCTGATGCTGCTCAGACTCGTCGGGATGAACTTGCCGATCTCCTCCGTTGCCCCTGCGCGATAGACTGCAACAAGTTGCGGGGAAGGGTCGCGGAACTCGAGATAACTTCTCACGGTATCGGCCATTTGCCCCTACCCCCTGTGCCTGCCGCCTTGCCCGCGTCGTCGTTCCCGCAGCGAAGGCTGGAATGATCTTCAACTGAAGAGATTGCACTTGCCAAGAATAGAATTGCCGGGCCCACTAGGTCGACTGGCCTTTTCTTGGTGTGTGGACTTCATGGCCGGCAAGGAATTCCCTCGCTCCCAATCGCCGACGCAGCCGGCCGACAAGCGACGATTGTCAGCTGTCGCCTTCGTCGATGTCGTAGGCTATTCGCGCCTGATGGGCCAGGACGAGGCGGGCACCGTCCGGAAATGGACGGCACTGCTCGAGGGCAACCTGCGTCCGGCCACGGCGCGCCACGCGGGGACCATCATCAAGAGCACCGGGGATGGCGTGCTTGCCGAGTTTCCCAGTGCCCTCGCGGCGGTCGAATGGGCGCGCGAGGTTCAGCTGGCGATTGCGCGCGCAACGGAGGCGGACGCTCTTGTCCTTCGTATTTCGATAAACGTCGGAGACATCATAGTCACGTCGGAGGACATTCACGGCGACAGCGTCAACATCGCCGCCCGGCTCCAGGAGCATGCCGAGCCCGGCGGCATCATCGTCTCCGAGGCCGCCCTGGCCCTGCTCGGCCCGTTGGCCCTGGACTGTCGCGACCTCGGCATCCTCAGCCTGAAGAACATCTCGCGCCCGATCAGGGCATACGCCCTGCCTGTCGAACGCTCGTCGCGCGCCCGGCAGAGGCGCACGCAGCAGGCTGCGACGCCGTCGATCGCGGTGATGCCGCTGCAGAATTTGAGCGGTGATGCGAGCTACGACTATTTCGCCGCCGGCGTGGTCGAGGACATCATCGTCTCTCTCGGCGGCTTGAAGGAGCTGCTGGTCATCTCGCGCGGCTCCACGCTGCGCTATCGCGGCGAATCCGTGGATCCACGCGATATCGGCCGCGTCCTTGGCGTGAAGTACGTTCTCAGCGGCTCGCTGCGCCTGTCGAGCAAGCAGATTCTTCGCGTCTCCGCCCAGCTCAGCGACACCCAGGACAACTCGACCCTGTGGTCCGACAGGATGGAGACACCGCTCGGCGACCTGTTCGACATTCAGGACCGCATCGTCGAGGGCATCGTCGCCGGCATCGCCCCTTCGGTTCGCCGCGCCGAGCTGGCGAGCGTGATGCGCCGCCGCCCCGAGAGCTTTTCCGCCTACGACATGACGCTGCGCGCGCTTGACGCGATGACCCACCTGTCCGAGGCGACGTTCCACGAGGCGAAGCACCTGCTGTTTCGTGCCATGGCCGAGGATCCGAAGTTTGCGATGCCGGTCGCCTGGACCGCGCGCTGGTTCAGTATCCTGGTCGGCCAGGGCTGGTCGAAGGATCCCGCCGGCGACATCAACCTTGCCGCGCAGTACGCGCTGAAGGCCATCGAGCTCGATCGTCGCAACGCGGTGGCCCTGGCGACCTATGGCCACCTCAAGTCCTTCCTCTTCCACGATCCCAAGGCGGCCCTGGTCTACCTGGATCGCGCGCTTCAGGTGGCGCCGAGCAATCCCCTGGCATGGCTCTTCAAGGGCGCCACGCTGAGCTACACCAATCGCGGCGCCGAGGCCGTGGAGCATGCCGAGAAGGCGCTTCGCCTGTCGCCGTTCGACCAGGAAGTCTCCTACTTCTACACGTTCCTCTGCCTCGCCCACTATTCCGCCGGCAATTACGACGAAGCCGTGAAGTGGGGCTCGCTGGCGCTGACCGAGAACCCGTCCTACACCGCCACCTGCAGGCTGCTGACCGCGGCCTATGTCGGCCATGGCCAGGTCGAGGCTGCCCGGCAGGTCGCGCGGCAGCTCCTTGCCGTCGAGCCCGACTTCCGTGTCTCGCGCTACATCGAAACACGCCAGCCTTTCCGCGATCCCGGCCTCGCGGAGCTGTACATAGCGCATCTACGCGCGGCCGGACTTCCGGACTGAAGCCGATAGGGGGAGCAAGCATGACGACAATAGGTCCAGCGGATGCCGCCGATGCGGCTGATGCAGCGGATGCAGCGGATGCCGCCGGCGGCGGAATTGCGCTGTTGCAGGGGTTCGCCAGTCCGGTTCGACCGATCGGCGTCGCGCCGGTGCTGGTCGACGTCGGCGGTGGCGTCTTCAGGGAACGCGGCACCAAGTGGCCGCCGATCGGCTCCGCCTTCAGCCCTGCGACGCGCCAAAGGTACTTCCCGCGCAGCTACTGGTCGCCCCAGCACCTGTCGGTGGCGGTGCTGAGCGAGTTCGTGCAGGCCCGCGCCAGGCGGTCCGGCGGCGGCGCCTGGTACAGGTGGTACGACATCGATTTGTCCGGTCATCTGCCGGCCACGGCCGCGCAGAGAGATGCGGAATTCAGGAAGCTGGTCGAGTTGATCGAGTACCGGCCTGGCATCATGGCGGAGGCCATGGCCCAGCGGAATGCGATCGTGCAGTACTATGCCGGCCTGCTGATGTTCAATCGCGCGTCGCATCCGGCCACCTACATGCTGTGCCAGGTCGCCATCCGCGTCGGTCAGTATCAGGCGATGTACCACAAGTATAAATACAATCGGCCGCGGCCCTCGCAGCTCAGCCGCGATCTCATGCCGCCGATTGATCCGCCGGGGCATGCCGCCTTTCCCAGCGGGCACGCCACTGAAGCCTTTCTGGTTACGCGGGTGTTGCGCCGCGTCGTCCCTGGCAACGCGGACCGGGCGCCGCTGAACGCCCTGGCCGATCGCATTGCGCGCAACCGCGAGGTCCTGGGGCTGCACTATCCCTCCGACACCGCAGCCGGAAAATCCTTGGCTGAGCAGACGATGCCGCTGCTGACGGCGTGCGCCACCGTGAGGTCGCTCATCAGGAGGGCCAGGCCGGAGTGGATCAATGAAGCAAGGTACCCGTGACGCCCTGATCATCTTCGGCGTGTCGTTGAGCGACCGATAGACCTCGCCAGTCGCCCGGCCCGGGCGACTGCTCCGCTCGTCGCACCTTCGAGCCGGCCGCTCTCCGGTGGGCGCGAGCAAGGAATGATCTCATTCCAGCCGCGTGACTCCCCCACCGCGCGCCGGGGAGGGGGTGTCTACGCGAGCTGCGATCCGAGCCAATGGCCCGACGACATGGACCTGTCCGTCGACATCGTCGGCATCGGCAACCGCGAGCAGGCTCTGGAGCACCTCTCGCTGATTGGCGGGCTGCATGCTACCTTTGATGGCGCACCGATTTGTAAATCACCCTCAAGTTACGCAGGCCACCTTGCGATCTCCGCGTCGATGCTGGCGACATTCACTTGAACACCTGAATCCGATTTCGAATCACGGCTGGCAAGGAGAAATACCGTAATCCGGGCTTCGGCGGCATTCCCCGTCTTGAACTTTAGTTGCTTAACAAACGACGAGTCGGAGTTGGCCGCAAAATCAACAGTCATCGTTTGATCGTTGACGCTGAAAACGAGATGAGCGGCCGCTTCCTTTTGGCAAAGGGAGTGGCCTTGCACGGTAAACGGAATTTCCTGATCTGGACTGATGTCCGACAGTGGTATGGAGAACGAGAAAACCCGTGTTGCTATAGGGGCGGCGGAGGTGCCCTGGATGATGACCTCCAGCCCGCCGAACGTGGCTGTGAAGGCCTTTTTGTCCGGACTAACGCCTAGACTGAATCCAACATCGGTGTTGAACGTGTCCGCCTGACCAAACGCCGGGGTCTGCGCCATGTTCGCCTCCTGGGGAGTTCTTCTTTTTAGAAGGTAACACGCCACGTTTCTCCGCCGATGTGCGGGATATCACGTTCGCTTCATTGTCGGCTCGACGAGCCCGCGATACCCGGATGCGGGAAACCCACATTCCTGCCAGTACGTCGGGTATAGCCGATTATGGCCGCGGCCGTGATTGTGAGCCAAGGTGCTGGATAGGTGGTGGAGGTCACGTTTCTCAGTTCGACCGACGACAACCTGTTGCGGCAGATGTCTTATCAAGGTCGGCGTGAGGACAAGGCGGCCGTGCAGGTTACTCGTTGCGCGATTTGTGCCATGCTTAACACGGAAAGCTGGGCGGGGAAGAGCGTGGCGTCGGACAGTTATTTCGACCTTCTGGCGAAGGCAACTCATGCCAGGCGGCTAATGGAGCACCTGAGATCGCCCGCCGATCTTGCAGCCATAACTGACTATGCACAGGAGCTTGAGGCGAAGGCCGAGGCATTGCTTCGCCACGAGGTCAGCGCGATCAGCGGCGCCGCCTGGGATGACTTTCAAACACAGTCTCAGGCTCAGCAAGATCGATCCGAGAAAGAATAGGAGGCTTACGCCGTAGAGACGCTGGTTAGTCTCGCTGGTCCGGCCTTCGGCAGCCAAAGCGACCTCCGCCCGCCCGTGACGCTGTCAGTTCTTCATGCGCGGTAAAGGGAGCAGGGGCCCGGCCGTCACTGACGGATCATTGCCAGCCCGCCCAAATGGTGTTCTTGTTCGCCTATGGAGGGCGGCCATGCGGGGCAGCATCGCGCCGCTGAGCCGTTTCGAGGAAGCGGCTTTGCGCAAGGTCAGGTTTGGCAGTGAAGATGCGCTGGCTCCGGAACACGTCCGGCGCCTGATCCAGCTCGATCTCATCCAATGGAATGGATTGCAGTGGGTTCTGACTCCGATCGGCCAAGAGCGCTACGATGTGCTGGTCAATGAGAGCCGCTGACATGAAGCGGATGAGGTAACAGCGGACGCACCTCCCCAATTATCGGTGGCGCGTTAGGTCCACTAGTGCTCCGATTTTCGAGGGTGCCTAAGAGCAAAAGGAAAAGGCCGGGAAGTCGCGTTAAAGTGACGCCTAAATTATCGTCGATCGCGACAGCCGGAGGCACTGATGGTGGGATACAACTTGTTGTTCTGGCTGCTTGCGCTCGCCGTCGTCGCTCTGCTTGTGCTGATCGCAACTTCCTTCGAGGGCATGCAACTGAATACCACGGGAGGGCCAGGTCGCATCCTTTGAGCCTGCCGGCAGACCGAGGCTGCTGTCCGCCTTTGAGGGCGCCAGCTTTCAGGCGATTCCAGACATCGGAGACGTTGAGCAGTTCGGCAGAGAATGACCCGAAGCCGCCCCGAGCCTTGCTTGGATTAGCCCGATGCTGTCACATGAGGGCCGCTACACGTCGGGGGCTTGAATGTCAGAGCATGATTTCGATCAGGATGCCTGGCTTGCGCGGATCGGGTACCGCGGCCCCCGCGAGCCGAACCTCGAAACGCTCAAGGCACTCGTCTCCGCTCACTCGTCTGCCATCGCCTACGAGAGCATCGATGTCCTCTTGGATCGGCCGCCCAAATTGGATCTGCGCTCGCTTCAGAACAAGATGATCGCCGGCGGACGGGGCGGGTATTGCTTCGAGCAGAACATGCTCTTTCGTGGTGCTTTGCAGTCGCTTGGGTACAACGTCACGAGCCTGCAGGCGCGCGTCGTGCGCGGGCTCGATATCGATGCGCCTCGCCCCATGCTTCACATGGTCCTTCGCGTCGACCTTCCTCAGGGACCGTTCCTGGCTGACGTGGGCTTTGGCAATCTTGCCCCCACGGCGCCGCTGCGGCTCGCCCCTCTGGTCGAACAGGACACTCCGCATGAAGTCATGCGTTTTATCGAGATGGGAGATGAACTCACGTTGCAATCCCGCCTTGGAGAGCGGTGGGAGCATATCTACCGCGTCGTCCGGCTGCCTCGTTTCGATGCCGAGTACGAGATCTGCAATTGGTTCACCGGAACGCATCCGCAAAGCCCGTATCTCAACAACATGATTGCGGCGCTGCCGGGGCCGCACGGTACGCGGCTCACCCTTTTCAATGCACGATTCAATGTGCGGCACCCCTCTGGCAAAGTTGAGCGCCAAACCCTCGAAAGCGGAGACGACTATCGAAAGGTGCTCGGCGACCAATTTGGAATTGCGCTCTCCCAGGATGACTTGGAGACGGCCTTGGCGAACGTTGAACGAAGAGGTACGCGCGGCCCTCCACATCCGTTTTTTGCGTGATTGCGCCAGTGCGGGGCATGTCCGGCTTTGGCCCCATCTCTGACGAACCGGTCGACATGACAGATGTCTGAAATCGGGCCAGAAGCAGACGCCGCGGTGCACGACTTTATGGGTTTGGCCCTAGAGGAGCGCGACCCGATCCAAGAGCTCGGGCCTGTTGTTGCGCACGTTCCCGACATCCTTGCCCACCTCCCAGATGTCGATTGCGCCGCCGTAAGGCTTCATCATCTCGCCGGCGAGCTCGGGTGGCCCGCGCATCCAGTCGTCGAACTGGCTCTCTTCCAGAACGACCGGCATGCGGTCGTGATACGGGGCCGTGCTGGGTGCCGCGGACGTCGTCACGATCGAGAAGCTGGTGATCGGCGCCTTGCCGTCACCCTTCCAGACGTCCCAGACGCCGGCGAAGGCAAAGGGCTTGGCCAGCGGCTGGAAATGATGGGGCCTCTTCGTCCTGGCGTCGACCTTCTGCCACTCGTACCAGCCGCTGGCCGGCACCAGGCAGCGTCGCTTCTTGAAGGGCTCACGGTAGGTCGGCGCCGTCCGGACCCGGTCATCGCGGGCATTGATCGTGCTGTAAGGCTGCTTCCCGAGCTGGTCCGGCTTCAGCCAGAACGGCACCAGGCCCCAGCCCGCCATGACCAGCTCGCGGCCATTGCCGGCCGGCCGGACGATCGGCATGACGTGGGTCGGTGCCACGTTGTAGCTGGGCTGAAGATCCTTGGGTTCGTCCGGCAGTGTCAGCCGATAGAGCTCGACGATCTGCGACCAGGTGAGAAGATGGGTGTAGCGTCCGCACATGGCGCCTGAAGTGGCGGGCGATTGCGGCAAAGGCAAGCCCGCCCGGCCGCGCTGCATGCACTGCTGCGCGTCGGCATGCCGCCCTGCTTGCCTGCGCTGCCGTCATGCCTTTCGACTCGGCATCGCTTCAGAGCGGCGCTACGACTCCTGTGGGACAAGGGGATCCGGTCATTTGGAGTGACCGTGCAATGGCAAGGCGCAAGGGTGAGGACACGAAGGCGGCGAAGCGGCGCCGGATGCCCTACGTCGCCAAGATCAAGCGCGAGGATCCGTTTCGCCCTGAAGATGCCCGGGAGGTTGAATGTGCATGTCGGCGCGTTGCGGCGGCAGGCGAGTTCATGGTCCTGGCGGGCTGGCGCGAGGAGTCGGGGTATCGCCTCTACCACTTCACGACATGGGCCAAGGCCCGCGCGATGCAACACTGGATCGACCGCAGCGGCATCGCCGGCCGGCCAATGCCCAAGCTCGGCCTGTCGGTGGAGGAACTGGCGGAACGCAGGCGCCAGGCCTTGGCCTGGGGCTTGGGAACGGGCGCGGCGCGGACGGTGACGCAGGCCTATGCGCAGGCGCGCCGCAACGGCGATGCCGATCTGACGGCCTTCAACGCCGCCTGTACGGTGGCGAAGGAGCTGGGCAGGCCGAATGCGGAAGTGGAGCACACTGTGCGCGCCCTGCTTGATTGGGCGGCCAAAGCCCATCCCGATTGGATCGCGCCGCCTTCTTCGGCATCGGATTCATGCTCGGACTTTCACAGGGCAACCGCGCTCAAGGCCTTTTGAGGTCGCCAGGGAGACGATCAAAGCCCTTGCATCGATTGCCCTCGGACGCCGCATACTGGCATCTCTTGCAAGCGCAGGCTGCGATCAGTTTCGGGGGGCGACTCATGGACACGAAGGACTATCTGTCGATTCTATCCTTGTTGGTGTCGGCTTCTGCTTTCGCGCTGGCTTTCACGAGCGCTCGTAAGGCAGGTGCCGCCAAGACTAAGGCCGACCTTCTGGAAATTGTTTCGCGCAAGAACGAAATCGTTGGGCAATACCTGGAAGTCCTGAATCTGATTTCCGAGTGTCGCTTCTACGCCGAGAACCTGTCGAGGGTGCTGGATCAAACGGAGGATGGTTCGGAAGAACACTCTGAGATGCAAGGTTTGATCCGCGAGAATCTCACGATGTACGACGCCGAAGTCGAGTCGACGAAACGGTCGATTGACAAGGTCAAGGCGTTCGATCCCAACGAAATTGCGACCAGTTCCAGGGCTCGACTACTCCTGGAGGAATTGAATGGCAGGCCTTCGCAAATCAAGATCCGATTGACCGGAAGTATCGAGTACCTGAAACGGGCCCAACCGATCCTCGACAGGGCGGCGGCGTTGGGCAAGCCGACCAAGGGCCCCGGCTAGCAGCGAGTTGGCTCGGGTGCGGGATTGGCCTGATGACCGCGCGTGCCGGCTTGTCCTCTCGCTGCGCTTGTCATGAGACCTGCACGGCAACCCGTCAGGGCGGGCCGTCAACGATGACCAGGTTGCCCACGGTACTGTTCAGTCGCAACCCGATGATCTTCTGATAGGCGGGCGATTTGTACCAATCTTCGGCCGACTTCCGGGAAGGAAACTCGATCACGACGAGGCGAGGGTGCGGCCACTCCCCTTCGAGCACGGTCAGGTGCCCTCCGCGGACGATGAACTTTGCACCGAACGGTTCGAGCGTCGGCATGATCTCCTGCCGATAACGCGCGAACATCGCTTCGTCTTTTACCGTTTCGGTGGCGATCAAATACGCCGTCATGCTGCCCCCCTCGAGCGTCGCCTATGCGGGCACATTGGATCACACCCCACGGCTTTGCAAACCTGACATCGGGCAATCCGTCATGAGGTGGGCGACACCGGGCCGTCCTTGATTCGCCGCAGCTTCGTCGCGGGATCTGGTTACCTTGTCCGCAACGAATGCTGACGAAGGAGGCCTGAACCGAACTGGTTACGACGGAAGAGCGCCTTGGGCCTTCCCGCCGGAACGGTGACTCGACGGGGTTGACTCCCGCACCGGAACTTGTGGCCTATCCCTGCCGACTTCCATTGGGAGGATCGGCAGTGCCCCACGACAGCAGCGTACCTCCCGGCCCAGAGCGCATGGCCGACGGCCATCTCCTGTCCCTCCTGCGCCAGGGGCCGGCAGCGGGCGACAGGGTCGGGGCCGAAGCGCCTTCCGGCAAGACCGTCCCCATGGACACCTTCAAATGGATCGTCAGCGGCCTGCTCGGCGCCCTCGTGGTCGCCGTCGGCTGGTACCTGGGCGGCATCCAGTCCGACCTGCGCGACGTCCGCAAGGAGGTGACCGGCATGCGTGTCGACGCCGCCGTCACCAACACCAGGCTGGAAGAGCTGATCGCCGAGTTCCGCCGCCGCAACCCGCGCTGATCTCGTGCCTCGACCCAAACCGGCCCTTTCCGACGAGGACCTGCTGGCTCTCCTGCGCAAGGAGGAGCAGGCCGCTGCCGCCGTCCAGGACGGCACGCTGGCCGCCCTGCGCCGCCAGGCGCTGGCCTACTACGACCGCCAGCCCTATGGCGACGAGCAGGCGGGCGCATCGCAGGTCGTCACCTCGGAATTCGCCGATGTCATCGAATCCCTGATGCCCGGCCTGATGCGCGTCTTCACCGCCGCCGACGATCTCGTCCGCTTCACGCCCGGCGCGCCGGGGCAGGAGAAGTGGGCCGAGGAGGCGAGCGCCTACGTCCCGCATGTCCTGATGCGGGAGAACGACGGCTTTCGCATCATCTCCGGCCTGTTGAAGGACGCCCTGATGTACCGGCTGAGCGGCGTCACCGTCGACCTCGAGGAGGTCGACGAGACACGCACCCTGCCGGTGCAGGGCCTCCCGCAGGACGCCATCGATCTCGTCGTGGCCGCGGCCGAGCAGCAGGGCGCGACGGCGACTCTCGACCTGACCCCTGATCCGCCGGCGCTGGACCCCGTCTCCCCGAGCGCTGGCCTCTCCGTCGTCCCGAGCGCAGCCGCCCGCCCGGAGCGAAGCCGAAGGGAGGGACCTCTTTTCCCGTCGCCGGCAGCACCCAACGAGCAGCGCCTGTCCGGCACGATCACGCTGACGCATCGCCGGCAGCGCGTCGTCGTCGAGAACATCGCCCCGGAGGACATCCGCTTCAGCCCGGGCGCGCGCACCGAGGACAAGGCCTCGTTCCTGGGCTTCATCAAGCGCGCCACCGCCTCCGAGCTGGTCAAACTCGGGCTGACGCTCGAGGAAATCGACGACCTGAACGCCGACCGCCCGCCCTCGACCGAGGAAGCGCAACGCAACGAGGGCCTGGTGGACGGGGAGCCGCGCAGCGGCCAGGACCGCAGCGGCAGGCCCGACAGCGAGCGCCCGCTGTGGGTGGTCGTGGCCTACAGCCGCGCCGATACCGACGGCGACGGCAAGTCCGAGCTGGAGCGGGTCGTCTACGCCCATGGCGGCACGAACGGCGGCCGCATCATCGAACGCATGCCCTGGGAGGGACCGGCCGCGATCGCGCTGGCCACGCCAATCCTGATGCCACACAGCCTCGTCGGCCGTTCGCTGTTCGACCAGACGCAGGATCTCCAGCTGATCGGCTCGGTCATCACCCGCGGCCTACTCGACAACCTCTACCTGGTGAACCGGCCGCGACCCGTGATCAGCGACCACGTCAACATCGACAGCCTGATCGACTGGACGCCGGGCTCGCCCATTCGGCTGCGCGCAGGCGCCCGGCCGGGCGACAACCATGTCGCCTGGCTGCAGGTGCCCAACGTCACCGACGGCGCGCTGACGGCGCTGGAACACCTGGCGACGGTGCGCGAGAACCGCACCGGCGTCAGCCGCTACAACCAGGGCCTTGACGCCGACAGCCTCAACAAGACGCTCGGGGGGCTCGACCGCATCATGTCGGCCAGCCAGCAGCGCCAAGATCTGATCGCTCGGGTCTTCGCCGAAACGGCGGTCAGGCGGCTCTATCGGCTGATCTATCGCGCCATCAAGCGCGCGGCGGTGGGGCCGGTGCAATACTGGGCGGGAAGGGCAGGTGCCTTCGCCAACTGCGATCCCAGTCAGTGGCCCGATCACATGGATCTGTCAGTGGACGTCGTGGGCATCGGCAACCGCGATCAGGCCTTGGGCCACCTCGCCTTGGTTGGCAGCCTGCAGGAGAAGCTGATCACCTTGCAGGGCGGTGCCAACGGCCCGTTCGTGACAATCTCCAATGTCGCCAATGCCGCGCAGAAACTCACCGAGATGCTTGGTTATCGGACGTCCGGGCTGTTCTTTCAATCTCCGGAGGCGGCAATTCGGATAGGCGCCGCGCGCCCGCCAACTTCACCTGTCGATGCAACGTTGCTGGTGGCTCAGACGGAGATCGAAGTCATGCGCGAGAAAGCCGCCGCCGAGATCGCCATTCGACGAGACAAGGCGCGCGCCGAAGTTGAGATCGCGTGGTACAAGGCGCGGCAACGCGAGGTGTGACACCACTGCTGCCACCTTACCGCTATAAGGTTGTGTCCCTGATGGACCCGGCCCACGCCTAGTCAGTGCAAAAGACGGTCACACTTTATGCCGGGCTATCAATCGGCAACAATTATCCGATATGTCCCTCGCGGCGCCTCGGAGCAGGAGCAGGCCTAGTCGAGCTTTGAGGGGGCCGCCCGATGCCGTCGGCGACCAGCCGCGATGCGCTTACCACCGCTTTCCCGCCGTATCCGAGGTCCTCGTAGAACGCGTGTCGCCTTATGCGGCGGTCGTACTCCGTTTTGAAGTAGTCCGCGAGCCGATTGAGCGTCCGTTGCTTGGACCGGAAGCCAGGTTCTCCGATAGACCACACGTTGGCCGCCGCTTTGGCCTCTTCGAAGCTAGAGAACGATAAATCCGCGGTGATGCCGAATAGATACTCCTCTCGCTTTAGAAAGTACCGCATGTGCACGAATCCGGACGCGTGCACCTGTAGGGGATCATCCAAAGTGATCTCGTCCGTTAGTAGGCTCTCGGGCTCGATGAGACTCCACTTCGAGAGCTGACTCAGCGCACTGAAAGCGTCGCTTTCATCGTATCCAAGTTGGCCCATCCGCTGGACCACAGTTCGTGCCGACGCGTACGTGTTTCGAATGTTCGTGGGTTTCGAACATCACGTCTAGCGAAACCCCGCCATCTGCCTTGGCAAGATCTTCTTTGGCCTTCTTGAGTGGGTAATCCAGCAGATGGAGCCCGGTAGTTCCCTCGTCGAGCAATTCGCACAGCAGGAAGGTAAGGTTCTCTTCGTTAGGCGACGAGCCGCCGTCAAAGCGATGGGCAAGTGCTTGTGAAACCCCATCCAAATAGCGCCAGATAATGTGGCGCTCGGCTCTCGGTATCCGAAAGACCATAGT
This sequence comes from Pseudomonadota bacterium, assembly GCA_023386865.1. Taxonomy (GTDB): domain Bacteria; phylum Pseudomonadota; class Alphaproteobacteria; order Reyranellales; family Reyranellaceae; genus Reyranella. Next base: position 22,516 of record JAEWIV010000485.1, read on the forward strand.
CGCTCCGCTGCTCTTGATTGCAAGGGCATAGTAAACGCAATCAAAGAGTGTGGCAAAGGTCCGTTAACCAAAGTCGCAGCCGATATTGAATGGAGCCAATCTATGCTGCGTTCGTCCGTGAGGTCCGGCTGGCTCGCCTCACCCCTTAGATGCTACAACCCCACCTCGGTTCGGTCTAAGAGCCGGTCTATCAACCTGATCGTACAGTCGCTGTTGTTCAGCGAGCACAAGGCTGAATGTTGATTTGAGGTCTGTGGCTTCCAGAGTTGTTGCATCGGAGTCAAACAAACCTGGGGCGTGGCGTCCGAACTACGCAGCTGCTGACACAGATAGCACTTTATTATAGCGGCCAGAGCGCCGAACAAGGCAGCAAAGGGTAAGACAAGAAACAGGTTGACTCCCTTGCCGGAAATTGTGGCCTATCCCTGCCGACACTCATCATGAGGGATCGGCACGATGGCCGCGAACGGCCTCTTCCTTTGCCACGATACTGATCGCGCTTCGGCGCAGTCACCTGATCGCATCCAACGCGCCCGCGAGCTGCTGGCCGACGCCGGCTGGGTGTTCGACGACTTCGTCAACGGCGAGATGCGCCGGGTCCTGACCAGCGATCCCGACGACATGACGACGCGCGAGATCGCCTACAACCGCGCCCGCGTTGCGACCGAGATCAAGGCCGGTCTTGCCGCTCTGGTCGAGGAGCACGAGGCGACCGCGCGCCTCAAGGAGCGGCGCGACCTTTTGAAGGAGAGCCTCTATGGCCGCAGAGACTAGCGACGTCGCCTCGGAGACCGTCGACATGCCTGAGCCTGCCCAACTGCTGGGTGGCGCAGGCGACGTCGGCGCGACTGTAGCTGTTGACGGGAACGTCCCCGAAACGCCCGCCGAGGAGCAGGCTGAGCCAGACGACGAGGAGATCCCGGACGGCGGTGGTGCACCGCAGTCTGTCGATGAACCGCCTGACTACTGGCGCGCCGCGGAGAAGGCGCTGTGGTCGCAACTGCCCGAACGCCTGCGAACCTTGATCAACAAGTACGAGCGCAGACGCTTCGAGTATGGCGAGCGCAAGCGCCGCGAAGTGGCGCAGGTCCGCGAGGAAGCTGCGCGGGCAACGCAGGCGGCGCGCGCCGCGGCCGAGCACTCGGCCGCCTGGTGGCAGCAGAACGGCCCCGCCTTTCGGCAGGCCTTCGTCGACCGCTGGGCCGGCGTCGACTGGAAGGCGCTGGCCGAGAAGGATCCCGCCGAGGTGCAGCGGCTGGTCAAGCAGCGCCAGGACGAAGAGGCGCTGCTGTCGGACGCCGATCGCCGTGGCCAAGCGGACATCGCCGTCGCCCAAGAGCGGGTGCAGCAGGAGCTGCTGGCGGCCCGCCAGGCCGAGCACGCCAAGCTCGCCGAGCGACTTCCGGACTACTTCGGCCCCGAGCGGGCCCGCCAGACCTACGACGAGCTGAGTCGGTTCTTGTTTGACAAGGGCATCCCGGCCGATCGCATCGCCGCCATTTACGAAGCGCCCGTCATCGAGCTGGCGCTGAGCGCCATGCGCTTCGAACGAGCTCAAGCAGCCCTGCGTCGCTCCCAGGGAGCGAAACAGGGTGGGGCCATCCGGCCGACACCGACCCGCATCGATCCTGGACCGGGCAACGCTCCCGGCAGCCGGAACGGTGAGGCGATCCGGCAAGCGGGGGAACGGTTCCGGCAGAGCGGAGGGTCCTCGATCGCCGATGCGGCCGAGCTGATCCGACTGAGCGGTCTGTAACCAGACCGCACCACCCCAACCCGGAGGAGGACCGCAGCGCATGGCTGCACCCACCAATACCTTCATCACCAACAGCGCCGTGGGCAACCGCGAATCGCTGCACGACATCATCACCATCCTGAACAAGGATGAGACGCCGTTCATCAGCACGATCGGCTCGGGTGATGCCGATGCCACCTACGAGGAATGGCAGCTGGACGCGCTCGGCAATGCCGACACCAACAACTCCAACCTCGAAGGCGACGACACGACCGCGGCGGCCATCACGCCGACGGTGCGCGTGGGCAACCGCACGCAGATCCTGAAGAAGCCCTTCACCATCTCCAACACCCAGGAGGCGGTGAAGAAGGCCGGCCGCGACAGCGAGATCAGCTACCAGACGGCCCTGGCCGGCCGCCGCGCCAAGATGGATCTCGAGGCCATCGCCTGCCAGAACCAGGCCTCGATCGCCCAGTCGGGCGTGGTGACGCGCAAGCTCGGCGGCTTCGAGTCCTGGATCGTGAGCAACGTCTCGCGCGGCGTCGGCGGCGCCTCGGGCGGCTTCACCGCGGGCAACACCGTGGCGCCGACCGACGGCACGCAGCGCGCCTCGACCGAGGCTTTGCTGAAGACTGTCATCCGCGGCGCCTGGACCGCCGGCGGCAGGCCCACCATTCTGCTGATGGGCGCCACCCAGAAGCAGGCCTTCTCGGCCTTCACCGGCATCGCCACCCAGTACCAGGAGCCCAGGGGCAAGGCCGCGACCGTGATCGGCGCCGTCGATCGCTACGTCTCGGACTTCGGCACCTTCAGCGCCATGGCCAGCCGCTACGTGCGCGGCCGCGAGATCGAGGTCATCGATCCCTCGCTGTGGCGCCTCCTGTGGCTGCGCAAGTGGAAGAAGGAGGAGCTCGCCAAGACCGGCGACTCCCGCAAGTTCCACATCATCGGCGAGGTCACCCTCGAAAGCCGCAACGAGGCCGGCAACGGCATCGTCGCCGACCTGACCTGACGACAAGCCCTGCCTCCCCACGCTGCGCGTGGGGAGGTGGCCCGAAGGGCCGGAGGGGTCAAGGAGCCACCCATGACCGATGCCAATGCAAAGTCGATCAAGCCGCGCAAAGCGCCCGCCGCGCCGGCCTCCACCGCGATGACGGGCATCGTCATCACCGCGGACCACGTCTACCTGCCGCTCGGCCCGGACGGAAACGTTGTAGCCGGCTGGGCGGCATCTAACGTTTCCACCTCCAAGGTTTTGCGGCGAACCCATCTCGAGGCGCCCGCCGACCTCGCCCGCTTCCTGGCCGACCGCGACCAGGCGGAGATCACCACGCCGGCGGCCGGGGAGGGCGTGCAATGAGCCAGCGCCTTCTTGGCTTCGATCCTGTGACGGGCCTCGCCCACTGGTGGCTCGAGGACGGCGAGGGCAACTGGGCCCAGAAGGCCTCGCAGCAGGTCGACGCGCTGCTCGACCTCAACCGCGAGGCCCGCAACCACTGCGACCCCTGGAACACTGCGCGCGACGTGCGGCTGGTGGCGCGCATCCCGCTGATCGTCATCGCCAAGTGGCGCAACGAGCTCGGCGTGGACTACTGGAACCCCGACCACCAACCAAAGGTCGACGCGCTGCTGAACGACGCCGACTGGCGCTGGCTTCGCACGGACT
>JAEWIV010000544.1 GCA_023386865.1 Pseudomonadota bacterium
CGCATGCCGTCCGGGCGGCAGACCTTCGTGAAAAGTGATCTGCAGGCTCGAAATGCCGGCGGCAGCCGCGATCTTCCGTTGTAGTTCGGGCGGGGGATGCCGGTAACGAAAGCCGTGCGATGCGAACAGGACCACGCTGTATCCGGTACGGCGCGCCGGGTCTTCGAAGCGCCACCGGCGCTCTGCATAAAGACGAATGATCGCCTCTATCCAGCCGGTTCCATAAAGGTCGGGCCATTGATCGGCGAAGCGCAGATGAACCTCGATGATGCGCCCGCCGATGGTCTCGAGGTTGAGCAGTCCAGTGTATCCCTTGAGATGCGTCCTGCACCAGGCACCGCACCACTGCTCCACCGGCGGCGACGGCGCCGCATGCACTTCCCAATAATCGAAAGTGCCAGCACCGCCGGCAACACCAGTCGCATGGCGCCACCACTGCGGTTCGCCATCGACCAGCGCGACGTCGCTGCTGACGTGATCCCCCTCGAGCAGGGTCGTCCAGAAGTGCCCCGGCTGGTAAGCGTCGGCGTAGTCGTCGGGCGAAAGGAGCGCCCGGCTGCCGACGCCCATTCCCTTGAGGTTGTAGATCGGCTTGGAGAACACCGGATAATTCTGCGGCGCGATGCCGTGCGGCGCTGCTGCCATGTCCTGACTGAGCGCCACCGCAAGCTTGTCGTAGACCCAGCGATGCGCCGGGTTCCACAGCCAGCCGTCGCTGTCCTCAGTCGGAATGAAAACGTCCGCTGGGCACGGCACATTCTCAAAATATTGAGTGCGCCATGGATCGATCTCGCAAATCGGCACTTGTATCCCTACGTTCGAGCATGTCCACAGTGAGTGTACGACCACGGCATTGCAACCGGCTATCGTGGCCGGGATTTGCCGACAGGGCGGAGGTGCCGTGTCCAGCCTGACAGCGCGTGACGTGGAGACTTGTGACCGCTCCCGCAGCAAGCAATTCGTGGAGGTCCGCACTTGCACGGAGCAGCTTGCGGCGCCGCTGTCGGTCGAGGACCAGACCGTCCAGTCGATGCCCGATGCCAGTCCGACGAAATGGCACCTCGCGCACACCACGTGGTTCTTCGAGACTTTCGTGCTGCGACCGAATGCGCCTCGTTACCGCGCCTTCGACCCGGCCTACGAGTATCTCTTCAACTCCTACTATGAAGCCGTCGGGCCGCGTCATCCACGACCACAGCGCGGAATGCTCACCCGTCCGGGCGTCGCCGAGGTCATGGCCTATCGGCAGCACGTGTCGGACGCCATGGTGACGCTGCTCGACCGCAGCAACGGCGACATCGACGCGCTCGTCGAGCTCGGCCTGCATCATGAACAACAGCACCAGGAGCTGATCCTGATGGATGCCAAGCACCTGTTGTCGCTCAATCCGCTGAAACCTGCCTATCGCGCGTCCGCGCCGTCGCAGGGCGTGGTGACGCCGCTGGCCTGGCGGGCCCTCGAAGGGGGGCTGGTCGAGATCGGGCACGACGGCGAGGGCTTCGCCTTCGACAACGAAGGGCCGCGCCATCGTGTATGGGTGGAGCCGTTCGCGCTGGCCTCGCGACCTACCAGTTGCGGCGAGTATCTCGACTTCATCGAAGACGGCGGATATCGGCGGCCGGAGTTCTGGCTTTCGGCCGGGTGGGATTGCGTGAGCCAGCGTGGCTGGACCGCGCCGCTGTACTGGGAGAAGGACGGGACGAACTGGCACGTCTTTACGCTGTCGGGTTTGCAACCTCTCGACCTCGCGGCCCCGGTCTGCCATGTCAGCGCTTTCGAGGCGGCGGCTTTCGCCAAGTGGGCAGGCAAGCGCCTGCCTCGCGAAGCGGAGTGGGAGAGCGGCGCGTCGGCGGTCCAGGGCACTGGTATCGTCTGGGAATGGACCGCCAGTCCATACGTCGCCTATCCCGGCTATCGCGAACCGCCCGGTGCCATCGGCGAATACAACGGCAAGTTCATGGCCAACCAGATGGTGCTGCGTGGCGGTTGCCTGGCGACGCCAGCCGGCCACGTGCGCCCGACCTATCGCAACTTCTTCCCCCCGGACGCCCGTTGGATGTTCGGTGGCATTCGTCTCGCGGAGGATCGCCGATGAACGGTTCGCCACTCATCCTCTCGCACGCCGACAACGACGATCGCGAAGAATTCGAGGACGCGGTGCTGGCGGGGTTGGCGCGGTATCCGCGCGCCATCCCCGCCAAATTCCTGTACGACGAGCGCGGCTCGGCGTTGTTCGACGAAATCTGCGAGTTGCCGGAGTATTACCTGACGCGTGTCGAGACCGCGATCTTGCGCGATTGCGTGGACGACATTTCGGCTATGGCTGGACCTGGCTGCGTGCTGATCGAATACGGCAGTGGTTCGAGCGTGAAATCGCGTCTGTTGATCGAGGCCATGCACGACCTAGCGGCTTATGTGCCGATCGACATCTCGCGCCGGCACCTTGACACCACAGTCGATGGCCTGCGGCGCGACTATCCCGGCCTCCGGGTCGAGCCGGTCTGTGCCGACTACATGGCGCTCGCCCATCTGCCGGTAGATCTCGGCGAGGCGCGGCGCCGCATCGGCTTCTTCCCGGGATCGACCATCGGCAACCTCACGCCGGCCGAAGCGAAGGCATTCCTGCTCCGGGCGCGCAACGTGCTGGGCGCAGCAGGGGCCATGGTGGTGGGCGCCGACCTCAAGAAGGATCCGCAGCGGCTGCACGATGCGTACAACGACTCCGCGGGAGTCACTGCACAGTTCACCTTGAACCTGTTGCGGCGCATGAACCGCGAGCTCGCGGCCAATTTCGACCTGTCCGCCTTCGCTCACGAGGCATTTTACAACGAGGTCGAAGGACGCATCGAAATCTACTTCCGCAGCCTTCGGCCGCAGACAGTTACGGTGGCAGGCCGCACGTTCGCCTTCGACGAAGGCGAACGTATCCATACCGAGTATTCCTACAAATACGACGATGCCGGCATCGCCGCATTGGCGCGGAGCGCCGGCTTTGCCGTTGCCCGGACGTGGACCGACCCGGATCGCTTGTTCGCCGTCGCCTATCTCGTCAGCCGTTGATGGAATGCCCCCTGAATCAGGCAGCCCGCCTCCGAGTTTCCTGGGAGGCGGGCTATAGTCGGGCGGGGAGAGTGGCATCGCTGAGCGGGGGCAGGGCGATACCGGTACCCGACCAATGCGTTTTCAACGACAGCGGGCCTGAAAAAGTTGCGGCACCTTCTCGAAAAAAGTTATCCAGAGCCTAACGCTTTGATTCCAAAGATTCTTGCGCGTGCAGCTTGGCGCTGAGCTCGCGATGCAGGACGTCGTCGCGTATGCGGGGCAGCATCTGGCGCAGCATTTCCCCATGTGGACGGCCCGCGCGCTCGGCCGCGTCCAGCTCCTTGAGGAAGGCCACAACCTCCGCCCGACTGGCAAAGCCCATGTAGACGTCGTCGGCTTCCTCGGCGCTACAGGCCGGCGATGCGAACTGTTTCGGATCGTTCATGGGACGATGATCCCTCAGGTCGGGTGCCACCAACGGCCCGCGAGGACCACGCCGGCCGCAAGCAGGCGCCTGGTGCCGGTCATGCGTTCCCCGATCGAGTCGGCGTAGTCGAAGCTGCCACTCACCTCCTCGATCACAGTGGCCTCGCCGACCCCACCGACCTTCAACGTCCCAACGTCGCGACGGTTGATTGCAGCCGCGGCATTGCCGGTCGACAGCTTGATCACGGTCGGCAGGTCGACGCCCAGGCACAGAAACTTGGACATCGTGGTCAGCAGGTCGAACGCAGGGCCCTCGATCGAGATGACATGGACATCCGACGAGATCACATCGGGCAGGAAGCCGGCCGCCAGCATGGCGCGCGTCGTGCCGAAGCCGAACGAGCCGCCGCCGTGGCCAATGTCGAAGATCACGCCGCGCGCGCGTGCGGCCAGGATTTCCTCGCGCACCTTGCCGTCGGCCCGTACCGGTGCGTTGGGGAACGGCCGGAAGCAGTGGGTGAGGATGTCGCCGGGCCGCAGCCGGTCGACGACCTCGCGGCGCGACGGTGGCGGGTTGTCGAGATGGGCCATCACCGGCAGGCCGAGCTCGTCGGCGACTTCGAGGGCGATGTCGAGCGGCTTGGCGCCGGAATCGCCGCTGGCCGAACGGCCGACGCGCACCTTGATGCCCAGCACCAGGTCCTTGTGCTCTCGCGCCACGCGCACCGCCTCCCGCGCATCGATCAGGCGCAGGTCGGAATTCTCACCCACCATCACCGTCTTGGAGAAGGCGAAGATGCCGGGAAAGGAGACGTTGAGATACGGAAGGATACGGACCGGCGAGGGCTCGATCACGTGCTTGCGGAATCCGTGGAAGTTGCCGGGACCCGCGCTGCCGGCGTCGATGAACGTCGTCACGCCGCCGGTGCGTGCGAGCACCTCGGCCTCGACGCCGAGGGACGTGCCGCCCCAGTAGACGTGAGTGTGCAAGTCGATCAGGCCGGGTGCAACGATCTTGCCCGCGACGTTGCGCGCGTCCTTGCCCGCGAGATTGTCGCCGATTTCCGCGACCCTGCCGTTCGCGAAGGCAATGTCGGTCACCTTGTCGAGGCCCTGCGAGGGGTCGACCACGCGGCCGCCTTTCAATACCAGATCGTTCATTCTTCCCTCTTCACGTCGTCCTGAG
>JAEWIV010000546.1 GCA_023386865.1 Pseudomonadota bacterium
TTCAAGATTGCGCTGGCCCGGGTGAAGCCCAAGGACAAGGATTCGGGTGACGTCGAGCGCTTTCGCCTGCGCCAGGTGACCAATCGCGACGGCCGCGCCGTCGCGCTCGATCGCCTGACGCTTCGACTGCAAACCTTGCCGCGTCGAGAGGGCTACTGGCTCGACACGGGCATGCTCAAGACCGGGTAAAGGCGTATGGACACCGTCGATCTCAAGCTGGCCCAGGACTGCGAAGCGTTGGCGGTCTCCGCCAGCGAAGGCGTGGCGTGGCTGAAGGGCGCCGCCGCGGAATCGCCAACCGTGGCGCAGCAGGCGCCGTCACTGATCAGTGAGCTGCAGAAGGTCCGCAACCAGAGCCGCAAGCTCGCGCGCGCGGCGCGCCGGCGCATGTGCGTGGGCGTGTTCGGGCCGAGCCAGGCCGGCAAGAGCTATCTCGTCTCCATCCTGGCCAGCCGCGACGGCCGGCCGATGCAGGCCCGCTTCGGCGACAAGAGCTACGACTTCCTGCGCGAGATCAATCCGCCGGGCAATCGCGAATCGACCGGCCTGGTGACGCGCTTCGGCCTCGGGCTGAGCGCCGGCGACAAGGGCTTCCCGGTGCGTGTGCGGCTGCTGACGCAGACCGACATCGTGAAGATCCTCGGCAACTCCTTCCTGCTCGACTTCGACCACCAGAAGGCGGCCTTCGAGCGGCCCGACGGGGCGGCCATCCGCAAGCGCCTGGCGGAGCTGCGTCCCAAGGCCGCCCTGCAGCCCTACGGCGACCTCGATTCCGACGACGTGCTCGATCTGATCGAATATTTCGACACCTTCTTCGCCGGCGTCACCGCCGAGCTGCGCACCGACTTCTGGCGCGAGGCCATCGATCTCGCGCCGCGCCTGTCGGGCCACGACCGCGCCCGGCTGTGGTCGGTGCTGTGGTACGACTTCCAGCCCTTCACCGACCTCTACCTCACGCTCTACGACGGGCTGCAGAAGCTCTCCTTCGCGCCGGAGGCGGCGCTGGGGATGGATGCGCTGATCCCGCGCGAGAAGAGCATCGTCGACGTGCTGACGTTGGACAAGCTCGGCGCCGACGACGCCGACACGCTGCTGGTTCGGCCCAAGCATGCCGACGGCCGCGCCCTGCCCGACGCCGAGCTGCCGCGCTCGCTGATCTGCGCGCTGACCGCCGAGCTTTCGGTCGCCATCGCCGAGAAGCCGTGGGACTTCTTCGATCATACCGACCTTCTCGACTTCCCGGGCGCGCGCTCGCGGCTGAAGCTCGCCAACCTCGGCGACGTCGCCAAGGCCAAGGGCGTGGCGGAAGGCGCCAACCCGCTGCGCGAGCTCCTGCTGCGCGGCAAGGTCGCCTATCTCTTCCAGCGCTACTCGGCCGAGCGCGAGCTCTCGGCCATCCTGCTCTGCGTCCCCGACGGCAACCAGGAGGTCCGCGACCTGTCCGACATGATGTCGGCCTGGATCGACCAGACGATCGGCGCCACGCCGACCGATCGCGCCAAGCAGAAGAACGCGCTGTTCCTGGTGCTGACCAAGATGGACCGCGAGTTCGAGCAGAAGGCGGGCGAGACCGAGGAATCGAGGAAGCTTCGCTGGTCGGCCCGCCTCAACAACTCGCTGATCAACAACTTCCGCGGCGAATGGCCGGCCAACTGGGACGGCAAGCCGTTCGACAACACCTTCTGGCTGCGCAATCCCACCGTCATCGACGAGCGGCTGATGGACTACGACGGCGGCCGCGAGCGGGGCATCGCCGAGGCCTTCGCCGAGCGCGCCCGGGAACTGCGCGGCCACTTCGTCGCCAATGCCGAGGTGCGCCGCCATTTTGCCGACCCGGCGCGCGCCTGGGACGAGGCCTTCAAGGCCAACGACGGCGGCGTGTCGTATCTGGTGAGGAGCCTGATCCCGGTATGCGATCCGGCGATCAAACGCGCCCAGGTGCGCGGCCAGCTCGAGGTGCAGATCCACCGCCTGGTCGATCGTCTGGCCGGCTTCCACAGCGCCGCCGACGGCGATTCGCGCGCCAAGAAGCGCGACCTGGTGCATACCGTGCTGCGCGGCCTCGCCACCTGCATCCAGCAGCAGCTGTTCGGCGAGCTGATGGCGGCCCTTCAGGTCGCCGATTCGGCGCTGCGCGAGATCTACTTCCGCATCTCCACCGCGCGTTCCTCCGACGAGGCCAACGGCCGCAACGGCAAGCCACCGGCCCAGGTCGCGCAGTCGACCGGCGCCGCCGTCGATCTCGGGGCGATCTTCGCCGACGTCTTCGGCGAGGAGGCCGGCCGCTCGGCGCCGCCGTCCGGCGTGCTGGAGGACCGCGCCGAGCGCTTCGCCCGCGAGGCCGCCGACTACTGGCTGGAGAACATGCGGCGCGTCGGCGCCGACGAGAAGGCGCTGTCGCATTTCGGCGTCGACCGCCAGCATCTCGGCTGGCTGATCGACGAGCTGATCGTGGGCGCCCATCGCCTGAAGCTGATCGACCAGCTCAGCCAGGAGGTGCGCGAGCTCGAGAACGCGGCCAACGCAAAGTGGGAGGAGATCGCCGAGCGCCAGGTCCGCACCGCCTCCTCGGCGTTGAACGGCTATGTCAGCGCGCTGGGCTTCGACCATCTGCCGCTCGACCAGCGGCCGGGCCTGCCGCCCAACTCGCCGACGCGGCGCGTGTTCGAAGGGCCTGCGGTGGTCAACGGCATGCCGGTGCTGTCGGAGAACCCGCAGCCGATCTACGCCGACTACTGCAAGGACTGGATGCGCGCCTTCCTGCAGCTCGCCATGGACAATGTCGGCTACGAAGGCGGCCGCGAGATCTCGCCGGAGCAGAACGACCGGCTGGGCGCCATCCTGCGCGCCGTCCCGGCCTGACCTTTCGATGCCCGTGCGCGCCACCGTACAAGCCCTGGCCGAACCCGGTCACGCCGTCCTGCGCGTGAGCGAGCTCGACGCGGCGCCCGACGGGCTGGCATTGTCGATCCAGCGCCAGCAGGGACCCGATTCGCATCTCGCCGACGACGGCTGGCGGCGCACCGAGGCCTGGCTGTTGCCGGCGCGCGTCGAGCGCCGCCGCGATGTGCTGGAATTCCATCTCGGCCCCGAGATTTGCGATCGGCTGGCCGGCATCGCGACGGTTCGCGTGCGCGTGAAGGAGCCCGACATCGGCGTGGTCGGCACGACCGTCGTCGCCTGGCCCGCCATGCTGACTTCGGGTGCGCTCGATCCGTCACGGCGACTGGACGACGAGACGGTGCGCCTGCGCCGCGCCCAGGCTCCGAAGGTCGCGCCAGCGCCGCCGCCCGCGCCGGAGCCGGAGCCTGCACCGGAAGCGCCGGCTCCGCCTTTCACGCCGCCGCCACCGCGCCCCGAGCTGCGCGCCTCGCGCGCGTTCGATCCGAAGCCGGAACCGTCGAGTCGCGCCGGCTGGCTGATCGCGGCGCTGGTTTTGGTGGCCCTGGTGGGCGGCGGCTATCACGTCTACTCGACCTACTTCCAGAAGCCCGAGCCGGTGGTCGCCGCGGCGCCTCCCGCGCCGGCAGCAGCGCCGGCCCCCGCTCCAACGCCCGTTCCCAGCGCGCCAGGCCGGTCCGTGCGCGACGTCGTCGGCGAGTATCTCGCGACCAGGCCCACGCCCGAGGCGATGCTCGCCAGGGCGCGCGACTATGCCAAGGCCGGCGAGATGGGGGCCGCCTTCCTGGTGTTCCGGCGCGCCGCCGAGACCGGCAATACACCGGCCCAGATCGAGCTCGCCCAGTTCTACGATCCGCTGTCGACGCCGCCCAAAGCCGGCTTCACACCCGACGGTGCGCGCGCCGCCGACTGGTACGAGCGCGCCGCGCTTGCGGGCTCGGCCGAGGCGCAACGCAAGCTCGGCATGCTGCTGGCCAAGGGCGGCGGCGGGCTGGCGCCCGATCCGGCGAAAGGCAGGACGTGGCTGCAGCAGGCCGCGGCGCAGAACGACGCCGATGCCAAGAAGGCGCTCGACGCCCTGCCGAAATAGCTCGTCGCTTCAGGTCGCCATGCGCTGATGCAGGTCGACCATGATCCACAGGCTGCCGCCCACCATCAGGAAGATCAGGACGGCGGTGAAGGCGATCGCCAGCAGGTTCTCCTTGGGCGTCGTCGTGAAGTCGATGTGCAGGAAGAAGCGCAGATGCACCAGGATCTGCAGCACCGCCGCGATGGCGATGACCCACATGATGCGCGACGGCGGCAGGCTGTGGCTGTAGACGAGCCAGAACGGGATGGCCGTCAGGATGACGGCGAGCACGAAGCCGATCAGGTAGGTGGCAAGACCGTGCCGTTCCATCACAGGAGCCCCGGAAGGTAGACGACGGAGAAGATGCCGACCCAGGCGATGTCGAGGAAATGCCAGAACAGGCCGAGCCGCAACAGCCGCGAGGTCACCGGCAAGGTGAGGCCCTTGATCGCCACCTGCGCGCTCAGGATCACGATCCAGATCAGGCCGACGCTGACATGGGTGCCGTGCGTGCCGACCAGGGTGAAGAAGGCCGACAGGAAGCCGCTGCGGTCGGGGCCGGCGCCGGCGCGGATCATGCCGAGGAACTCGCGGATCTCGAGGAACACGAAGCCCGCGCCCAGCAGGAAGGTGACGGCGAGCCAGCCCAGCACCGCCGCACGGTTGCCCGACCGCGACGACAGGGAGGCGAAGCCGAAGGTCGTGCTGCTGACCAGCAGCAGCGCGGTCTCGAGCGCGGCATTGTTCAGGTTGAACAGCTGCTTGCCCGTCGGGCCGCCCGCCGTATTGCCGACCATGATGCCGTAGGTCATGAACAGCAGGGCGAAGATGACGGCGTCGCCCATCAGGTAGAGCCAGAAGCCCAGCTCGCGCTGGGCATGGACCTGCGACGCCTCGGAATGCTGATGGCCGGGAACGGCGGTCAGGTTGGCGTTCACGAGCGGGCCGCCTTCGCCGCCTCGAGCACGCGGTAGCGCGCCTTCTCCAGGCGCTCGACCTCCTCGGCCGCCAGGACGAAGTCGGTCTCGTCGTCCGACGACCGCCAGATCATGGTGGCCCACATGGCGAGCCCGCACAGGATCGCCAGCCACCAGATCCACCACACCATGGCGAAGCCGAACACGAAGGAGAGCCCGCCCATGATGACGCCCGCGGGCGAATTCCTGGGGATCTCGATGTCCTGGTAGCCGGCAGGCGGCGCGTAGGTGACGCCGCGTTCCTTCATGTCGAGTAAGGCCTCGCGGTCGCGCACCTCGGGCAGGACCGCGAAGTTGTAGGGCGGCGGCGGCGAGGCCGTCGCCCATTCGAGCGTCCGGCCGTCATAGGGATCGCCGGTCACGTCGGCGTTCTGCCGGCGGTCGCGGATCGAGACGATGACCTGCATGACCAGGCAGGCGATGCCGATCATGATCAGCACGGCGCCCATCGAGGCCGCGACCAGCCAGGGCTGCCAGGTGGGATCGTTGTACTGCTCCATGCGCCGCGGCATGCCCATCAGGCCGAGCGCATAGAGCGGCATGAAGGCGAGGTAGAAACCGACGATCCAGAACCAGAAGGCGGCGGTGCCCCACGGCTCGTTCATCTTGAAGCCGAAGGCCTTGGGGAACCAGTACATGTAGCCGGCGAGATAGCCGAACAGCACGCCCGGGATGATCATGTTGTGGAAGTGCGCGACCAGGAAGGTCGTGTTGTGCATCAGGAAGTCGACCGGCGGCACCGCCAGCAGCACGCCGGTCATGCCGCCGATCACGAAGGTGGCGATGAAGCCCACCGTCCACAGCATCGAGGGATGGAAGGTGATACGGCCGCGATACATGGTCAGCAGCCAGTTGAACACCTTCACGCCGGTCGGCACGGCGATCACCATCGTCGTCACGCCGAAGAAGGCGTTGACGTTGGCGCTGGAGCCCATGGTGAAGAAATGGTGCAGCCAGACGGTGAAGGACAGGATGGCGATCGCCGCCGTGGCGTAGACCAGCGATTCGTAGCCGAACAGGCGCTTGCGGGAGAAGGTCGCCACGACCTCGGAGAACACGCCGAACGCCGGCAGGATCAGGATGTAGACCTCCGGGTGGCCCCAGATCCAGAACAGGTTGGCATAGTTCATCATGTTGCCGCCCAGCTCGTTGGTGAAGAAGTGCATGCCGAGCAGGCGATCGAGCGCCAGCAGGCCGCACGCCACGGTGAGGGCCGGGAAGGCAAAGGCCATCAGGATGGAGGCGCACAGCGCCGTCCACACGAACGGCGTCATGCGCATCAGGGTCATGCCCGGCGCCCGCCGCTTGATGATGGTGACGATGAAATTGATGCCCGACAGGGTCGAGCCGACGCCGCTGATCAGCAACGCCCAGATCCAGTAGTCGACGCCGACCCCGGGACTGTACTGGATGCCCGAGTAGGGCGGATAGCCCGTCCAGCCGGCGGTCGAGAACTTGCCGATCACCAGCGAGATCATGACCAGGCCCGCTCCCGAGGCGGCCAGCCACAGGCTGAGCGAGTTGAGGAACGGAAAGGCGACGTCGCGGGTCCCGATCTGCAGCGGCACGGCGATGTTCAGGAGGCCCGTCATGAACGGCATGGCCATGAAGAAGATCATGATCGTGCCGTGCGAGCTGAAGATCTGGTCGAAATGCTCGGGCGGCAGGTAGCCGCCGTTGTTCAGCGCCATCGCCTGCTGGGCGCGCATCATGATGGCATCTACGAAGCCGCGCAGCAGCATGATCAGCGCCAGGATGATGTACATCGCGCCGATGCGCTTGTGGTCGACGCTGGTCAGCCACTCCTTCCACAGGTAGGCCCAGCCCCTGAGCCAGGTGATCACGATGGCGACCAGCAGCGCGCCGCCCACCACCATCGCGGCGCCGCTGGCAGCGATGGCGCTGTAGAGCGGCAGGGCCTCGATGGTCAGTCTTCCGAACATGCTATCTCCGCGCCGGCGCGGTCGGCGCCTGGCCATGCACCCGGTGGCCGCCGGTGTATCGGTCGATGATCGAATCGAACAGCCTCGGCTCGACCGCCGAGTAGTAGGCGACGGGATTGAGTCGGCTCCGCTCGGCGAGCTTGGCGTAGGTCGGCGGATCGAGCCTGGCCGGGGCCTGCCTGGCGCGCGCGACCCAGGCGTCGAAGTCGGCCCCGCCCATCGCCACCACCTCGAAGAACTGGTCGGAGAAGCCGCCGCCCGAATACTGCGTGTTGCGGCCGACGAACTTGCCGGGCTGGTCGGCCAGCAGCTGCAGGCGCGTCTGCATGCCCGCCATGGCATAGATCTGGCCGGCCAGCGCCGGCACGTAGAAGGAATTCATCACCGTGTCGGAGGTGATGCGCAGGCTGACCGGCCGCCCGGCCGGGATGGCGAGCTGGTTCACCGAGGCGACGCCCTGCTCGGGATAGATGAAAAGCCACTTCCAGTCCTGGGCCACGACCTGGACGTCGAGCGGCGGCGTCGCGGAAGCGATCTCGCGATAGGGATCGAGCTTGTGGGTGCTGCGCCACAGCAGCACGGCGACGGCGATCACGATCAGCGCCGGCACCAGCCAGACGAAGGCATCGACCTTGGCCGAATAGGCCCAGGTCGGCTCATAGCGGGCGTTGCGGCCCTCGCGGTAGCGCCAGGCGAACAGCAGCGCCATGACGATGACCGGCACCACCACGATCATCATGACGGTGAAGGCATCGATCATCAGGCCGCGCTCGGCGTCGGCGATCGGGCCCTTGGGATTGAGGACGACCATGCGGTCGCAGCCGGCAACGAGCAGCGCCAGCATTGCGACAACCGCGCAACGAATTGTACCGACTGCCTGCTTCACGCCCCCGCCTGCACCGATGATTGAGCAGCGGCGTTAGATTGAAGCTACATCTTGTGTTGGGCAAATGATTCTTTTGCCCGATCACGCACAGCTGTCGGCACGCCAATCCAACGGCGCCTTGGCGCCGCGCAGGAAAGCGGCCAGCCACGAGCTGCCCAATGCATAGTTGGCTTTGGTCGTCTGCCGGCTGGTGACGATGTAGGTGTTGATGCCGACGACGCGGCCGCAAGCGTCGATCAGCGGCCCGCCCGAGTTGCCGGCCGAGATGTCGGCCGAGTGCAGCACCATCGGCGTGCTGCGCTCCTTGTTCTGCACCGCGCTTACCGTGCCCTTGGTCAGGACGACCTCGGGCGCGGCCTTGAGATCGCCCGCCACCAGCCGCCGAAGGTTGCGATCCTGGGCGATGGCGATCGACGGATAGCCGGCGGCGACCACCTCGTTCAGTGCCACGGGCTCGGCGGCCAGCGGCAGCGGTCGCACGGCGCCGGCGGGAACGTCATCGACCTTGATCACCGCGAAATCCGCCTCGGTGCCCTGGCCGGTCTGCGACGTCGCGACGACGGTGCCGATGTAGCCGGTCTTGAGATGCTTGCTCAGCACCAGCGCCTCGCTGCCGGGCGCGGCGCGGCCCACGACATGGTGGTTGGTCACGACGTAATGAGGCGCAACAAAAAAGCCGGAGCCGCTGTCGCCTCCGGCCGACACCACCAGGACGGTGGCTTGCTCGAGCGCCTGTGCCAGGCTCGCTGGCGGCAGCTTGGCCGCCTTGCCGCCGGTCTGCGGCAGGTCGATCGACGCTGCGGCCGGCGTGACCTTTGCAGGACCAGCGCCGGAGCCGGGCGGCGCCTCGGTCTTGCGCTCGGGCAGCGCGCCCGGCGGGGCAGGCGAGGCGGGCCCCTTCCCCAGCGGATCCTTGATGGTGCAGACGTCGGCCTTCAGCCGCTCCTTCAGGAGCGCGATCTGGTCCTCGATCTGCTTGTTGGCGGCCTTCTGCTTCTCGATCTGCTCTTCCAGCGCCTTGACCTGCGCCTGGTCGGGGCCGGGCGGGGCGGGTGGCGGCGGCGGCGCGGGCAACTGCACCGCGACATTCACGATCGGGCGGTAGAACAGGTACCAGCCCAGCGCGAGGCCGGCCGCCAGCAGCAGGAAGCCGCCGACCAGGCTGCCCAGGATCAGCGGCCAACGGGGACTCGGACGTTGTTCAGGCGACGGCGCGTTCTCGGCCATGGATGCAAGTGGGCTCCCGGGAAAGGCCGCAGTCAATACCGCGCCGGCGGCGGAATTTGGGCAGTGCGGAGCCTCTTGCATGGCCCGGCAAACGATATAAGTGTATATGCACATACCAACTGCCAGCCTCGACCCGCCGACGCGCGGCGTCTAGGGTCCGGTCAGTATCGAAGGAGAGTTCCATGACGGCCTGCATCGTCGGTTGGTCCCACGGCAAGTTCGGCAAGCTCGATGGCGAGACCAGCGAATCGCTGATCGTGAAGGCGGCGACCGAGGCCATTGCCCATGCCGGCATCGAGCCCAAGGACGTCGACGTGATCTACGTCGGCAACATGAACGGCGGCTTCGTGCGCCAGGAATTCCATTCGTCGCTGGCGCTGCAGGCTCATCCCGACCTGCGCTTCAAGCCCTCGACGCGCGTCGAGAACGCCTGCGCCACCGGCTCGGCCGCCATCCACATGGGCCTGAACACGCTCGCCGCCGGCAAGGCGCGCTTCGTGCTGGTGGTCGGCGTCGAGAAGATGACCGAGCTCAACTCCGCCCAGGTCGGCGAGGTGCTGATCAAGGCCTCGTACGTCGCCGAGGAGGCCAACATCGAGGCGGGCTTCGCCGGCATCTTCGGCAAGATCACCTCGGCCTACTTCCAGCGCTACGGCGACAAGTCGGACGCGCTCGCCAAGATCGCGGTCAAGGCGCACAAGAACGGCGCCAAGAACCCCTATGCGCATTTCCAGAAGGAGTTCGCCTACGAGTTCTGCCGCAATCCCTCGGACAAGAACCCGTTCGTCGCCGGACCGCTGAAGCGCACCGACTGCTCGCCGGTGACCGACGGCGCGGCCGCCGTGATCCTGACCGACGTCACGACGGCGCTCGGCATGAAGCAGGCGATCGCGTTTCGCGCCGCCGAGCAGGTCAACGACTTCCTGCCGATGAGCCGGCGCGACATCATCAAGTTCGAGGGCCCGGCGCTTGCCTGGAAGAAGGCGCTGGCCTCGGCGCGGCTCGACCTGCTCGATCTGTCGTTCGTCGAAAGCCACGACTGCTTCACCTCGGCCGAGCTGATCGAATACGAGGCGATGGGCCTCGCGGCTCCCGGCGAAGGCGAGCGCGCCATCCACGAAGGCTGGGTCGAGCGCGACGGCAAGCTGCCGGTCAACGTCTCGGGCGGGCTGAAGGCCAAGGGCCATCCGGTCGGCGCCACCGGCGTCAGCATGCACGTGATGACGGCCATGCAGCTCTCCGGCACGGCGCCCGGCGCGCTGCAGCTGCCCAAGGCCAGGATCGGCGGCGTGTTCAACATGGGCGGCGCCGCCGTGGCGAACTACGTCAGCATCCTCGAGCCGTTGCGCTGACGATCGCGGCAACGCCGTCCGGCCGGCAGATGCTGGAGGTCGGCCGTCCGGAAGCCGACGCCATCCTGGGCGCCATGCGCCAGATTGCGCTGGCCGGCGGTCACGCCATCACCTGGGCCGACACCGCGAGCGTGCTGGCGGCCGGGCGCTACCTCCTGCGGCGCCGCGATCTTTTGGACATCGGCACGTTGCCGGCGATCGAGCCCGCCGATCTCGTCTCCACCTTGCGCGGCAAGCCGGAGCTGGCGCGCGAGGCGGTGAAGTATCTCGCCATCATGGCGTTGGTCGACGGCTCCCTCGACCACGCCAAGCTGGCGCGCGTGCTCGCATACGCCCGCGCCCTCGACGTCGAGGAAGACTATCTGACCGATCTCGTCGAAGCGGCCTCGGGCCATCTCGCCTGGGCCGTGGCCGACATGCGGCGCAAGAATTTCGACAGCGTGCTCAGCCGCTCGTCCAAAGGCCTCGATCCCAACGTCTGGATCCGGCCCTACGTCGGAGACGCCGCCGACCCCGCGCTGATGGCCCGCTACGAGGCGCTGGGCAAGCTGCCGCAAAACACCTTCGGCAAGGCGTTGTGGGACTTCGACAAGCAGAACGGCTACCCGTTCCCGGGCGATCCGCAGGCGCTCAACGCCCGCTTCGGCACGCCGCACGATGCCACGCACGTGATTTCGGGTTACGACACCAGCGCCCGCGGCGAGCTTCTGGTCTCGACCTTCACCGCCGGCATGCATCCGATCAACCCGATGAGCGGCCACATCCTGCCGGTGATCTTCTTCTTCCATTTCGGCGAGCAGCTGAACGACGTCGGCCACGCCGGCACGGGCGGGCTCGACCCCGACGCGTTCTGGCATGCGTGGGCGCGCGGTGCCGAGATGACCGTCGATATCTTCGATCCCACGTGGAACGTGTGGGACTGGGTCGAGAAGGACCTCGAGGAGCTGCGGCGGGAGTGGAACGTCACGCCGGGCGGGCTGAGGGGTGCCTCCCACCTGTCTTGATGCTTGCGGACGGCTGTATACTGCCCAACATGACACCCGATGATTTCTTCAGGAGGATGGAGCCATATCGCCACGAGTTGGCGAGTGCGGGTGTGCGCCGGTTGGGTGTGTACGGATCCGTGGCACGGGGTGAGGCGAGACAGGACAGCGACGTCGATATCCTCGTCGAATTCGACCGGACCCCAGACCTTTTTGAGCTTGCTGCGCTCAGAGAAAGACTTGCTGAAATTCTCGGACGTCCCGTGGACCTTGCCACACCACAGGGGTTGAAGCCGAGACTGCGCGATCGGATCCTCAACGAAGTGCGCTATGCCGCGTGATCGTTCGGCGGACCTGCTGAACGACATTCTGGCCTTCATGGCCGTTGAAGGTATCTTGAAGCATCTACCCTGAGCGGTGTCGGATCACGGCCATCAGGTCTTTGGACTGCCACCTTCATTCTTGGTGGTTCGTGCGAACATCCCCTCTCCACTGGCGGGTGGAAGCGACTCGCCAGGGCCGCGCGGCCGAGTGTCTTTACGGTAGAGGTGCCAGGCAAAACCGCCGGCACCCACCATCACGACCAGGACCAGGGCTTCGTAAAGCGACATCGTCGGTCACACCACCGGGCTCGCGCCGCCGTCGACGTTGATCGCGACGCCGGTGATGAACGAGCCGGCATCCGAGCACAGGAAGCAGGCCATGCGGGCGAACTCCTCGGCCTTGCCCATGCGGCCGAGCGGAATGCGGCCCTTGGCCATGCCGGCCAGGAACTCCTCGTAGGTCTTGCCCTCGCCCGCCGCGGTCTTGTGGCGGCGCACCCACTGATCGCTCTCGATCAGGCCGACCAGCATGGCGTTGACCAGCACGCCGTGCGGCGCGTTCTCGTGGCTGAGCGCCTTGGTGAGCGCCATGCCGGCGGCGCGGCTGACGCTGGTCGGCGCCGAGTTGCCATTGGGAGCCTTGGCGCCGATGTTCAGAACGTTGACGATGCGGCCCCACTTGCGCTGGCGCATGCCCGGCAGCACGGCGCGGATGGTGCGGATGGCGGCGAACAGTTTCAGATCGAGGTCGCCCTGCCAATCCTCGTCGGTCACCGTCTCGAACGGCTTGGCATGGCTGATGCCGGCATTGTTGACCAGGATGTCGACCTTGCCGAACTCGGCCTCGATCTTCTTGAAGGTGTCGGCGATCGGCTGCGCCTTGGAGACGTCGCAGGAATAGGCCTCGATCTTGGCGTTGGTCTTGCCGGCAGCCTTGGCCACCTCGGCCTTGGCGGCAGCCAGCGCATCGGCCTTGCGCGCCAGCAGCGCCACCGAAGCGCCCGAGGCCGCGAATTCCTTGGCCATCGCCAGGCCCAGACCGGTGCTCGCGCCGGTGATCGCCGCCACGCGGCCGTCCATACGTACGTCCATCTCGTCCTCCCCGATTCACGGAAGGGCGACACCTTATCGTCCGGGACGCGGGAGTCGAGACGTTACGACGACGGTGGCGTCGTAAACTGGGCAGCGTATTCCGCCGTGGGCGGGATCGGCTTGATGACGTCGATCGCCACGCCATTGGGATCCTCGGTGATGAAATGCCGCTGGCCGAACGGCTCGTCCCGCAGGGTGACATGGATCTTCAGGCCGGCGGCGACCGCCTTGGCGTACTCGGCATCGACGTCCTCGACCTCGAGGTTGACCAGCAGACCCGCCGCCTTGCGCTGGAATGGCGCCGGCAATGAATCGTGGCGCCAGTAGAGGATGGCGAGGTTGGCCGACGGCGCGACCTTGGACGTGAGATGGACGTACCAGTCGGACTGAAAGGCCGGCGTGAACTGGAAATGACGCTGCCAGAAGGCGGCGGTGCCGGCCACGTCATCGGTGCAGAGGACTGTGTAGAACTGGTTCAGCTGCATTGCCCATCCCTCCTCGTGGATTTACATACTGACTGTATGTAACGTCATCGATTTAGATACAGGTTGTATGTATGTCAAGACCCCGCACCCAGGCCGAACGCCTGGCCGCCACCCGCGCCGCGCTGCTCAAGGCGGCACGAACCATCTTCGCCGAGCAGGGCTATCAGGCCGCCGCCACCGAGGAGATCGTGCGGCGCGCCAAGGTCACGCGCGGCGCGCTGTACCATCACTTCGAGGACAAGCGCGCGCTGTTCGATGCGGTGGCGAGCGACGTGGCGCGCGAAATCGCCGAGAGGATCGATGCCGCTACTCCCATGGACGATCCGTTGAAGGCGCTGGTCGTCGGCACCGGCGCCTTCCTCGATGCCTGCCTCGATCCCGCGGTGCGCCGCATCTACCTGGTCGATGCGCCCGCCGTGCTGGGCTGGCATCGCAGGCGCGAGATCGACGCGCCGCACGGCGTGCGCACGCTTCGCGAAGGTGTGACGGCGAAGCTGGCGGCCCATCCGGTCGACGG
>JAEWIV010000166.1 GCA_023386865.1 Pseudomonadota bacterium
CTGCTCGGCCTCGTCGAGGTGACCGATCAGGAGCAGGCGTCGGGCTTTCAGGACCAGGGCATGGCCGGCATTCACGCTGTCGCCGCGCGCCTGGAGTGTCGCCCGCGCCATGTCGAGCGCCTTGGCCGGCCAGCCGAGGTCGCGAGACACCAGAGCGATCTCTGCTTCGGCGACGATGCAGCGCGCGCGGGCCACCGCCTCCCGCGGACCGAACGCCCGCGCCGCACGCCGCAACAGGGCCTTGGCCCGGTCGAAGTCGCCGAGCTGCGCCATCGCAATGCCCCGCAGGGCAAGCGCGGGCGGGTCGTCGCGCAGGCCGACGCGCTTCAGGACGCCGAGAAGATCACCCGTTGCCAGGGCGCGCGCGGCGGCCGTGATCAGGGAGTCCATCAGAATCCCGCCACGCTCGTAACTCCCATCCTTCCCGCATCGGCCCTCGGGCCCGGCTCGGGAGAAGATTAGAGCACGATCTGTCCGGGTGGAATCAGCTGGGCAGAGACGAGGCCACTCACGCCGCTTCGGATCGCCTCAATCGGCGACGTACAGCGCGCCATCGATGCCGGTTTGATGACGATCCTCGGGATGCTGGTCGAGCGGCTTGGCGCCGTTGACCGACGCGGGACGCCGGCGACGATTGCCGGCGATGAGACCGCGGTAGATGTCGAGATACTCCTCGGCCATGCGCCGCGCCGTGAAGCGTTCCTCGAAGCGGGCGCGGATCCTGTGGCGCGACAGTTGGCCGAGCTGGTTCCTGATGGCGGCCACGGCGCTGTCTTCGCTGTCGACGATCAGTCCGGTCACGCCGTGCTCGACGACCTCGGGCACCGAACCGCTGGGGAAGGCGATCACCGGCGTGCCACAGGCCATCGCCTCGATCATCACCAGGCCGAACGGCTCGGGCCAGTCGATCGGCATGAGCAGGGCGAGGGCGCCGCCGAGGAACGTGGACTTCTGCGAATCGTCTATCTCGCCGATGTACTCGACACCCGGCAGATCGAGCATCGGCCGGATGTCGCGCTCGAAATAGTCGCGATCGACGCGGTCCACCTTGGCGGCGATCTTCACCGGCACGCCGGCCGCCACGGCGATGCGAATCGCCCGATCGACCGACTTCTCCGGTGCGATGCGGCCGAGCACCGCGAGATATCCCGGCTTCGCCTCGCCCGGCTCCAGCAGATTGGCCGGCAGCCCGTGATAGATCGTCTTCAGCCAGCGCGCCTGTGGCACGGGCTTGCGCTGCATGTCGGAGATCGAGATGACCGGCACGGAACCGAAGGCGTTGAATACCGTCTGATGTTCGGGCAGATCGAGACGGCCATGCATCGTCGTGATGAACGGTGTGGCCTGCCGCGAGAACACCGAGAACGGCAGGTAGTCCAGATGGAAATGCAGCACGTCGAAGCGCCCCGCCAGGCGGCGCACGCGTTCCAGCATGGCGATGTGCAGCGCCATCGGATCGCGCACGGTGTCGTCGAGACGCAACGCCCGCGGCCACATCGCCTCGAGCTTCGCCGACGTCCGGGAATTGCCGCTGGCGAACAGCGTGACGTCGTGGCCGAGGGCCACGAGCTCCTCCGTGAGCCAGGAAACGACGCGCTCGGTGCCTCCGTACAGTTCCGGTGGGATCGCCTCGGTCAACGGTGCAATTTGCGCGATTCGCATGAAACCCGCCTCCTGATGAACGCTGTGCCGTACACGAACGAACCCCGGCATGCGGCCGGGGTTGGGCACGTGTAACCGTAGCCGGTGTTGACCGCGAAATGTGGTGGGCGGGCGGCAACCCTTTTTTTGTCACAGCGCGTCCGGCGAATCTTCGGTAACGACAACGGACCCCCAAGCATCGTGACGAGCGGAATGGATCGACTGAGTTCCTACGCCAAACGGCCGATTGCCTTCCTGCTGCGCTACGTGCGCCGGCGGCCGGCGTCGCATGCCGCCATCCTCGCGGCAGTGATCGGCGCCGTCGCCTGCTCGGTCAGCTCGCAGTACGGCGTGAAGTTCCTGGTCGACGTGCTGTCCGGCAGCGCGGCCGACGGCTCGGTCTGGCTCGCCTTCGCTCTGCTGGTCTCGCTGATCGCCGCCGACAACCTTTTGTGGCGCCTGGCAGGCTGGATCACCAGCCATGCCTTCGTCGGCGTCACCGGGGACCTGCGCAGCGAGCTTTTCCGTCATCTCACAGGACATGCGCCGAATTATTTTTCGCAGCGACTGGCGGGGACGCTGACGGGCCGCGTCACGGCGACGTCGAATGCCGCATTCGCAGTGGAGAATCTTTTCATCTGGAACGTACTGCCGCCGTGCCTGGCGACGCTGTGCGCCATCGGCTTCCTCGCCCTCGTCAGCGTGCCCATGGCGGTCGCTCTCACCGCGATCGCGGCCGTCGTCATGCTGCTGCTGTTCAAGCTCGCGGCGCGCGGCGCACCGTTGCATCACGGCTTCGCCAATCGCGCCGCCAAGGTCGAAGGCGAGCTGGCGGACGTGATCGGCAACATGCCGCTGGTGCGCACCTTTGGCGCCATCCATCGCGAGCACAACCGGTTCGACCGCACCGTGGGCCGCGAGCTGATCGCGCGCCGGCGCAGCCTTCAGTACCTCGAACGGCTGCGCCTGCTCCATGCCGTTCTGACCATCGTGCTGACCGTGGCCGTGCTGGCCTGGGCGATCGTGCTCTGGCAGCGCGGCCAAGCGAGCGCCGGCGACGTGGTGCTCGTCTGCACGCTGGGCTTCACCGTCCTGCACGCCACGCGCGATCTCGCCGTGGCGCTGGTCGATGTGACCCAGCACATGGCGCGGCTGGCCGAGGCGATCGGCACGCTGTTGCAGGAGCACGAGATGAGCGAGCACCCGGGAGCGGTGCCCCTGGCGCGTCGGCGCGAACGCATGCCGCATGCCGCGTTCGAGAACGTGACCTTCAGCTATCCCGGCGGCCGCAAGGTGTTCGAGGACTTCACCCTCGACATCACTGCCGGCCGCCGCACAGGCCTCGTCGGACCTTCGGGCAGCGGCAAGTCGACGGCGCTCGCCCTGTTGCAGCGCTTCCACGACCTCGATCGCGGGCGCATCCTGATCGACGGCCAGGACATCGCGCACATCACCCAGGAGAGCCTGCGCCGGGCCATCTCCTTCGTGCCGCAGGACATTTCGCTGCTGCACCGCTCGATCCTGGAGAACATCCGTTACGGCCGGCCCGAGGCCACCGACCGCGAGGTCAAGGCGGCGGCCGAAGCGGCGCGCTGCGATTTCATCGAGACGCTGCCCAGCGGCTATTCGACCATCGTCGGCGATCGCGGCACGCGCCTGTCGGGCGGGCAGCGCCAGCGCATCGCCATCGCCCGCGCGCTGCTGAAGGACTCGCCGGTCGTGCTGCTCGACGAGGCGACGTCCTCGCTCGACATCGAGGCCGAGGAGATGATCCGCCAGGCGCTCGACCGGTTGATGCAGGGCCGCACCGTGATCGCCATCGCCCACCGCCTGTCGACCCTGCGCGGCTTCGACCGCATCGTCTTCCTCGACCGTGGGAACGTTCTCCAGGACGGTCCGCCCGACGAGCTGATGCGCCGCCGCGGGCCCTATCGCGCCATGGTCGAGAGCGAGGTGGCGCGGCTGCGCCAAGCCGCCTGAAATCGCCGGCCTGGAAGTCCACTTGACGGGATGACCGGTTAGGTGGACCGTGCGGCCATGGCCGCACAAGCCTTTGCCCTTTTCGACAGCCCGATCGGGACCTGCGGCATCGCCTGGAATGCCAAGGGCATCGCCGGCTTCCACCTGCCGCTGGCGACTGCCGACGCCACGCGCACGCGCCTGCGGCAGCGCTGGTCGGATGCCGTCGAGAGCTTGCCGCCGCCCGGCGTCCAGCGCGTCATCGATCGCGTTTTGGCGCTGCTGAACGGCG
The DNA here is from genome assembly GCA_023386865.1 of Pseudomonadota bacterium. Lineage (GTDB taxonomy): Bacteria > Pseudomonadota > Alphaproteobacteria > Reyranellales > Reyranellaceae > Reyranella. Next base: position 3,893 of record JAEWIV010000166.1, read on the forward strand.
AGACAATCGATCTCAGCGACGTCCCGGTCGATCTCGCCGATGCGCCGGAGTTCCACCGCAAGGTCTACGAGGTCGCGCGCACCGTTCCACCCGGGCGGACCATCACCTACGGCGAGATCGCCAAGCGGCTGGGCGTGCCCAGCGAATCGCGCGAGGTCGGCCAGGCGCTCGGCCGCAATCCGATCGCCATCATCGTGCCATGCCATCGCGTGCTGGGCGCCGACGGCAGGATGGGCGGCTTCTCGGCCTCGGGCGGTGTCGCCACCAAGCGACGCATCCTGGAGATCGAGGGTGCGGCGGCGCTTTCGGCCGGTCCCCTGTTCGAGCGGCGATGACGGGTTTCGGCTTCGACCCCGAGGACGCCGTCGCTCATCTGCGCAGGGCCGATCCGGCGTTGGCCGAGGTGATCGCCTCGGTCGGCCCGTTCGGCATGCAGCTGAAGGCCTCGCGCAGCCTGTTCGGCGCGCTGGCCGAGGCGATCGTCTATCAGCAGCTTTCCAACAAGGCGGCGGCCACGATCTACGGCCGCATCGAGGCGCTCTATCCGCGCGCCAGGCTGGGCTTCACGCCGGCGCACATCCAGCGCACGGCGGACGAGGCGTTGCGCGGCGTCGGCCTGTCGCGCGCCAAGGTGCTGGCGCTGCGCGACCTCGCCGACAAGGTCGCGACGCGCCGGCTGCCGACGCTCGACGAGGCGCTCCTGCTCGACGATGCTGCGCTGATCGAGCGCCTGATCGAGGTGCGCGGCATCGGCCGCTGGAGCGCCGAGATGTTCCTGATGTTCAGGCTCGGCCGGCCCGACGTGCTGCCGCTCGGCGACTACAGCCTGCGCAAGGCCTATGCGACGGCGTTTCGCAAGCGCAAGCTGCCCTCACCCGAGGCATTGGCCAAGGCCGGCGAGAGATGGCGGCCTTTCCGTACGGTGGCGAGCTGGTACCTGTGGCAGACATTGAACAAGTGAAGCCTCGTTCACGCGGTGCCACTGGAGTGACACGTTCGCCGTGACATAATCGGCGCATGGCACTTCTCTTTTCGAACACCGTCGATCGCACCCTCGAACGTCTGCGCAATGCCTTCATCGACACCGCCCGCGGCGCGCGCGAGGTCGTGGGCTCGCCGCTGCGCCCCGACCTGCCCGACGACGACATCCCGCGACTGAAGAG
>JAEWIV010000203.1 GCA_023386865.1 Pseudomonadota bacterium
CCACGGAGTGGCGCGCTCCCGGCAAAGACATGAGCGGACCTCCAGGTCCGCGCTCCGGAGAGCTATGGCTGCGGCGCCGGCACGGGATACCGGTTCTGCCGCAGCAGATCCTCCATCCGCTTGATGCCGTCGGCATAGCGGCGATTGTCGCAGTCGAGGCCCGCCGCCTTGCGGGTCATGTCGGAGCCACCGGCTCCTTCGCTCTTGCTGGCGGAACGCTGATCCCAATAGGCGAGGAGCTGCTCGCAACGTGCCTTGGGTTCCATTTCCTTCGGTTGGCCGAGGACCGTCGTCGGCGCCGCGAGCACGGCGGCTGCCGCCAGGGCCGGAAAACGAAGGTGAGGCATGGGCGAAGGCTACAGCCGCCGACCGCGCCGGCAAAGCAAGGCGTTGGTGATGATTATGTGGCCGCCGTCGCCTTGGTGCTGGAGGCGACGTCTTCATGGTCGAAAATCATCCTAGAATTCATACAGCGTCGCCGGCGTGTCGAGCAGGATCGTGCGCCGTGTCGCCTCGTCCGGCACCCATTCCTCGAACCAGCGTAGCGTCTGCGGATAGGTCGTCACCCGGTTGAGGCCGGTGTCGGTGTGCGGCCAGTCGCTGCCCCACATCAGGCGATCCGGGCCGAAGGCGCCAAGCAGCATCGACGTGGCCGCGCGGGCGCGCTCGGGGCCGACGCGGTAGGCGCCGCACATCACGACCCAGACGTTGCGGCTACCCGCGCTCTCCAGCAGCACCTTGAAACCGGGATCGCGCGCCGGGCCCAGCGTGCGGTCGAACAGGCCGTAGTGCGGGATCACCACCTTGTGTCCGTCCTCGAGCAGGACGGGGAGGATGTCGGGCAGCCGCTTGCTCTCGACATGGAGATGGATCGGCCAGCCGCGCTTCTTCGCCTCAGCCAGCATGTCCTTGTAGTAGGCCCATTCCGGCGTCGGCAGTCCGTAGATGGGAAAGCGCAGGCCGCGCACGCCGATCGTCGCCAGGGTCTCCCAGTCGTCCGCCGTCACGGTGACCGAGGGCGATATCCAGGGCACGCCGCGAAAGCGGCCGGGCTCGGCCCGCAGCGCCTTGAACAGGTACGTGTTGTCGAATCCCAGGAACGAGGGTTGCAGCATCACGGCGCGGCCGACGCCGTTCTTTTCAGCGAGTGCCAGCATCGTCTCCCACGAGGCGTCGTAGTCCGGCCGATAGCGGGCATCTATCGCCATCGGCAGGCCGCGCTCGAAGGCGTGCGCGTGGGCGTCGATCCAGGCCGGCCGGGCTGCGCGCGCCGCTGGCGCTACGCCGAGCAGCGCGGCGCCGGCGACAAAGCTCCGCCGCTGGAGAGGCGAGGTCATCGGCTTCGGAGGAAGCTCAGCTCTGCCAGCGCGACGTTGCGCGTGCACCCGGCGCGATCTCGGCTTCGCTCGGCGTCTGCACCTTGGCCATGTGCTCGTAGCGCTGGGCGGCGAACCACAGGGCATAGTCGCCCATCTTGATCGGCGGATACTTGGCCGGCCGCCCGGCCGACTGGCAGGACGGCAGGCACTCGATGATCGTATCGTGATCGGGATCGCAGAAGAACGGAACGGCGTAGCGCAGCTGGCCCGACAGGTTGCGCACGCGATGCGGCGTCGACAGGAAGCGCTCGTTGGTCCAGCGATGCAGGATGTCTCCGCCGTTGACGACGAAGGCGCCCGGCACGCCCGGCGCCTCCAGCCAGCGGCCATCGGGCAGGTTGATCTCCAGGCCCTGCACCTTGTTGGGCGGCAGCAGCGTCATGAAGCCTGAATCGGTATGCGCCACCAGGCTGGCGACCGTTTCGTCGCCGCCGTCGATCGCCGGATAGCGCGACATGCGCTGGATGATGTGCGGCTCGGCAAAGCAGGCGTCGAAGAAGGTCTCCGGCAGGTCGAGCGACAGTGCATAGAGCCGCACCAGCTTGCGGCACAACGCCTCGATAGTGGCCATGTAGGTCAGCATGTTGGCGCGAAAGCCCGGGATGGCCGCCTCGTCCGGCCACTTGTTCGGCGCGTGGAAGCGGCGGTTGGAAACGACGTCGGGATGATCGGGCGTCTTCTCCCGCCGCAGGAAGTAGGCCTCGTTCTGGCTGGGCTTCTTGCCCTGCGCCGCGGCGTTGGGCGGCGGCGTACGCGCGATCGGCATGTAGCCGATATTGTGCTCGTCGACCCTGACCGCGAGCTTGGTCTCGAGCGGCAGCGCATGGAAGCGGGCAGCCTCGGCATAGGCCATGTCGATCAGCGGCTGCGGCACCCCGTGCCCTACGAGGTAGTAGAAGCCGACGTTCTCGAAGGCAAAGCGCAGTTCGCCGGCGGCGCGCTCGGCAGCGCCGGGCGTGCCGGCCAGGAAACCCGACACGTCGATCAGCGGAATCTCGCCCCCGATCATGGTCTGCGGCGCCAGCGGCGGAGCGGCGGGATTCGTCTGCGGCTGCATCACTCGATCCTCCTCGGGCCATTATGCGCGTCGCCGAGGCGGCAATAAATGCGCCGTGCGCATGGGCAGACCGCGAATCCGCCACCTCGCCTCGCCCCGTCAGGACGGCGTCGGCCCTTATTGGCTGCTCGCCGCAACCGTCGACCTGTCGGCTCGTTCCCCAGTGACCAAGCGTCGGGAGGTTTCTTCATGGAAGAAGACATCAAGCAGCAAACGTCGAGTGCGGCCCGGGCAGCGGGCGAAGCCATCGGCCAGAAGGCCGAAGAGGTCGCCGATAGGTCACGGCAGGCAGGCGCCGAAGGCGTGGCCCGAGCCGCGCGCACGGCCGGGGCAGTCGCCGATGCCGTCGCGGCCGACGCGCCGGCGGTGGCCGAATACGTCCGCGGCGCAGCCGCCAAGATCGAGCGCCTGGCCGGCGACCTGCGCGACAAGAAGGTCGGCGAACTGCTGTCCTCGGCGGCCGAGTTCGGCCGCTCGCAGCCTGCGGTGATGCTTGCCGGCGCGGCCCTGGTCGGCTTCGCGCTTTCGCGCGTCATCAAGGCGGGCGTCGCGGCACCCGCCGCAGCCAAGGATTCATCCCCCGAATACGAGCCGATGAAGGACCTGTCATGATCGCTGAATCGCCCCTACGCCGGCCCGGCGTCGTCACCTTGGCTACGGTCGCCTTGGCGCAATCCGTCGACCTTGTGCAGGCCGAGTTCAGGCTGGCGCGCGCCGAGCTGTCGGAGAAGTTCGCCGCCTTGCGCCACGGCCTGGTGATGATGGCGGTGGGCGCCATCCTGCTGATCGTGGCGCTCGGCATGTTGTTGCAGGCGCTGGTCAGCGGCCTGATCGTCGCCGGCCTGTCGCCGCCCCTCGCCATCCTCCTGGTCGCCGGCGGCGCGGGGGCAATCGGCTTGATCTTCTTTCTCATGGGCCACAAGCGCCTCGAGCCCACCGCGCTCGCGCCCGATCGCACGATCGACTCGCTGTCTGCCGACAGCCGCATGGTCAAGGAGACATTGTCATGACGACTTCCGCCCGACTGCAGCGCGATGCCGATGCCGCCCGCGTCGGCCTCGCCGATACACTGGGTCAGCTGCGCCACGGCGTGGCGCCAGCGGCACTGTCCAGTGAAGCGCTTGCGCTGGCAAAGGATACGGGTCTTTCCCTGGTCAAGTCGCTCAGCGAGCAGGCCCGGGCAAATCCTGTGCCGGCGCTGCTGATCGGCGCCGGCCTCGTCATGCTGCTGACGCGGACCACCGGCGGCGATGTTGCGAGCGTGGCCGGATCGGCTCTCAAGAGTGCTGCCTCGACCGGGGCGGATGCCGCGCGGCAGGCAGCGAGCGCTGCCGGACAAGCCATGAAGGGCGCGGCTTCGACTGCCGCCGGCGCGGCTTCCGCCGCCGCCACGTCGGCCGGCGATGCGGTGCTGGACACCGCCGAGCGCGCCGCAACTGCAGTCGGTCAGAAGGTCGGCACGCTGCGCGAGCGCGTCGACGGCGAAGTCGAGGCGGCGAGCGAAGGCTATGCGGCGGCGCGTGAGAGGGTGCACGACGCCGTGGACCAGGGGCGTCGTACGCTGCATGACCGCCAGGACCAGGCACAGGGCCTTGCGCAGGAAGCCCGCAGCAAAGCCCAGTCGGTGGCGGAGGAGGCGACCCAGAGCCTCAAGCATCTGCTGGAAGAACAACCGATCCTGATGGCGGCCTTGGGGGCTGCCCTCGGCGCTGCTGTCGGTGCGGCGCTGCCGGTGTCGCGCCAGGAGCAGGAGCTGCTGGGTGGCGTCGGAGCGGGCGCGGTCGGGGCCGGCCGAGACGTCCTGTCGAGTGCCGCCGGTGTGCTGCGCGAGGAGGTCGCGCAAGCCGATCTCGGCAGCAAGGTCGGCGAACTCGCCGACAAGGTGGTGCAGGGGGTGGCGGACGGACGCGCGCGAAGCTGAGCGCAGCCCGCCCAAACGACGACGGGATGCCCGGCGCCGCCGGACATCCCGCTATCGGCAGATAGCCTAAGCGAAAAGAAACAGTCTGGCAACGTCGCGAATATCCCAATAGATGAGATCCCCTTTGCACGTGAAGGGGAACGGGATGATCGCTTGCGGGCTTGATTTCGGAACGTCGAACTCTGCGGTCGGCGTTGCCCGGGGTGATGCGTTCGCCTTGGCCCCCCTCGAGGGCAACAGGACCCTGATGCCGAGCGCGGTGTTCTTCGACTACGAAGTGCACGGCGTGCGGTTCGGCAGCGACGCGATCGCCGCCTATGTCGGCCAGACCGAGGGCCGGCTGATGCGGGCGCTGAAGACCATTCTGGGATCGCCCTTGATCGACGAGAAGACGAGCCTCGGCAGCCGCAAGGTGCCGCTGACGGAGGTCGTGGCCATCTTCGTGCGCCATCTGAAGAGCAAGGCGGAGGCTTTCGCCGGCCAGGAGATCGCGGCGGTGGTCCATGGGCGGCCCGTGCGCTTCGTCGACGACGACGAGCAGGCGGATTTGCGTGCCGAAGCCGTGCTCGACCGCATCGCCCGTGAGTCGGGGTTCAAGCACGTCGTCTTCGTCCCCGAGCCGATCGCCGCCGCCTGGCACTACGAGCAGATGGTGCAAGCCGAAGAACTGGTGCTGATCGCCGACATCGGCGGCGGCACCAGCGACTTCTCGGTTGTTCGCATTGGCCCCGAACGGCGCGGCCGTGCCGATCGCACCGGCGACATCCTGGCGACGGCAGGCGTGCGTATCGGCGGCACGGATTTCGACAGCGCGCTCAGCCTCGCTGCCGTGATGCCGCTGCTCGGCCTCGGCACGCGGCTGGTCGAGAAGGACCTGCCGATGCCGAACGCGCTCTATCACGAGCTCGCCACCTGGGCGACGATCAACTTCGCCTACACCTTCAAGAACCAGCGCGACGTCGCGGCGCTGCTGGCCGAGTCCTGCGAGCCGGACAAGGTCCGGCGGCTTGCCACGGTGCTCGACAGGCGTCTCGCCCACCGTGTCGCCTTCGCCGTCGAGGACGCCAAGATCGCGCTCAGCGCCGAGCGCGAGACCGCTGTGACCCTCGAGTTCGTCGAGCATGGTCTCGCGGCTGCAGCGACACGCGCCGGCTTCGAGGAGGCGATCGGCCCGAGAAGGGCCCGGCTCTACCAAACGGCCCGCGACTGCATCGCCGCGGCGGGGCTCGACGGCACGGCGATCGACACCGTGTTCCTCACCGGCGGATCGAGCCGCGTACCGGCTGTGCGGGCGGCCATCGCCGAGGCGGCGCCGGCCGCCCGCATGGCGTCGGGCTCGGACCTGCTTTCCGTGGCATCGGGGCTGACGCAGATGGCAGGACGGCTTTGAGACGACGGGCGGCCGCCCGCGCGGTACGAGGCGAGCGTCATCCGGTTTTCCACCCGTCGCGTTTCATGCGACACAGGACAAGTCATCCACGGAGGAAGTTTTCATGGCATCGCCGCTTTTCGACCTGACAGGCAAGGTCGCCGTCGTCACCGGCTCGAGCAAGGGCATCGGCAAGTCGATCGCCCTGCATCTTGCCCTGCAAGGCGCCAGGGTCGTGGTGTCGTCGCGCAAGAAGCCGGCCTGCGAGGAGGCGGCCGCCGAGATCCGAAAGGCCGGCGGCGAGGCGATCGTCATCCCCTGCAACATCTCGGACAAGGCGCAGTGCGAGAACCTCATCGCCGAGACCAAGCGGCAGCTCGGGCCGGTCGACGTGCTGGTGCTGAACGCGGCCAGCAATCCCTATTACGGGCCGACCGACAAGATGCCGGACGAGGTCTTCACCAAGATCATGCAGAACAACATCCTGTCGAACATCTGGCTGATCAATCTCTGCGCGCCGGACATGAAGGCCAAGAAGGACGGCTCGGTGATCATCGTGTCGTCGATCGGCGGCGTGCGCGCGAGCACGGTGATCGGCGCTTACTGCATCTCGAAGGCGGCCGACATGCAGCTTGCACGCAACCTCGCGGCCGAGCTGGGGCCCGACAACATCCGCGTCAATACGATCGCGCCCGGCCTGGTGCGCACCGACTTCGCGCGCGCGCTGTGGGAGGACCCGAAGTATCTCGAGAAGCGCCTGGTGACGGCCCCGTTGCGCCGCATCGGCGAGCCCGACGACATCGGCGGCATCGCCGTCATGCTGGCCGGCAAGGCCGGCGCCTTCATCACCGGCCAGACCATCATCGCCGATGCGGGCGTGACGATCGGCGGCTAGGCTTCCAGCCACCAAAGGGAGGAAACAATGAAGCGCATAAGCGTTCTGTTCGGCATCTTGGGCATCCTCGTCGCTTCGGCGGCGGGGGCGCAGACTTATCCCAGCAAGCCCGTGCGCATCGTCGCGCCGTTCCCGCCGGGCGGCGTCGCCGACGTGCTGGCGCGGGCAATCCAGCCGGGCCTGCAGGAGGCGCTGGGACAGCAGGTCATCATCGAGAACAAGCCGGGCGCGGGCGGCAACATCGGCGCGGAGATCGTGGCCAAGGCCGAGGCGGACGGCCACACGCTGCTGCTCGCTTCGGCCGGCATCCTGACGATCAACGAGTTCCTCTACGCAAAGATGCCGTTCGACAGCGACAAGGCCTTCGCGCCCATCACCGTGGTCGGCGACATGCCCAACATCGTGGTCGTGCATCCCAAGACCGAACTGACGACCCTGAAGGGCCTGATCGACAAGGCCAAGGCCGCGCCGGGCAAGCTCAACTTCGGTTCGGCCGGCAACGGCACCACCACGCATCTCGCCATCGTGCTGCTCGAGCAGGCGGCCAAGATCAAGCTGGCGCATGTGCCCTACAAGGGGGCGGCGCCCGCCGTGCAGGACCTGGTGGCGGGCCAGATCGACGGGCTCGTCGACAACCCGCCGCTGGTGCTGGGCCATATCAAGAGCGGCGCCATCCGGGCGCTCGCCTGGGCCGCGCCGCAGCGCATGGCGATCCTGCCCGACGTGCCGACGGCGGAACAGGCGGGCCTGCCGGGCTTCGAGGCCTCGTCGTGGTTCGCCCTGGTGGCGCCGGCCGGCACGCCGCTCGAGATCGTGGCCAGGCTTAATGCCGAGACCGCCAAGATCCTGCGAGATCCCAAGATGGTCGAGACGTTTGCTGGTCGAGGCGTGCGCCTTGTCGGCAATCCGGTCGCCGAGTTCACGGCGTTCATTCCCAGGGAACGCGCGCGTTGGGGTGAGATCGTCAAGGCCTCGGGCGTGAAGATGGAGTGAATGTGAGCCTCTACCAGGTTCAGAAGCTGATCTATCAGATCAACCGCGATCCGCGGATCCGAGAGCGTTACGCGCTGGAGCGCGACGCGGTGCTGGCCGAGTACGACCTGACGGAGGAGGAGAAGCGGGCACTGGTCGAGCCGGACATCGGCCTGCTCTATGTGCTTGGCGTGAACGGCCAGCTCCTGATGCATTTCGCGGCCCTGCACAAGTTCGAGTGGAACGCCTATCTCGACGCGATGCGCCAAGGCCTGGTGAAGCATGGGCCGGTGCGCGAGGGCGTCTACGCCGCGACCGGCTACGAGGGCGTCGAGGCGCACGATGCCCGCCTGAAGCGCGAACGGGAGGGACACTGATGCCTCTGGTCTATTGCGGCGCCTGCAGCCACGCTCCCGGCATCACGGCCCGCGCCGAGCGCGCCGACACCCAGACCCGCCAGGCGCTGGAGGGCGCTCTGTTCCGCATGGGCGACGACATCCGCGCGACGCGGCCCGACGCCCTGATCATCGTGGCGGCCGAGCACTTCGCCAATTTCTTCATGAACAACATGCCGGCCTTCGCCATGGGCATGGCCGATGCCTACGAAGGGCCGATCGAGGACGAGGCCTTCCTGCGCATCAAGCGGACCAGGGTGCCGGGCGACAAGGCATTGTCTCGCAGGCTCATCGAGGGCGTGATGCAGACGGTCGACGTCGCCTACGCCGAGGAATGGAAGTTCGACCACGGCATCTCCGTGCCGCTCCACTTCCTGACGCCCGACTACGACCTGCCGATCGTGCCGGCCAACATCAACTGCCAGGGCCCGCCGCTGGCGCCGCTCAAGCGGGCATGGGCGTTCGGCGAGGCGCTGCGCGCGGCGGCGGATGCCGTCCCCGAACGCCTCGCCCTGGTCGCCACCGGCGGCATCTCGCATTGGCCGGCGACGCCCGACTCGGGGAAGATCAACGAGGCCTGGGATCGCGAGTTCCTGGCCCGCTGGGCCGCCAACGATCGCGAGGCGCTGCTGTCGTACACCGATGCCGAGATCTACAGGAACGCCGGGCAGGGCGGCTTCGAGATCCGCACCTTCATCGCCGCCGCGGCGGCGGCCCGGGGCGCCAAGGGCACGATCGATTTCTGCGAGCCGATCCCGATCTTCGCCGTGAGCTGCACCACGGCGAGGATGCAACTCGCGGCGTAAGATCCCTCGTCGCGCTCAGGATGACGATTTGCGGAAGGTAACCACCAGCACGTCGCGGTAGGCCGGCTGCGCGGGGTTCTCGGGCTCGACCGGGGTGACGCCGTGGTAGCAGCGCGCATCGTCGACCAGCGCGGAGTCGAGCGGGTCGGTCAGCGTGAAGCTGCCGAGCGTGCGCTTGTCGAGATCATGCACCGTGGTCGTGCCGCTCTGGATATTGCGGCGGTTGACCAGCAGCACCAGCACGTAGTCGACGCCGTCGCGATGCATGCCCTCGGGGGTGGGCTTGCCGTGCTCGCCCTGCCGCGCCTCGATGCGGAACTGGTGGACCTCGACGTGCCAGCGCGTGGTGTCGGGCGCCAGCCGGCCGAACAGGGCGCGGCAGTATTCCAGGATGGTGCGCAGGCTCGCGCCGTCGCCGATCTCCTCGGTGATCGGCTTGAACCAGCGCTCGATGCCGCCGTTCAGGCGGTTGTAGTCGAGCGTCTGGAAGTGCGGCTGGTGCGGTCCGCGCACGATCGGACCCTGGCGTCCGGCGGCCCAGATGCCGAACCGGCGGCGGCGGTAGCGGCCGCCATCGGCCATGTAGGTGTCGACCTCGAGATCGTTCCAGCTGTCGGCGAAGGCCGGCCAGTCGGCCAGGGTGCCGAAGCGGGCGAGCGCGTTGCGCATGTCGGAGGCCTCGACAAAGGCGTAACCCGCGCGGGCAATACCGTTGCGGATGCCCGTGGCGTTCTGCAGGCCGGTTGCGATCTCGCTCATGAGGGTCGAGCCTATCATCCCGCCACGACACCGGCATATGATCTAAAGTCTGGGCCGACCCGGAGAAAAGAATGCCATACGCCACCACCGACGACCGCGTGAAGCTCTGGTACGAGGAGACCGGCAGTGGCCAGCCGATCGTGTTCGTGCACGAATTCGCGGCCGACCACCGCTCGTGGGAGCCGCAGATGCGCCACTTCGGTCAGCGCTACCGCTGCGTCACCTACGGCGCCCGCGGCTATCCGCCCTCGGACGTGCCGGAGAAGCCGGAAAGCTACTCCCAGAACCGTGCCACCGACGATATCGCGGCCGTCATGGACCATCTCGGGATCGACAAGGCGCATGTCGTCGGCCTGTCGATGGGCGGCTTCGCCACGCTGCACTTCGGCTTCCGCCATCCCCGACGGGCGCTGTCGCTGGTCGTCGCGGGCTGCGGCTATGGGGCGGAAAAGGACCAGCAGGCGAAGTTCCGGTCCGAGGTCGAGACCGTGGCCAAGACGCTGAGGGACGAGGGCATGGCGAAGTTCGCCGAGAGGTATGCCTACGGCCCGACTCGCGTGCAGTTCGAGAACAAGGACCCGCGCGGCTTCGCCCAGTTCAAGAAGGAGCTCGGCGAGCATTCGGCCTTGGGCTCGGCCAACACCCAGATCGGCGTGCAGGGCCGGCGCCCCTCGCTCTACGATCTCCTGGACGAGATGCGGGCCCTCACCATCCCGACCTTGATCCTGACCGGTGACGAGGATTGGCCCTGCCTTGCGCCGTCGGTGCTGATGAAGCGCGAGATCCCGTCGGCGGCGCTGGCGGTGATGCCGAACTGCGGCCACACCATCAACATCGAGGATCCCGATCAGTTCAACCGCATCGTCGGCGACTTCATCGTCCAGGTCGAGGCCGGCCGCTGGCCCAAGCGCGATCCCAGGGCGGTCAGCGCCTCGATCACCGGGATGCGCTAGCGCATGAGACAGCGGGCCTGGAGGCCCGCCGTCCAAGACGCTACGCCGTCAATCCGCCGTCGCAGACGAACTCCGAGCCGGTCGCGAACGAGCTCTCGTCCGACAGCAGGAACAGGATCATGTTAGCGACCTCCTCGGCGCGGCCGAGGCGGCCGAGCGGATGCAACTCCTCGAGCCATTGCCGCCCGCTCATGTTGCCGATCGGCTGGTCGAGCCTGGGTGCGATCATCGGCGTGTCGATATAGCCCGGATGCACCGAGTTGCAGCGGATGCCGTACTTCATCTGCGCGCAATGCAGCGCCACGTGCTTGGTGAGCAGCCGCACCGCACCCTTGCTGGCGCAGTAGGCCACGGCATAGGGCGCGCCGCGCAGACCGAGCACCGACGATATGTTGACGATCGAGCCGCCGCCCGACCGCTTCATCGCCGGAAGCGCCGCCTTGCAGCCGAGGAAGGTGCCGAGCGCATTGACGTCGTTGACGCGGCGATAGTCGGCCAGCGTGCACGCCTCGATGTTGCTCGGCATGCCGACGCCGGCGGCGTTCAGCAGCCCGTGCAGGGCGCCGAATCTTTCGACCGTGGCCGACACCGCCTCGTTCCATGCATGCTCGTCGGTGACGTCGAGCGGAACGAAGAGGCCGGCATCGCCGAGTTCGGCTGCCACGGCCTTGCCCTTGGCCTCGTCGCAGTCGGCGAGGACGGCCTTGCCACCCTCGCGCACGACCAGGCGCGCGGTCTCGGCGCCGATGCCCGAGGCGCCGCCGCTGAGCAGGACCACCTTGCCGTCAAGACGGGACAAAGGGCTGCCTCCTCATCAGGCCGGCCGTCATGCCGCCGTCGGCGGCGATCTCGGCACCGGTGACGAAGCTCGAGCGATCGGAGGCGAGCCACAGCACGAGCTCGCCGATCTCGCGCGGTTCGGCCATGCGGCCGATCGGGTGGCGCCCGTCGATCAGGGCCTTGCCCTGCTCGCGGCCGAGCAGCTGCCACAGCGGATCGAAGATCGGCGTATCGACGCCGCCGGGATGAATCGAGTTGCAGCGGATGTCGTATTTCTGCGCGGCGCAATGCAGCGCCACGCTCTTGCTGAGCAACCGCACCGCGCCCTTGCTTGCCGTGTAGGCGATTGAGCCCGCGCCGGCCTGCAGGCCGGCTATCGACGAGATGTTGATGATCGAGCCCTTCGACGTCGGCTTGTCCGGCGCGCTCCGCGTCATGCCGTGGATGGCGTACTTGCAGCCCAGGAATACGCCTTCGGAGTTGACGGCGTGCACGCGCTGCCAGGTTGCGACGTCGGTGGTCTCCACGCTGCCCGCGCCACCGGAGATGCCGGCGTTGTTCACCATGATGTCGAGCCGGCCTTCGCACTTCAGCACGTCGGCCAGCAGCGCCTGCCAGGAGTCCTCGTTTGTGACATCGTGCGTGACGAACCGGCCGACGCTGTCCTTGGCGGCGTTGAGGTCGGCCACGATCACCGCCGCACCGGCCTCGGCCAGCAGCGCCGCCGTCGCCGCGCCGATGCCCGACGCGCCGCCGCTGATGATCGCCACCCGTCCGGAAAGCTCGCCACTCATGCGGACGCGACCATAGCCGGCGACAAGCATCTGCAGTAGCCTCGGCGGCGAATGGAGGATCGCATGGCGAAGCTCGGGGGATTGATCGGGATCGCGGTGACGCTGGTCGCGACGGCGTGCACCCAGACGGGGCGGGGCGGTGGCATGGCGGGAAGCGGCGCCCAGCCGGCGGTGCTGCCGCCCGGCATGACCGCGGCCCAGGGCGCCGCCTATTGCTCCAAGCTCGGCCAGACCTACGCCGAGTATGTCGGCTCGGTCGGCGGCTATCTCGGCGGCAACTTCCGCGGCGGCGCGCCCGCCGATCTCGATGCCCGCGTCGCCATCGCCAACTGCCAGGACGGCAACTACGCCGCCGGCATCCCGGTGCTGCAGGAGAAGCTGCGCGACAACCGGGTGACGGTGCCGCCGCCGCCGGCGGCCGGCTGATCCGCCCGGCCAAAGAAAAACCCGGGTGGTCGCCCACCCGGGTTTCGCTTGCCTTGGCTGAGGGCGCTCAGAAGCCCAGCGGCTCGGTCACGCGGACCCACTTGCCGTTCTTGACCTCGGCGAGGAACGAGGAATTGGCGCCCTGGCGGATGTTGGGGCCGAAGCTCACCGCCGGACCGTTGAAGATGTCCTTGTAGTTCTTGATCGCTTCCATGCCCTTGATGAAGCTGTCGAGCGTCAGATCCTTGCCGGCGTTCTTGAGGCCCTGCACCGTGAGGTCGGCGGCGACGTAGCCGTAGACCGCGCCGATGTTGGGATCGGCGTTGAACTTCTTCTTGTAGTCCTCGACGAACTTCTTCACCGAGGCGACGCTGCTGTCGACGTAGGGCATTTCGGTGAGGCCCATGCCGTAGAAGCCGTCCATGCCCTGAGCGGCGCCGACGACGAGGTCGTAGGTCGCGGCCGAGCCGAGGAAGGTGACGTCGTTCCAGCCCGCCTTGCGCGCGGTGACGTAGGGCACGATCGAGTCGCGCACGATGGTGCCCATGGCGACGAGGTCGCAGCCGGCATTGCGCAGCTTGGTGATCGGCGCCGTGAAGTCCTGGTCCGTCGGCTTGTGCGCCGCCGTCTCGACGATCTTGATGCCGAGCTTCTTGGTCTGGAGCTCCGCGCCTTCCAGGATCTCCTTGCCGAAGTCGGTGTCCTGGTACATCACGCAGACGGCCTTCTTGCCCTTCTGCTTGACGAAGTACTCGATGCCCGAGCGGATCTGGTCGACGTAGGACGCGGCACCGTAGAACTTCAGCCGTTCATACGGCTCGTACATCGAGCGCGCCGCCGACAGCGGGAAGAGATTGGGCACGCCCACAGCGAACTGGTCCTTGAAGCAAGCGTTGTTCATCGGCGTGCCGAGCGGCGCCACGAAGGCGAACACCTTGTCGCGATTGATCAGCTTGTTGCAGGCCTGCACCGCCTTGGGCACCTGATAGCCCTGGTCCTCGATGATGACCTTGAGCTTGCGGCCGTTGATGCCGCCCTGCTCGTTGACCTCGTCGAA
>JAEWIV010000280.1 GCA_023386865.1 Pseudomonadota bacterium
CTCCAGGCCCGCGCTTCCGGAAAACGATCAGTCGCGCTGGACGCACATGGCGATGCCCATGCCACCGCCGATGCAGAGCGTCGCAAGCCCCTTCTTGGCGTCGCGCTTCTGCATCTCGTAGAGCAGCGTCGTCAGCACCCGCGCGCCCGAGGCGCCGATCGGATGGCCGAGCGCGATCGCCCCGCCGTTGACGTTGAGCTTCTCGGGATCGAGACCGAGCTGCTTGCCGACCGCGACGGCCTGGGCCGCGAAGGCTTCGTTGGCCTCGACCAGGTCGAGATCCTTCACCGTCCAGCCGGCCTTCTTCAGCGCCGCCTGAGAGGCCGTCACCGGGCCGATGCCCATGATCGAGGGATCGACGCCCGTGGTCGCCCAGGAGACGATCTTGGCGAGAGGCTTGATGTTGCGCTTCTTGGCCTCGTCGGCCGTCATCAGCACCAGCGCCGCCGCGCCGTCGTTGATGCCGGAGGCGTTGCCGGCGGTGACCGAGCCGCCTTCCTTGGTGAAGGCGGGACGCAGCTTGGCCAATGTCTCGACGGTGGTGCCGTGGCGCGGGAACTCGTCGGTGTCGACCACGACCTCACCCTTGCGGGTCTTCACCGTGACCGGGACGATCTCGTCCTTGAAGCGGCCGGACTTCTGGGCCGCCTCGGCCTTGTTCTGTGACGACGCGGCGAAGGCGTCCTGCTCGGCGCGGGTGATCTGGAACTTCTGGGCCACGTTCTCGGCGGTGTTGCCCATGTGATAGCCATGGAAGGCGTCCCACAGGCCGTCCTTCAACATGGTGTCGATCATCTTGAACTCGCCCATCTTGGTGCCGTCGCGCATGTAGCCGGCGTGCGGCGCCTGGCTCATGCTCTCCTGGCCGCCGACAACCATGATCGAGGCGTCGCCGTTCCTGATCGCCTGCCAGCCAAAGGCGACGGCACGCAGGCCCGAACCACAAAGCTGATTGATGCCGAGAGCGGTCTTCTCGACCGGGATGCCGGAATTGACCGCGGCCTGGCGGGCCGGGTTCTGGCCCTGAGCGGCGCCCAGGATCTGGCCCATGATGACCTCGTCGACTTCCTCGGGCTTCACCTTGGCGCGCTCCAGCGCACCCTTGATGGCGACCTTGCCGAGGTCGTGCGCCGGCACCGAGCCGAAGGCGCCGTTGAACGAGCCAATGGGCGTGCGCGCTGCGCTCGCGATGACGATTTCGGTTGCCATGTGATCCTCCTTGCGGGCCGCCCTGCCGGAGATTTTATAGGCCGCGCCCCGCCAGCGGCAAGGACCACCGGCCGTCGTCACCCCTCACGAGCCGACGGCTCCGCGGCGCATTATCACGGCCGATGCGGATCGACTGGCGGTATTCAAGCCGATGCGCGCACGATGAATCGATCATGTGGAACCTCGAGCGGCCTCCCGAATCACTTCGAGCGCCGGCGCGATCACATCAGGCGCGGCGTCGGCGGGATAGACGACGTAGGCGGACAGGACGAACTCCGGCCCACCCGCAATCACGGCCAGCTTGCCACTCTGCAGATGTGGTCGCAGGAGACGGATCGGAAAATACCCCGAGCCGCCGTTCTCGAGCACGTGCTGCAGGCCGAGCCAGCCGGTGTTGGTCGTGAGCGCCGAGCCGAAAAAGGTCGGAAAGCTGGCGCTGTGCTTGGCGAAGAACTCCGGACCCCAGTCGACGTAGACATAGCCCGGGCCCGGCTCGGGCCTGCCGCGGGGGTTGGTCGATGCGAGGACAAGGCGTTCGTCGAACAGCAACTCGACCTTCAGACCGGGACGGCTCTCGGGCGTGTACATCACCGCGATGTCCAGGCGACCTTCGACCAGGCCCTGCATGAGATCGCCTTCCAAACCGATCTCCGCGCGCACGGCGATGTCGGGCGCCCTTTGCAGCAGCACCGCCAGCCATCGGCTCAGGAACTGCTCCCAGAACCCGAACCGTCCGCCGATCGTCAATGCACCGCGAAAACCCTTGGCAACGCCGATCTCGTGACGCGCCTGCTCGACGGTGCGCACCAGCGTGGAGGCATATTTCTGGAAGTGCCGGCCCTCGGCGGTGAGCGTCGTGCCGCCCTTGTTGCGCACGAACAGCCGGCACCCCAGCGAACTCTCCAGGGAGTGAATACGGGCGCTGATTGTCGACTGCGTGACATGCAGCCGCTCGGCAGCGCTGACAAAATTCCCGGCTGCCACGACGGTGAGGAAGGTCCGCGCCAGTTCGGTATCCATGGGGCCTGCTCGCAAATTGATATCGACTTCTCCGATATCAACGGCCGATTTTCTTCGTTTTTCAAGTTTTTGGCCGGCGAGTACGCTGGTTAACCATGAATGACGCCAATCATGAGCTTGTCGCGACCCTGAACGAGCTTCTCGAGGCGGAGCGTGCCGGCGCGCGGGTGACGCTGGAAACCGCACGGCAGGCGCGGCATCCGGCGATCGTGCAACTGATGCAGCACATCCAGGACGACGAGGCGCGCTGGTGCGCCATGCTGCTGCGCCAGATCCGCGCGCTCGGCGGGGCGGCCTCGCCGCGGATGGGAGCCTTCTACGAAAAGGCGATGGCGATCGACGACATCGCCGAGCGCATCGTCTTCCTCAATCGCGGCCAGGGATGGGTCGTCCGCAAGCTTCGCGAACTGATTCCCAAGGTCGAGGACGCTTCGCTCAGCGCCGATCTTCATCACATGCTGTCGTCGCATGTCGCCAACATCACGCTGGCGAACTCGACAGATGCGCGAGCCTTGGCCGCCACCGCGCCATGAAGCCCGTGAACGACAACGAGTCGCCGGAATCGGCGCAAGGGTATGCCTCTCCTCCTTGTTTCATGCATGAGTTCGATCCATTGACCGGCGACCGGACGATGGACGCCGATGTCGTTCGCTGGCGCAAGGCCGAGCGCGAAAGGCTGATCGCCGCGCGGCTTGCAATTCCCGCCGCCGAACGCGGCCGCCTGTCACGGCGGATCGTTGCATGGCTCGATCAAGCCCTGGGCGACGTAGCCGGACGGATCATCAGCGCCTACTGGCCGTTTCGCGGCGAGCCGGATTTGCGGCCGTGGCTGAAGGGCCTGGAGGAACGCGGCGCTGTCGGGTCGCTGCCGGTGGTGGCGCAGCGCCATGCGCCGCTGGTCTTTCGCAGTTGGCGCCGTGACGAGCCGCTCGAGCCGGGAGTCTGGAAGATCCCCGTGCCCTCGCAGGGCATCGTCGTGACACCCGATATCGTCGTCGCTCCCGTGGTCGGCTTCGATCCGCACTGTTTCCGCCTGGGCTATGGCGGCGGCTTCTACGATCGCACGCTCGCGGCCCTGTCCCGGCGGCCGCGGATCGTCGGGGTGGGCTTCGAGCAGCAGGCGATCGGAACCATCTACCCCCAGGACCACGATGTCGCGATGGACATGATCGTCACGCCGAACGGCATCGTCAGCCCGACGGACGCCCCACGATGATCGGGCGACGATCGACCACCTTCAGCCCGAACAGCGGGCGAATGAAGCCGATCGGACGCACCAGGCCGAAATAGATCGCCGACGTGCCGACGAACGTCGCCAGCACCGCCAGGAGAAAGCCCGCGACCGGCGGTGTGCCGATCCGCAGCAGCCAGTAGACCACGATCACCGTCACCGTCTGGTGCAGGATGTAAAATGGGTAGACGGCTTCCGTGGCCTCGGAAAGGAACGGAGGACGCGCGACCAGGTGGCGATTGGCGAATCCGGTGATGGCGAACAGCCAGGCCATGGTGTTGACCGCCGACAACAGGGCAAAGGCCGGACGGTCGGCATCGGCGTTCGTCGGCCGCACGGTGCCTTCGAAGAAGCCGACATGAAGTGCCCCATAGGCCGTGACCCCGACGGCAAATGACAGCCAACGCTGGCGATTCAGCGCCCCGAGCATGTCGGACGAGCCGAACAGGAAGGCGCCGTAGAACAGCAGCGCGCCGTAATACACGAGCCCGTGCCAATCGCCGATCAGGCCGTTGGTGTTGTAGGAAACCGGCGCCAGCCACAGGATCGACGCCGCGAGCGGCAGCACGGCGAGCCAGTGCAAGCCGAGGCGTGCCGCGACCCGGCCGGCCTTGTCGAGGGCGGCACGGCCGTGTCGGCTGCGCGCCCACAGGAAGCAGGGCAACAGGACGAAACTGAGCACCAGGACGTAGGCCAGGAACCACAGATGGTGCCAGCTCACGTTGCCGCCGGGGTAGGGACCGCCCTGGAAGGCCTGCGGCAGCCAGTCGAGGAACGAGCCGGTGAACTCGCCGCGATGCAGGCGCTCGAGATAGATCTGCGGCGGCACGATCGCGACCATGCCGAACGCCAGCGGTACGAGGAGCCGCTTCACGCGGTCGCGGGCGAATGCGGCCGGCGGGCGCGACCCCAGCGCCAACATGATGGCCGCCCCCGACACCAGGAAGATCAGCGGCATGCGCCAGCGGTTCACGAACCGCATGCCCTCGCGCAGCCAGTCGATGCTGTCGATGCCGGTGAGATGCCAGGTCCAGCCCGACCAGGCCATGCCGGCGTGGTAGGCGATCAGGAGACCGAAGGCCAGGACACGCAGCCAGTCGAGGTCGGCGCGGCGGGAGACGGACATGAGGCACCTCCTGAGAGGCCCTCTCCCTATCCCCCAACCGCCTGATCCATTTGGTAATTGTGACGACCGGCGCGCATTCTGGGACGACCGGCGGCGCCAACGGGACATCCGGTGCGCGGACCTCGGGGTCAGCGGTGGTCGTTCCGCTCTAACTCCGCACCGGCACCAGCGCCTCGAAGCGCTGGCGGTAGCGGCGGCTCAGGTTCACCTCGGCGCCATCCTGCAGACGGATCCGCCAGTCGCCGCTGATCCAGGGCGTCACCTCGGCGATGCGGGCCACGTTCACCATATAGGATTTGTGGACCCTGACGAAGCGCCTGGGATCGAGCTCGCCCTCGAGCTTGGTGAGCGACGACCGTATCTCCAGCGTCTCGCCGCCGACATGGAGCACGGCGTAGTTGCCGGCGGCCTCGATCCAGTCGATGTCGGCCACCTCGACCATGATCTCCTTGCCGCGCTTGCGCACCGCGAAGCGCTCCGGAAGCGCAGTGGACGGCGTCGTCGGCGTGGGTGTCGCCGCGCCGGTCGCAGCGGCTTGCGGACGGTCGATGATGTGGCGCAACAACTGCGTCGTGGCGCTCAACATGCCGTAGTTCACGACGTCCTTGGCGAACTCGAAGATCAGGCGGTCGATGGTCAGGGGAAAGCTGTAGGCTTCGCCCAGAATGCCGGAGAACCACAGCAGCCGAAGGGCGGCTATGCCGACGGTGTGGATCAGGCTGAAAGGCACCAGCCCGGCCACATGGATGGCGATGTTGCGCGCGCCGTCCCGCACCGGCCAGCGGCGATGCATCCAATAGAGCGCCGGCAGGAGCGCCGCGACGACGATATGGCTGCAAACCTCGACGGCAAGGACGCGACCGAAAGGGACCTGTGCGCCGCGCTTTGCCTCGTTCGCGAGCTCGACATGGGTGTGCGCGAACACCGAGACGGTGAGCAGCACGGTCCAGACGGCGACGTGGCGCCAGACGGTCGAGCGATCCTGCGCCGTCATTGCGAACGTCTGGGAGGGATATTCATCAACCAATCGATCAGCGGCGCCCAGCAGAGCTCGCGCGCACGGCTGCTCACCACCATGCCGATATGGCCGAGCGGCAGATCGAGACGCGTCACCCTGCGGAGGCCACGGCCCGGCTCGGCCAGCGCCGCGGCCGACAGCGGCGGCACGATGCGATCGCCGGACGGGATCATGACCAACGCCGGCGCGGCGATCTTCGAGGGCACGATGCGCTTGCCGCCCACCACCCATTTGCCGGCGCCGGTCAGGTTTTCGCCGTACCAGCCGACAAGGCATTCGCGCGCCGTCGGCCCAGCCAGCGGCGCGCCCTCGTTCAACCAATCCTCGAGCAGCACGAACTCACGCGCCGCGGCGCCTTGCTGGTCCATGCCGAGGAAGCGGCTGAACTTCTTCACCGCCAGCCACGGATCGAGCGACCAGAACAAGGTCTGCAGGACGTCGACCGGCAATTCACCGACCTGGTCTGCGACCTGCGCCAGCATCGGACCGGCCGACAGCAGGAAGGCATGGCCGGTGCGGTCGGCATGGAAGTCCCAGGGTGCGGCCAGCAGCGCGAGGCCGGCGACGCGGCGCGGCTGCCGTGCGGCGAGCGCGACGGTGAGCGTGCCGCCCATGCAGTAGCCCATCACGGCAGGTGCGCGCCGGGCCCGCTTGGTGACGAAGGCAATCGCGCGCTCGAGGCGAGCGACATAGGCGGTCGTGTCGAAGCGCCGCTCATCGGCATTCGGCGTGCCCCAGTCGACGAGGTAGGGCCTCAGCCCCGCGGCCGCCATCGCCCGCAGCAGGCTCTTCTCCGCCGTGAGGTCCAGCACTTCCCACCGGTTGATGAGCGACGGCACGACGAGCACCGCGCGCGCGCCGCGCACGCGGGCCGTGCGATGCGTGGCGCCATAATCGAGCAGTCGCGTGTTGCCTTCGCTCCATGCCGCCGGCGGATTCTCGAGGTCGCGACGAAACGGGTGCCGGCGATAGGCCAGCACGGCCTCGGCCAGCCGATCCATGCGACGGGCGATCTCGCGCTGGAGCGCGCCCTCGAACGTGCCGGCGCAGCCTTTGGCCTCGAGGGCGGCGATCTCCGGCAGAAGGGCGGCGATCGCTTCAGGGATCGCGCTTGGGTTCGAGCTCGGCGATCCGGGCTTCCAGAGCTTCCAGGCGCTTTCTGAGCTCGCCCACGTCATCAGGGCCGTGCCCAGATGCAGGGGCAGCGGACGGGGTCCCAGTCTGGGCTGCATGAGGTGCTCCTTGGACCGCTTGCAGGGCGCTGGCGATCTGGCTGTTCGCGGCAGCGAAAAGGCGGGCGATCTGCTCCGTCAACGCCTGGTCGGAAGCGAGCCCGGCGAGTTGGCTCTGCCAGAGATCGAGATAGCGCCGGGCGAGCTTGTCGAAATCGCCTGCATCGTCGTTTTCGGGGGCCATGGTGCGACTATAGCCCATCGGCGATGATGATCTTCGACCGAACACATCTTTCGCACGCGCAAACCGCTTCTTGTCGCACTGCGGCATCGGCGCTAAGGTGGCGACCTCGATATAAACGGATGTTCACTCGCGTCCGCTAGGAGCGCAGCGTAATGGCCGATCAGGCAGGATCCGACGGCGGACCCAAAGCCGCTCCGGTGGTGATCAAGAAGTACGCGAACCGGCGGCTCTACAACACGGCAACATCAGCGTACGTGACGCTCGACCATCTGGCCCAGATGGTGAAGGAGAAGACCGACTTCGTGGTCTACGACGCCAAGACGGGCGACGACATCACGCGACCAGTGCTGACGCAGATCATCTTCGAGGAGGAGAGCAAGGGCGGGCAGACGCTGCTGCCGATCCCGTTCCTGCGCCAGCTCATCTCGTTCTACGGCGACAGCCTGCAAGGCGTGGTGCCGCAGTATCTCGAGATGTCGATGGCGCAGTTCGCGCGCAACCAGGAGCAGATGCGCAAGTATCTGCAGAATGCGTTCGGCTTCAATCCGTTCCAGCAGTTCGAGGCGATGGGCAAGCAGAACATGGCGATGTTCGAGCACGCCATGCGCATGTTCAATCCGTTCCAGCAGGGACAGGCGCCGCCTACGGCTGCCAACGGCCAGGAGCCGCCGGCCAAGCCGGAGACGCCGGCAGCCAAGGTCCCCGCGAACGAGGGCGCGATCGACGACCTCAAGCGCAAGCTCGACGAGCTGCAGACCCAGCTCGCGGAACTCAGCAAGAAGTCCTAGCTCCATGGGTGGCGCGAATGGGTGACGGACCGCCGCCTCTGCGACGAGTCATGTCGCCCTGCATCGGCATCTGCACAGTCGACGCCAAGAGCGGCTTCTGCCTCGGATGCAAGCGTACGGTCGAGGAAATCGGCCGCTGGATGATGCTCGACGATCCTGCGCGCCAGAAGATCATCGACCAGCTGCCGACAAGGAAGATCGCCTAGCTCCCGTCGTCCCGACCGGAGCGCGCAGCGCGGAGCGGAGGGACCTTCTCTCCACGGAAAACCGCAAATCGTTGAAGCAAGGTCCCTCGGCTTCGCTCGGGACGACGGCTGCTACCGCCCCTTGAACACCGGCTTGCGCTTCTCGCGGAAGGCCGACGTGCCCTCCTTGTAGTCCTCGGTCAGGCCCGTCAGCACGTTCTGCTCGGGGTCCATGTGCGAGCCGAGCTCGTGCAGGGCGTAGGTGAAGCGGTTGACCGTGGCCTTGGTCATGCGCACGGGGATCGGCGGCTGCTTCGCGATGCGCTCGGCGAACGCCATGGCGGCGGCCAGCGCCTGACCGTCCTCGGCCACCGTCTCGACCAGCCCCCACTCCAGCGCGTCGGCCGAGGAGATGCGGTCGGACGCCAGGATCACCGCCTGCTTGGTGCGCGCCGGTCCCATCAGCGCGATCATGCGCGGGATCGAGCCCCAGCTCATGTTCATGCCGAGCTCGACCTCGGGAATGCGGAAATGTGCGCCCTTGCCGCAGAACCGGAAATCGAGCGACACGACCAGCGCCGCGCCGCCGCCGACGCAATGGCCCTCGATGGCCGCGATCGTGACCTGGTCCATGTCCTGCCAGGCGCGCGACATCTTGGGGCCGAGCCGCTGGCGATGGATCTTCTCGGCGATGGTCGCGGTGTCGCGCAGGCGGCCCTCGGGATCCTTGAGGTCGAAGCCCGCCGAGAAGGCCTTCGCCGAGCCGGTCAGAATCACCACCGTGGTGTCGAGATCGTCCTCGAAGTCGTGCGTGACGTCGCGCAGCTCGCGCATCGCCTGGTAGGAGAACGCGTTGATGCCATCGCCGCGATCGAAGCGCACGACGGCGATGCGGCCCTGCGGGCCGAGCCCCTTCTCGACTTTGACGAATCGCCGCTCCATGCCGTTCCTCCTGTGTTCGCGCACGGTAGCGGCTTCGCTTTACAAGCGCGAGCCGCTTGGCTTGGATGGCCCTCATGTCGAAATCGATCGCTTTCCTGTCGCTCGAACGCCGCATCGACGCGAAGTTCGCCCGTTACACCAAGCCCGGCTCGCCCGGCGCCGTCGTCGCCGTGGCCCAGGGCGGCGAGGTCGAGATCTGCAAGGGCTACGGGCTCGCCAGCATCGAGCACAACGTGCCGATCACGGCGCAGACGCGCTTCCGCATCGCCTCGGTGAGCAAGCAGTTCACCGTCACCATGGCGCTGCTGCTGGCGGCCGAAGGCAAGCTCGACCTCGGCGACCCACCGCACAAATACCTGAAGGAGCTGAAACCGCTGCCCGTCACCATCGACCAGATGATGCGCAATTCCAGCGGGCTGCCGGACTTCCTGGAACTGCTGCGGCTGGGCGGCCATGCGCTGGAAAAACCGGTGCGCGCCCAGGACCTCCTCGCCGCCTGCACCCGCAACAACCATCTCAACTTCGCGCCGGGCAGCCGCTTCCTCTACAGCAACTCCAACTTCCTGCTGCTGGGCTTCATCATCGAGCGCCTCACCAAGAAGAAGCTGGGCGACGTGATGGAAGAGCGCATCTTCAAGCCGCTCGGCATGAGCAGCACCATGCTGGCCGATGCCATCGATACGGTGATCCCCAACCTCGCCACCGGCTATCTCGGCGACGACAAGGCGGGCTTCCGCCGCGCCGGCCACGCCTACCCGCAAGGTGGCGAAGGCGGGCTCACCTCCTCGGTCGAGGATCTGCTGATCTGGAGCCGGCACTACGACAAGCCCCTGCTGGGCAAGGCGCTGCCGGCGCAGCTTGCCGCCGCGGCACCGCTCACCGGCGGGCATGCCAACCACTATCGCCGCGGCGTCGGCATCGGCGAGGTACGGGGAATGGAGACGGTGGGCCATGGCGGCCTGTGGCCGGGCTACCGCACCGAGTTCCTGCGGGTGCCGGCGGCCGATCTCACCGTGATCGTGATCGCCAATCTCGCCACCATCGATCCCTGGCGGCTGGCGCACGCCATCGCCGCCGACGCGCTGGAGGGCGACAAGCGGCTGAAGCCGAAGCTGGAGTCCATCAGCGAGGCCGAGATCAAGCCGATCGCCGGTGCCTGGTTCAACGCCGAGGAGCCGGCGCTGTTCGAGCTGGCATGGAAGGACGGCGAAGCCGTCGTGACGCAGAACGGCATGCCGTTCGTGCTGGGCCGCCGGCCCGGCGGCTGGTTCGGCGCCGAGCGCGGCTCGTTCGAGTTCATGCTCAAACCCGGCAAGGGCGGGCTGCGTGTCGATCTCGGCGCGGGCCGCGTCGTGTCGTTCGAGAAGCTCGGCAAGCGCAAGGCGGTGCCGGCCGCCGTGGCCGGCACTTATGTGTCGGCCGACTCGGGCGCCGTCTGGACCATCAAGGGCAAGGGCGACAAGTGGGAAGCCACGGTGAGCGGGCCGCTGGTCGCCGGGGGCCCGGCTTGGCCCGTGCGCGGCCTCGACGCCGACACGATCGAGATCGACACGCCGGGCAACTGGCTCTCGGTCAGCCAGCTCGCCCGTCTGGTGCGCGACCGTGCCGGCAGGATCGAGGCGATGGAGGTTTCGACCGGCCGCATCAAGAACATGCGGTTCGAGCGGAAAGAGTAGGTTACCGCGATTTCAATAGCGCAGTTCATCCGGAAGATCCGACAAACAGGGGCGATACTGCCCGGATGCTATTTTCCGGATGTCTGCGCCGCCCAGCTCCAGTTCGCGGAAGCCGGCCAATTCGATTTCCAGCTCTCCGGAACTGGTGTTGGTATGGACCTTCCCGCTCAGAAGGCCATGGTCGACAAGATTTAGGGCAAGAAGCTGAACGGTGTCCGACGTCGCTCGGAAGCATTGCCATTTGTCCTTGTCAGAGCCCTTGTGCCACGAGCTTGTCTCGTACTCCCACCAATCAGGCAGGGACTCGCATTCGACGAAGCCGGCCTTCTTCACGTTGGCGAGGCTGGCTTCATTGGTCTTCGCGACGACTGTGACGATTGTATTCGTGGCCGCTGGATTAACGGCTTCACCCTCGAGGACGACGTGGTGCAAGACCCGAAGTCCAAGCATCAGAGTCTGGAGACTGAGGGGCTTGCCGCCTCTGAACCGTTTGTCGACGAACGCGCCTGTGAGCTCGCCGACATAGGTCACGCTGTCGGCGGGGGAGAAAGGTATCATGGCGGCACAAGCGACAATCTCCCCCTCTTCGGTCTCTCCGATGATGAAGCGCCCATCTCTGAGGGCCGTTTCGAGATCCCTGTTGTTGGGAGGCGGCAGCACCGGACTGCGCTCGCGGTTGTAGAGGGCACGAAGGGCTTTCCGGTCGCCGATCGTTCCCGGACGAAACCTGAGCTTTGTCATCGCGGCGACCAATCAAGGCACATGGCTTGAAATCGACTTTTCTGCTCATGACTTATGGCAAGCCCATTGAAATCGCCGGACTTCGCATCATTTAAACAAGATGTTATAAACACAACGTTTCTTGCTGAGCGTCACGTGATGAAGCCTTGAAAACGAGGCTGTCCGGGTAAATGGCTTCGGCGAGATTATACCGAGCCGATGGAGACGAAAATGACTTCTGCAACTCGCCAGCGAGTGCAGTCGGCTGAAGAGTTGGCGAGCCTGCTCGTTCCGGCCAAGGCTGCTGAAGTATTGGTTCTGACCTATTTCAATGCAGTTTCAGAGCTCGACCCTGCCGACAAGGGAACGTGGCACAAGATCATCTCTCACTCGCTTAACGCAGGACTGACGGACGCCGAACTGGCCAAATCCTTTTCTTGCACCCTCATGACGATAAATCGCTGGAAGAGAGGCCAGAATGTCCCGGCACCGATGGCCCGCAGGGCCATTAAAGACGAATTGCTCAAGATGTTGAGGAAGAACGCACTGTCCTTCAAACAAGAGCAGGTCATACCTCATCTTGAGGCCGTGCGACCGGAGGGTGTCGTTAGCGCCGGGTGACCTCAACGGAGCGAAGGCCGCAGCACGGCGCTACGGCCTTCGCAGTTGGAGCGGCAGCAGCTGACTCAGCGGAACGGGATGGCGTAGAGCAGGCCGCCGTTGGTCCACAGCGCGTTCTGGCCGCGCTCGAGCTTGAGCGGCGTGGCGGTGCCGACGTGTCGCTCGTAGCTCTCGCCGTAGTTACCGACCTGCTTGATGACGTTGTACATCCACTTCTCGTCGACGCCCATCGCCTTGCCGTAGCCCGGGGTGACGCCGAGGAAGCGCTTGATGGTCGGATCGTCGCTCTTCAGCATCTCGTCGACGTTCCTGGAGGTGATGCCCATCTCCTCCGCCTCGATCATGCCCATCAGGGTCCACTTCACCAGGTCGAACCACTGGTCGTCGCCGTGGCGCACGATAGGGCCCAGCGGCTCCTTGGAGATGCGCTCGGGGAGGATGACGTGCTCGCCCTTGCCGGCGAGCTGGGCGACGCGCACCGCGGCGAGGCCCGAGGCGTCGGTGGTGTAGGCGTCGCAGCGGCCGGCGGCATAGGCCTGGAGCAGCTCGTCGAGCTTCTCGATCAGCACCGGCTTGAACGTCATCTTCTGCTTGCGGAAGTAGTCGGCGAGGTTGAGCTCGGTGGTGGTCCCGGGCTGAACGCAGATCGTGGCGCCGTTCAGCTCCTTGGCGCTCTTCAGGTTGCTCTTGGCCGGCACCAGGAAGCCCTGGCCGTCATAGAAGTTGACGCCGGCGATGTTGAAGCCGAGCGAGGTGTCGCGCAGCAGGGTCTGGGTGGCGTTGCGCGTGATGACGTCGACCTCGCCCGACTGCAGGGCGACGAAGCGCTGCTGGGCCGTGGTCGGCGTGAACTTCGACTTCTCCGCGTCGCCGAACATCGCCGCCGCGATCGCCTTGCAGAGATCGACATCGAGTCCCGTCCATTTGCCCTGGCTGTCGGCCATCGAGAAGCCGGCCAGTCCGGTGTTGACCGCGCATTGCACGAAGCCCTTGGCCTTGACGGCGTCGAAGGTCTGGCCGGCCGAAGCCGGCAATGCTGCGAGCGCGACGGCACCCGCGAGCGCGCTCGCGGTAAAGAACTTGTGAAGCATCCCTGAGCCCTTTCGTTTTCCACGGCCAGCATAGCAAAAGCCGCGGCGGGGAAAGCTTGGCCGACGGCCCTTTTTCCGGTTGCATAAGAGTTGCAGTTGATACAACCTATACGTGAGATATCAGCACAGGGAGGGAACGATGGCCAAAGCAAAGGCGGCCACAGGCAAGACCGTCAAGCCCAAGGTCCTGCCCAAGGACACCGCCGTACGCTACGCCGGCTATCCCACCGCGGTCGTCTACGACAAGGTCGGCAAGGGCCGCAAAGCGCTGAAGGAACTGCTGTGGGGCGACTGGATGATCGTCACCGGCAAGGAGAAGGGCGGCTACCTGCCGGTCCGGGCGCGCGGCTGCACGGGATTCATCGACAAGGATCTCGCCATGCCCATCCGCGTGCTCGAGATCATCTTCGTCGACATCGGCCAGGGGGACGGCTGCCTCGTCGTGACGCCCGACGACAAGCACATCCTTATCGACGCCGGTGCCGGCGACAACATGCACCGCTTCCTGCGCTGGCGTTACGGTCGCTTCCAGAAGGATTTCGCCTTCGAGGCCGTGATCATGTCGCATTCAGACCTTGACCATTATGGCGGGTTCGGCCGGCTGTTCGACGAGCCGAAGCTGCATTTCAACAACGTCTACACCAACGGGTTGATGGAACGGGCCTCAGAGAAGCCGACCGGGACGCTCGGTCCCGTGCGCAAGAACAGCTCCGGCCAGTTCATCGATGCGCTGGTGCCGGACATGGCACGTTTGAAGCGGTTCCTGGCGAAGGACGCCAATGTCGGCGCCAAGCAGTATCCGAAAATGTTCAAGAAGGCCCTGGCTGGCAAAAAGTTCGATTCGTTTCGGATGCTGAGCGTCAACGACAAGCACCTGCCCGGCTTCGGCCCGGACAACAAGGTGACGATCGAGGTCCTGGGCCCAGTCACCGAGACCGTCAGGAAGAAGCTTGCGCTGCGCTGGTTTGGCGACGTCGGCAAGACCAAGAACGGGCACTCGGTTGTGCTCCGGCTGAAATACGGCAACATCAACGTGCTGCTGGGCGGCGATCTAAACATTCCCTCGGAGAATCTGCTGCTCGAGCATCATTCGGGCGGCAGCGTTCCCCGGGACGAAAAAGGCCGGATGGCGCTCGCCCAAAGCGCGAAGGTACGCAAGGCGTTACAGGTCGACTTCGCCAAGGCGTGCCATCACGGGTCGGCGGACTTTTCGAGGCACTTCCTCGCCGCCGTCAATCCGCTCGCGACCATCATCTCGAGCGGCGACGAAGAGGCCTACTCGCATCCCCGCGCCGACGCACTGGGTACGATCGGCAAGTATTCGCGCGGCGTTCGGCCGCTGATCTTCAGCACCGAGCTCGCCCGGTCCTCGCCCGAGCGCATCAAGCATCCCTCGGCCCTGCGCAAGCTGGTCGACGAGCTGATGAAGGCGTCAAAGGCGGCCAACACGGCCGCCGACAAGAAGAAGCTCACAGCCAAGGCGGACAAGTTCAAGAACCAGCTCAACCGCAGCGTCGCGACCTACGGCGCCATCAATCTGCGCACGGATGGGAAGAAGGTCGTCGTCGCCCAGAAGATCGAGAAGGCGCGCGGCAAGAACAAGGAGTGGGACGGCTACCAGTTCGAGCGGCGCGCCGGCGAGCTCGCCTTCCTCTCCAAGTTCGAGGAAGGCGACGACGCGAACGCGTAGCTAGATCGTCCGCTCGACCATCAGCTTCTTGATCTCGGCGATCGCCTTCGCCGGGTTCAGGTGCTTGGGGCACGTCTTGGTGCAGTTCATGATGGTGTGGCAGCGATACAGACGGAACGGATCCTCCAGCTGGTCGAGCCGCTCGCCCTTGGCCTCGTCGCGGCTGTCGGCCAGCCAGCGATAGGCCTGCAGCAGGATCGCCGGACCGAGATAGCGCTCGCCGTTCCACCAGTAGGACGGGCAGGAGGTCGAGCAGCAGAAGCACAGGATGCACTCCCACAGGCCGTCGAGCTTGGCGCGCTCCTCGGGCGACTGCAGGCGCTCGCGCGTCGGCGGCTGGGTCGAGGTCTTGAGCCACGGCTCGATCGAGGTGAGCTGGGCGTAGGGCACGTTGAGGTCGGGCACCAGGTCCTTGACCACCGGCATGTGCGGCAGCGGATAGATCTTGATGTCGCCCTTCACGTCCGAGATGTACTTGGTGCAGGCGAGCGTATTGGTGCCGTCGATGTTCATCGCGCACGATCCGCACACGCCCTCGCGGCACGAGCGGCGGAAAGTGAGCGAGCTGTCCATCTCGTTCTTGATCTTGATCAGGGCGTCGAGAACCATCGGGCCGCAGCTGTCCATGTCGACTTCGTAGGTGTCGACCGACGGGTTCTTGCCGTCGTCCGGCGTCCAGCGATAGACCTTGAACGTCCTGATGTTCCTGGCGCCGCCCGGCGCCTTGTAGGTCTGGCCCGTGCCGATCTTGGAATTGGCGGGCAGTGCGAACTCAGCCATCGCTTCCTCTTTAGTACACGCGCGCCTTGGGCGGGAACGACTGCACGTCGTTGCTCATCGGCTGCAGGTTGACCGGGCGATAGTCGATGCGCGTCTTGCCGGTCGCCTCGTCGACCCACACGACCGTATGCTTCAGCCAGTTCTTGTCGTCGCGCTCGGGGAAGTCCTCGTGAGCGTGGGCGCCGCGGCTCTCTTGGCGGTTCGCCGCCGAGTAGATCGTTCCCATCGCCTGCAGGATCAGGTTCTCGAATTCCAGCGTCTCCATGAGGTCGGAATTCCAGATCATCGAGCGGTCTTTTACGCGGATGTCGCCCTTGCCGGCGTACACCTTGTCCATGTTGGCGCAGCCCTCGGCCAGGCTCTTGGTGGTGCGGAACACCGCGCAATCGTTCTGCATGGTCTTCTGCATCAGCGCCCGCAACTGGGCCGTCGGCGTGCCGCCCTTGGCGTGGCGCGCCTTGTCGAGACGGGCGATCGCCTCCTCGCCCGCGTTCTTGAGCTGCTTGTGGGTCTCGCCGGGCTTCAGCTGCTCGGCGACGCGGTTGGCCGCCGAGCGGCCGAACACGACCAGCTCGAGCAGCGAGTTGGAACCCAGGCGATTGGCGCCGTGCACGCCGATCGAAGCGGCCTCGCCCAGCGCCATCAGGCCGGGCACGGCGGAGAACGGATCGCCGTCCCGGACCGTCATCGCCTCGCAGTGATAGTTCGCCGGGATGCCGCCCATGTTGTAGTGGCAGGTCGGCAGAATCGGGATCGGCTGGCGGGTGACGTCGACGCCGGCGAAGATGCGCGCCGTCTCGGCGATGCCCGGCAGGCGCTCGTGGATGACCTTGGGGTCGAGATGCTCGACATGCAGCTCGATGTAGTCCTTGTTGGGACCGCAGCCGCGGCCCTCGCGGATCTCGATGGTCATCGAGCGGCTGACGACGTCGCGGCTGGCGAGGTCCTTGGCCGACGGGGCGTAGCGCTCCATGAAGCGCTCGCCGTTGGCGTTGGTGACGTAGCCGCCCTCGCCGCGCACGCCCTCGGTGATGAGGCAGCCGGCGCCGTAGATGCCGGTGGGATGGAACTGCACGAACTCGAGGTCCTGCAGCGGCAGGCCGGCGCGCAGCACCATGGCGCCGCCGTCGCCGGTGCAGGTATGGGCCGAGGTCGCCGTCTGGTAGACGCGGCCGAAGCCGCCGGTCGCCAGCACGGTCTTGTGGGCGCGGAAGCGATGGATGGTGCCGTCGTCGAGGTTCCAGGCCATGACGCCGCGGCACACGCCCTCGTCCATGATCAGGTCGAGGGCGAAGTACTCGATGAAGAACTCGGCATGGTTCCTGAGCGACTGCTGGTAGAGCGTGTGCTGGATGGCGTGGCCGGTGCGATCGGCGGCGGCGCAGGTGCGGTGCGCGATGCCCTTGCCGAACTCGGTGGTCATGCCGCCGAACGGGCGCTGGTAGATCTTGCCCTCGGGCGTGCGGCTGAACGGCACGCCGAAATGCTCGAGCTCGATGATGGCCGGGATGCCGTCGCGGCACATGTATTCGATGGCGTCCTGGTCGCCCAGCCAGTCCGAGCCCTTGACGGTGTCGTACATGTGCCAGCGCCAGTCGTCGGGACCCATGTTGCCCAGCGCCGCCGAGATGCCGCCCTGCGCCGCCACGGTGTGGCTGCGGGTCGGGAACACCTTGGTGATGCAGGCGGTCTTGAAGCCCTTGTTGGCCATGCCGAAGGTCGCGCGCAGGCCCGAGCCGCCGGCGCCCACCACGACGACGTCGTACTCGTGATCGATGATGGTGTAGGAGGTGCCGCCGATGTTGACCGTGCCCGCGTCGGCGCCGTTGGACTTGCCCGCTTCGGCCATGATCAGCCTCCGAACCCGATACGCAGGATGGCCACGACGGCGGCCAGCCCGAAGAACACCGCGATGAAGCGCGTCAGCATGATGAGCGCGAGCTTCACGCCGTCATTGTGCACGTAGTCCTCGATCACGACCTGCATGCCGAGCTGGCCGTGATGCAGGCCGATCACGATGGTCAGGATCAAGAGGACCATCACCGCCGGCGAGCCGATCCAGGCGCGCACGACGGCATAGTCGGCGCCGCTCATCATGATCAGCGAGATGGCGAACCACACGACCAGGGGGATCAGCGCCACCGCGGTGAGGCGCTGCGCCCACCAGTGATGCAGGCCGTCCTTGGCCGAGCCGAGGCCGCGAGCGCGGGAGAGAGGGGTGCGGAGATCGCTGTTCATCGTCTGCTCCGTCACGCCAACCTGAGGCCGACGATCCACGACACGATCGTGGCCACCGCCGAGACGGCGACAACGATCCACCCGCTGCGATAGGCGTCCTTGATCTCGAAGCCGTAGCCTGCGTCCCAGAACAGGTGCCGGATGCCGTTGCAGAGGTGGTAGTAGGCGCAGAACAGCCAGCCGCCGAGCACGATGCGGCCGAGGATCGACACGTTGAAGGCCTGGAACTTGGCGTAGGTGCCGGGGCTCGCCGAGGCGCACACCACCCAGATCACCAGGTAGAGGGCGCCGACCGACAGGGCGATGCCGGTGGCGCGGTGCAGCAGCGACATCGTCATCGTCAGCTGCCACCGGTAGACCTGAAGATGCGGTGAAAGGGGCCGATGCACCGGCCGATTGGCGACGCTCATCGCGCGATAACCTCTATTGCCGACTTCGGCTCAACGTTAATAGCGCGCGCCTGCTTCAAGTCAACGAAAGTCGCCTTAAGCCCCGGATTTCCAAGCGAAATTCAGGCGCGGGATCAGGCCCGCCGTGGCATCAGCAGCCAGTAGTCGAGGTCGAGCACGACGGCGGGATGGTGCTTGCCGTCGGCCTGCCTGCCGGGGAAGGAATCGCACGGCTGGTCCTTGGCCGCGGTCAGCCTGAGGCGCAGCGCCGCGAGGTCGCGGCGGCCCGGCAGCTCGGCCTTCTCGAGCACCTCCGACCAGGCATAGATCGTGTCGCCGCCGAAGGTCGGACCGACATGGCTGCCGGCGTTGATCGCCGCCAAGCGGAAGCCGTTGGCCAGCCCGTTGAACGACAGCGCACGGGCCAGCGAGATGACGTGGCCGCCATAGGCGAGCCGCCGGCCGAAGCGCGAGCTCTTGCCGGCAAAGGCGTCGAAATGGACGCGCGCGGTGTTCTGGTAGAGCCGCGTCGAGAACATGTGGTCGGCATCCTCGAGCGTGATGCCGCTCACATGGTCGATGCGCTCGCCGGGCTCATAGTCTTCCCAGCGATGCGAGGAACCGGCCGCGCTGTCGTCGTAGCCGTCGAGCGTCAGCCCGGCGGGCACGATCAGGTCGGCCGGCGCCACCGACGGCGCGGTCTTCGGCACGACGGGCGCCGCGACGGGCGCCTGCGGATCGCGCTTGTGCACCATCACCCAGCGCACGTAGTCCAGCACCATCTCGCCCTTCTGGTTGGTGCCGGTCGAGCGCACCCAGACGACGCCGCTCGCCCTGTTGGAATTCTCGCGCAGGCCCAGCACCGTCGAGCGCGCCGCCAGCGTGTCGCCGGGATAGACCGGGACGCCCCAGCGGAACTCGGCGTAGCCGAGATTGGCCACGGCATTGAGCGAGATGTCGTTCACCGTCTTGCCGATCACGACGTGGAAGACCAGCAAGTCGTCGAGCGGCGCGCGCGGCAGCCCGATCGAGCGGGCGAACTCGTCCGACGAGTTCACGGCGAAGCGCGAGCCATAGAGCCCGACATTCAGCGCGGCGTCGGCCTCGGTCAGCGTGCGCGGCGTGGCATGGCGGAATTCCTGGCCGACGCGGAAGTCCTCGAAGAAATTGCCCGTGCCGGTCTTGCTCATGCCGCCGCCTGCAGCTCGGCGATGGCCGAAGCGAGCGCCAGAGCGCGCTCGGCCTGCTCGACATGCAGGTTCTCGATCATGCGGCCGTCGACGGTGACCACGCCCCTGCCCTCGGCCTGCGCGGCCTTGAAGGCGGCGACGATCTTGCCCGCCATCTCGAGCTCGGCGGCCGACGGCGCGAAGATCTCGTTGCAGGGCTCGACCTGGCTGGGATGGATCAGCGTCTTGCCGTCGAAGCCCATCTCGACGCCCTGCTGGCAGACGGCGCGGAAGCCCGCGGTGTCCTGGATGTCGTTGTAGACGCCGTCGAGGATCGCGAGCCCGTGCGCGCGCGCGGCCAGCATGCCGATGCCGAGCGCTGTGATCAGGGGCAGGCGCATCGCCGTGTGGCGCGCGCGCATGTCCTTCACCAGATCGTTGGTGCCCATGACGAACAGCGCGAGCCGCGGATGGGCGCCGGCGATCTCCTCGGCGCGCAGCATGCCCTTGGGCGTCTCCATCATCGCCCACACCGCCATCGAGGCCGGCGCGCCCGCCGTATCGAGCAGCGACACGACGTGCGTCACCTGCGCCGCGCTCTCGACCTTGGGCACCAGGACCGCGTCGGCGCCGGACTGGGCGATGGCGGCGATGTCGGCTTCGCCCCACGGCGTGGCGAGCCCGTTGCAGCGGATCACGACCTCGCGCTTGCCGTAGGCCTTGCTTTCGGCGGCCAGGACGACGTTGGTGCGCGCCGCCTCCTTGGCTTCGGGCGCCACGGCGTCCTCGAGGTCGAAGATCAACGCATCGGCCGGCAGGGTCCGCGCCTTCTCCAGCGCGCGCGTGTTGGCGCCCGGCATGTAGAGGACGCTGCGGCGCGGGCGGACGGTCTTGGACATGACGGCTCCCTGAAGACGGGGGCGGACTATAATGGCGGGCCTCCTTGTGGCAAGGTGGCCCGCGGCATGCGCTTTCTCTCGCTTCAGAGCCATGTTGCCTACGGCTACGTGGGCAATCGGGCTGCGACCTTTCCGTTGCAACGATTGGGCCACGAGGTCTGGGCGGTAAACACGGTCGAATTCTCCAACCACACCGGCTACGGCGCGTGGCGCGGCCGCACGGCGCCGGCGGATCAGGTCGCCGACATCGTGGCCGGCATCGAGGCCTTGGGCATGTTGTCGCGCTGCGATGCGCTGCTCACCGGCTATGTCGGCGACGCTGCCCTGGGCGACGTGGTGCTCGACACCGCGCGCAAGGTGCGCGCGGCCAACCCGCGGGCGCTGTGGTGCTGCGATCCGGTGCTGGGCGACGTCGATACCGGCATCTACGTGAAACCCGGCATCGACGCCTTCTTCCGCGAGCGCGCCATTCCGCTCGCCGACCTGGTGACGCCCAACCATTTCGAGCTGGAGCACCTGACCGGTGACAAGGTCGCGACCATGGGCGACGCCCTCGCCGCCGCGCGCAGCCTGCTGAAAGGGCCGCGACTCGCCCTCATCACCAGCCTGCGCCGCGCCGATGCGCCGACCAACCAGGTCGAGATGGTCGCGGTGACGCAAGACGCGGCGTGGCGCATCGCAACCCCGCTGATCGGCTTCGACATCGCCCCCAACGGAACCGGCGACACCGTGGCGGCGCTGTTCTCGGCGCATTGGATCGCGACCGGCGATGCGCCGGCGGCGCTCGGCAGAGCCGCCTCGTCGATCTATGCGGTGCTCGAGACCACCCGGGCGATGGGCGAACGCGAGCTCCAGCTGGTCGCGGCGCAGGACCAGATGGTCGCGCCGCCTCGCCATTTCACGGCGGAAAAGCTGTAAGCGGCCGATGAACGTCCCGGGCTTTCACTTCAATCCGATAGCGCTCGCCATCGAGGGCGCGGCCATCGGCTTCCTGATCGCCGTGCCCGTCGGCCCGGCGGCGGTGTTGTGCATCCGCCGCTCGATCACGGTCGGCGCCGTGGCGGGCTACATGACCGGCATCGGCGCCGCGCTGGGCGATGCGGTGTTCGGCGCCGTCGCCGCCTTCGGCCTGTCGATCGTCGAGCAGTTCGTGATCGAGCGCGAGGCCTGGCTGCTCGGCATCGGCGGCATCGGCCTGATCGTCATGGGCTGGGCCACCATGCGCAACCGGCCGCGCACCGTGGGCGATCCAGTGGCAGAGGACCGCGAGCACCAGATCGCAACGCATTTCCACTACGCCAGCTCGAGCTTCTTCATCACCGTGTTCAATCCGCTCACCGTGATGGCCTTCGGCGCGGCGTTCGCCGGGCGCAATCTCGCGGGTGTCGGCGCCAGCCTGCCCGACGCCGGGCTCCTGGTGGCGGCGGTGTTCGCGGGTGCGCTCGCCTGGTGGGTGATCATCTGCACCGCGTCGGTGTCGCTGCGCCACCGCTTCACCGGCATGGGCCTGTTGTGGCTGAACCGCATCTCGGGCGCGGTGATCCTGGGCTTCGGCGTGGTGGCGCTGATCTCGCTCCTGCCGCTGCCGTGGCGGCAGATCGGAAGGATGCTGGGACTTAGCGCTTGAGGCGCTGAAGCTCGGCCTTGACCTCGGCGAACACGCTGTCCCAGTCGCCCGACCGCGGCTGGCGGAAAAGGCGCGCCGTCGGATACCAGGGCCGCCGGCGGCCGCCGAGCTGCCACCGCCAGTCGGCGACCGCCGGCAACAGCACCCAAGTCCGCAGGCCCAAGGCCCCCCCGA
>JAEWIV010000282.1 GCA_023386865.1 Pseudomonadota bacterium
AGCTCGACGCCTGCGCCGCCGCCTTCGCCGGCGGCGAGCTCGCCCGGCCGCTGCTGCGCCGCGTGCTCGGCGAGCTGCTGGCGCATTTCCCGGTCTATCGCACCTATGGAAGCGACGGCCTGTTGTCCGCCGCCGATCGTGCGGTGCTCGACCGCGCCGCCGCGGGCGCGCGCCGCACCTGTCTCGCCACCGATCGCTGGGCGATCGATCCGCTGCTCGCCCGCCTCGCCGGGCGCGAGCATCGCCGCGCCGTTGCGCGTTTCCAGCAGCTCAGCGCGCCGGTCGCCGCCAAGGCCGTCGAGGACACCGCCTTCTATCGCTGGGGACGCCTGCTGTCCCGTAACGACGTCGGCTTCGATCCCGCCACCTTCGCCCTCGACGCCGATGCCTTCCATCGCCGGATGCAGCGCCGCCGCGTCGAGTGGCCGCGCGCTCTGCTGGCCACCGCCACTCACGACCACAAGCGCGGCGAGGACGTGCGGGCGCGCCTCGCCGTGCTGAGCGGGATGGCGACTGAATGGGCGGACCTGCAGCGCGACTGGGTCGCGGCCAGCCGACCGCTTTGCCAGACGACAAGCGAGGGGAAATCCGCTCCGTCCGCCGGCGACGTCGCCTTGCTGCTGCAGACCCTCGTCGGCGCGTGGCCCCTCGATCTCGACGCCGGCGACCGGGCGGGATGCCGCGCCTTCGCCGAGCGGCTGGTCGCCTGGCAGCAGAAGGCGCTGCGCGAGGCCAAGCTCGCCAGCGACTGGGCGGCCGTCGACGAGGGATACGAGGCCGCGGCGCGCGGCTTCACCATGGCGCTGGTGGCGGATGCCGCGCTGCCCGACCTGCTGCGGGACATCGCCGCGCTGGTGCGGCGCATATCGCCGGCCGGCGCGCTCGCCGGCCTGGCGCAGTGCCTGCTGCGCATGACCGTGCCCGGCATCCCCGACCTCTACCAGGGCGCCGAACTGTGGGATCTCAGCCTGGTCGATCCCGACAATCGCCGGCCGGTCGACTGGCCGCGTCGTGCGGCGGGTCCGCCGGACGAGCCGTTGTCGACCCTCGCCGAGCATTGGCAGGACGGCGCCGTCAAGCAGGCGCTGATCGCACGCACCCTCGGCCTGCGCCGCCGCCTGTCGCCGTTGTTCCAGGACGGCGACTATCGGCCGGTGAAGCTCGAGGGCGCCTTCGCCGATGCGATGCTCGCCTTCGTCCGCCGCCGGCCGGAGTCGTGGGCCCTGGTCGTCGTCCCGCGCCTGCCGCTGCGTCTGCCGCTGGTTTCCGGGCTGCGCCTGGCGGCCGATGGATGGCGGGACACCGCCGTCGTGCTGGACGACGTTCCTGACGGCGTGATGGACGCCTTCGATGGCGCGCCCCTGACGCTCGGGCCGGGACGCACGCCGCTGGCTGCTCTCTGTACGACGCTGCCGCTCGCGCTCGCATGCGCCGACACCACGATGCGTCGCAAGGTGCCGCTCTATCCTTGATGCTTTTTGCGCCGGGCGTGGACGGTCTTGACCGCGGCCGCCAGCGTCGCCATGTCGACCGGCTTCTCGAGCAGCGGCGCCGACGCAAAGCGCGGCGGCAGGCCGCCCTTGGTGTATCCCGACAGGAACAGGAACGGCACGCCGGCCGTGCCCAGGCGGTCGGCCAGTGCGAAGACCGGCTTGCCCGCGAGGTTGATGTCGAGCACCGCGCAGTCGATGGCCGCCTCGTTGTCCAGCATCGCCTCGGCCTTCGCCAGGGTCGGCAGCGGGCCGACGACCGTGGCGCCGGCCGCCTCGAGGCCGAGCCGCAGCTCCTCGGCCACCAGATACTCGTCCTCGACCACCAGGATGCGCATCCCCTTCATGCTTTCCTACCGTCCGGACAGCGCCAGCACGATCGTGCAATGCACGCCGTCGGGCTCGATCGCATAGGTGGTGCGGGCGTCCATCTGGTAGGGCAGCGCGCGCTCGATCAGCTCCCGCCCGTAGCCGCTCGCGGCCGGCGCGCCGGCTTCCCTGGTCGTATCGATACCGCTCTCCTTCCAGTCGACATGCAGCTGCGTCTCGTCCTGGTCGAGCCACCAGCGCACGGTCAGCTGCCCCTCGCTCGAGGCGAAGGCGCCGTGCTTGACGGCATTGGTGGCGAGCTCGTGCAGGGCGAGCGCGAAGGTCTGAACGTTGCGCGACTTGAGCGCGATGCCCTCGGGTCCGTGGAGCGTCACCCGCGGCTGGCCTTCCGACAGGCCGTGCGCCGCCAGCTCGGCGGTCAGCAGGGTGTCGAAGGTGATGCGCTCGCCGTCGCTCAGCCGCGACAGCATGCTTTGCACGCGGGCCAGCGCCACCAGCCTGGGCCGGAACCGAGCCTGGAAGTCGGGCAGGGAGGTCGCTTCCCGCTCGGTCGACACGGCGAGTGCCTGCACCACCGCGATCAGGTTGCGGGTGCGGTGCTGCAGCTCGTTCATCAGCACCTGGCGCCGGTTCGAGGCGATCTTCTCGTCGGTGCTGTCGGCGCCGATGCCGGCGACGCTCGTGACCTTGCCGGCTTCGTCCAGCAGCGGGAAGCCGGTGTCCCTGATCCAGCGCAGCTCGCCGTCCGGCCGGCAGATGCGGAATTCGTGCGTCGCGCGCAGTCCGGCGCGGACGGCCCGGATGCCGTCGAGCGCGCTCTTGCGGTCCTGCGGATGCACGAGCTTCAGCCAGCGCCGGAAGTTGTTTCCCGCCGTCGCCTCCTGCATCGGCAGGCCATAGATCGCTTCGAACGCCGGGCTGACATAGTCGAACCGAAGCGTCGCCGCGTCGCGGATCCACAGCACGTCGCTCGACGCGTCGGCGAAGCGGCTGAACCGCTCCTCGCTCTGCCGCAGGGCGCGCTCGGCGCGCCGCCGCTCGGTGACGTCCTGGCCGATCTTCAGGAAGCCTTGCGGGCGGCCGGCGCGGCCGGCCAGCGGCACCACCTTGCCTTCGATGAAGACGCGGCGCCCGTCCTTGCGTGCATGCCATCGCACGTCGGGCGCCATGCCCGTCTGCGCGGCCGTCGCCAGCTCGCGCTGTGGCTCGCCGCGGTCGCGGTCGGACGGCACGAACATGACGTCCATCGGCCGGCCGGTGATTTCCGCCGCGCTCCAGCCGAACACCGCCGCCGCTCCGGCGTACCAGTCGACGACGCGGCCTTCGACGTCGGTGGTGAAGATGGCGTAGTCCTTCGCGCTTTCGACGACGGTCCGGTACCTCACCTCGCTGTGCCGCAGCGCCTCGTCGCTGCCGTCCGCTCTGCCGATACTGTCGGCGGCCGAAATTTCCGCTTCCCGCCGTGCGCCGCGCCTGAGCAGCAGGAGGCCGGCGATCGCGAGCAGGCTCGCGGCGTTGGCGGCGACGATCACGCGGTCGCCGCTCAGCGCGCCGTAGGCCACCCACAGCACGACGCCCAGCGCCAGGATCGCCGCGCCGACCGTCGACAGGCCGGGCCATCGCACGCCGCTCGGTCCCGCGGCCGGTCCGTTTCCGAGATGCGTCACAGATGATGCCGTGATGCACAGCGCCGCCAGCGCGCCGATGACCGTGTCCAGCTCCATCTTGGATCCTGTCGGCTGCTTCGATCGCCGAACCAACCTTGCCGCGGACGGCCGGTTGCCTTCCCCAGGTAAAACGCGGGCGCCCTCGCGTTCCGTCCTGAAAGGTCACGGCGATGCCACGGAACTTTCTCGCTGCATCTGTTACCCGGCTCGCCGTGGGTTTGGGAGGGTCGGATGCCGATCGTGTGGGGAGTGGATCACGCCGCGCGGCTCGTTTCCGCGACGGCCAGCGGCGATCTCGATCGTGCCGATATCGAGGAGTATCTCGATGGTCTGGTCGCGGCCGCCACCTTGTCGTACCGCAAGATACTGGACATGGCGCAAGGCCGCCTGGCGTTGAGCCGCGAGGATATGGCGGCCCTCGGCGCCCGTATCCGCGTGCACGAAGGGTTGCGCCCGATGGGCAGCGTCGCCGTCGTCGTCGGTTCGACCGACCTCTACGAGCAGGTCAGACTGTTCGAGGATGTCGTGGCTGCGCGCCGCCCGCTGCGCGTCTTTCGTGACGCCACGACGGCGTATGCCTGGCTCGCGGTCGGCCTGGCCGAGGGCGTGGAGCTCACCAGCCTGCGGCGCGCGGCGGCAGCCCGCCAAGCGACCCCGACGACCGGCGGCATCTGACCGGTCGTGGTTCGCGCCGCCTGGCCGGCGTGACGGTCAACCCTGCGGGAAGCTCGCCGCGAAGGTGATCCCGGGGCCGCTGCCGTAGTAGCCCGGATTGCTGCCGTAGTAGTACGGGCTGGGGCTGTAGTAGCCGTAGCGAGGATAGCGATAGCCGTAGCCGTAATTCGCCGGCGTGTAGTAGCCGTAGCCCGGCGCGGCGTAGCCCTGGCTGTAGCCGTAGTAGGGGCGGCTGTAGGAATAGTCGTTCGTGCAGCCGGCGGCCAACGCGGCGAGCGCTGCCAGGCCGGCGATCGGAACCAGGCGCTTCATGGCGATCTCCTTTCTCTCCTGGGTCAACGAGAAAACCAGCACGACCGCCGGCGGTTGCCGTGGGCCTCGCTTGGACACGCGGGACCGAATCGCTCTCGCGGAACCCGCGTGCGTTTCGGCGCGCCTTCGTGCGCTCGGTCCGGAATGCCGTGTTGGAGAGGCTTGGCTTGCCTCAGCCGACCTGTTCGCTGCGCAGGCTGAGATAGGGCAGCGGCGGCGCATTGCTGAGAGCGAGCGCCCGCAGCGCTGCCGCGCACACGATCCGCGGGTCGGCTGAGATCGTGTAGACGCCGTCGGGCAGCAGCGACTTCGCGTACTTGAGTTCTCCCGTGAAGGGCGGCACCTCCACCCAGTCCCACAGGCCCGGCTCGACGATCAGCACGTCGCCCTTGGCGCGCGCTTCGGCCAGCGCCGGGCTCGCAAGGTCATTGCCGTCTTCGATACCGTGGATCGCGCAGTAGATCTCGGCATCCAGCGCGCGCGATGGCGCCTCGGCGAGGCATCGATGGGCCAGCGCCGTCAGCGTGCTGGGTGCGGTCGAAAAAATAGTCATGCAGCGTGAACGTCATGTTGCAGCGTACGGTTGTCGCTTTCTGAAAATAATCTTGTCGATAAGATTCTCCCTACTGCATGTGGTGGCCGCCTGGTGATCCGCTACTTGCTGTAGCGTCTGCCGCCGGGCGCTTCCCAGCGCTGCGGCGTCCGAGCCCCCGACAAACGGTGCATTTTGTGCTGTCCTGCAGTCGGGCGGTATCCGCCGGCGAGAGACGCCATGCGGACCGGATGTGGGGGAGAGGGGCAATGCCATGGCGAAATCCACCTAATCGCTCGGCCGAATACCGGCGGCGAGCCGAGGAGGCGCGCACGCGGGCCGAGACCGTGGCCGACAAGGGCGCGCGCGAGGGCTTGCTGCAGATGGCCGAGACCTGGGAGCGGATGGCGCGATGGGAGGACATCAACAATCCACCGACCCCGATGGAGGTCGCGAGGCCGTAGTCGCGGGGCTACGCCGGCATCCGCGTCTCGCGCATCAAGCGCACGACCTGCATGGCCTCGAGCCGTCCGCCGATCGGCAGGCCATCCTTGACGGCGAAGATGCCGACCGGGCGCGCCCGCCGGAATTCGCCGTCCTCGTATTCGCGGTAGGTGTCGAGGGCATCGTTCAATGTCGGCCGATGCTCGTACTCGTAGTCGCCGGTGCGGCCATCGCCGCTCTTCTCCTGCCACCACGAGACGACCACGAAGCCGTCGGCTTGCTGCAGGAGGGCGCGGTCGGCCTGCCAGGCCGACAGGCGCTTGGTACGGCTGGCAAGGGCTTCGTCAGAAGACATGGCGGCTCCGGGCTACATCCACAGTATAATAACTATGGTTATGT
Organism: Pseudomonadota bacterium; assembly: GCA_023386865.1. Lineage (GTDB taxonomy): Bacteria > Pseudomonadota > Alphaproteobacteria > Reyranellales > Reyranellaceae > Reyranella. The sequence continues at coordinate 5,850 of JAEWIV010000282.1, forward strand.
AGTCAAGGCCTCTCTCGGCCGAGATCAGCTCGCGCGGTTATACTTGCCGATCACCAGATGCGCCTTCTGCCATTCGCGGCGCGACAAAGTGTAGGTCTTGGCCGGATTGTACTGCCTCACCGTCCAGCTCGCCTCGTTGCGCCGGACCAGGCGCTTGATCAGCACGTAGCGCGAGCCGTCGGCCGTCTCTCGCAGGAAGACGCAGTCGTCGCCCGGCGAGACATCTGCGGACGGATTGACCAGCAGGAGATTGCCGCGCTCGTAGGCCGGCTCCATCGAATCACCCGACACGAAGCAGCCATAGGCATCGTGCACGCCTTCGAGACGCGGATCGCGCGGAATCCAGGACACCGGTTCGTTGGACAGGACCATCGCGCCTTCGGCGCCGCCTTGGGCGGAAGCGAAGACCTGCAGCGGGGGACGGGCGGTGAGGGCACGCGGGACGGCGACCGAGCCGTCGGCCGGGCGTCGCCGCCGGCCGCCCTGCTCGACCGGCAAGAGCTCTCCCTCGTCGTCGTCGGGCGTCGGTCGTGCCGTCTTTTCGCCCTTGATGCTCTGCCGCCAGTTCACCGACAGGCCGAGGGCCTGCGCGAGCTGGACGATCGATTTCGGTTCGGTGTCGCCGCGTCGCTCGATCTGGGCGATGCCGCCTTGCGTGATCGAGTAGCCGGCGCGCGTCACGCGTCGCGCAAGCTCGGCCTGGGACCAGCCCTTGGCCTTGCGCTCAGTCTTAACTCGTTCGCCTAGTGTGGACATGACGGCAATGCTATCGCATCTATGGATAACGTAGGTTATTGACAAACATAACTGTAGTGATTTACAGTCCCGGCCATGGAAGCTCTCTTGCGGGCCGTTTCCCTGGCCGGCGGCCAGTCCGCGCTGGCCCGGCGCATCGGCAAGACCCAGTCGCATGTCGCCCAGTGGCTGAAGCGCGGCCGCGTCGGGCCGACGGCCTGCATCCCCATCGAAACCGCCGTCGGCGGGCAGGTGACGCGCTACGAGCTGCGTCCCGACGTGTTCGGCAAGCCGCCCCAGCCCAGCGAGGCCGTTCGATGACCTCACGCCACGCCCGCGCGGCGATCCTCGCCGCCTGTCGCCGGCTGATGCAGGCCGGACGGCTGCGCCCGACGATGCGCGCCTGCTGCGCCCGCGCCGGCTGGTCGCAAACCACCGCCTACCGGACCTTCGGCTCGGTCGCGGCGCTGCGTCGGGCGGCGATCGACGATGTCGGGACCCAGCACGCCATCCTGCGCCGCATCCTCGGCGCCGAGTGCCGCGCCCTGGGACTGAACGCCGGCCGGCGCATGGTGAAGAGCGCCGTGCTGGGGCGGGCGTGAGGCTCGTGATGACGCGCTTCGCTGCCGCCATCGAGAGCGAAATCCGGAGCCGGCTGTGAGCCGCTCGTTTGCCCGGCGACGCGCCGCCAACCAGGCCGACTTCGCCGGCCCCGATGCCGACCGCGAGGCGATCGAGCAGCTCGCCCGTTCGGCGCGGCTCGCCAACGAGCAGCAGGGCCGGGCTCGGGTGCCCGACGAGGTACTGCAGCGGAACACGCTGCTGATCGAGGCGGCGC
>JAEWIV010000303.1 GCA_023386865.1 Pseudomonadota bacterium
CCACGATGGCGGGCGGCTCGGCGCGGAGCTCGGCCAGGCGCTCGGCCGCGCCGGCGGCGCGCTGCAGGTCGCCGAAGGTCTCGCTGATGGCGCCGCCCGAGCTCGCCACCAGCACGGCATAGAAGACGAAGGCGGTGAGGTCGCCGGCGGTGATGCGGCCGCTCAACACGTCGTGGCCGCCCATCCACAGCAGGAAGCCCACGGCGGCGAAGACGATGAAGATCACCAGGGTCGTCATGACCGCGCGCTGGGCGATGCGGCGGCGGGCCGCGACGAAGGCGCGCTCGGTGGCCTCGCCGAAGCGCCGGGTAGCGCGATCTTCCTGGGCGAAGGCCTGCACGGTGCGCACCGCGTCGAGCGTCTCGCCGCCCTCCGACACCATGTCGGCCATGCGCGCCTGCGCCTCGCGCGACAGGCGGCGCACCTTGCGGCCGAACAGGATGATGGGCGCCACCACCAGCGGCACCACCGCCAGCACCAGCAGCGCGAGCTTGGGGTTGGTGATCACCAGCATGACCACGCCGCCGATGCACATCAGCGAATTGCGGATCGCCACGGAGGCCGACGAGCCGATCACCTGCTCGATCAGCTGGGCGTCGGCCGAGATGCGGCTCATGACGTCGCCCGAGCGCTTGATCTCGAACCAGGCCGGGCCCAAGCGCACGACGTGGGCGAACAGGTCGCGGCGCAGGTCGCCGACTACCCGCTCGCCGAGCCAGGACACCAGGTAGAAGCGCGCCCCCGAGGCGACCGCCAGCACCACGGCGACGGCGATCAGCGACGCCAGCGCATAGTTCAGGATGTCGGGCCGGCCCTGGGCGAAACCGCGGTCGATCAGGGCGCGCAGGCAGGCGCCGAAGGCCAGCACCGTGGCCGCCGCGACCACCAGCGACAGGGACGCGAGGACGACGCGCCCGCGGTAGGGCTTGAGGTAAGGCCCGAGCAGGCCGAGGCCGGCGAACCCGTTCATCGCGCCCGCCACTCCAGCGTCGCCCCGAGCTCGGCCGACAGGTGGGTGACGATGTCGGGACCGCCGCGGGTGTCCTTCCACTGGCCCGAGGCCGGGTCGAAGGCGTAGTGCCGCGCGCCGCTCAAAGGCGAGCTCAGCCAAATCTGCCGGGTTGGTGCATGTTTGTTCACGACCCATGTGCCGTCATCGCCGTCGACGGTCAGGACGCCACCCTGCAGCTCGGCATCGGCATGAGCGCCGATCCCCTCCTCGAGGGCGGCTAGAAGGCTGTCGGCCAAGCTTTCGAAGGCGGAATCGGTCATTTGTCCGGCCGGTCTACAGGCCCGTTTGGCTCCCGACAACCGGGTTCTGGGCGGGCTTGTCCTCAGCGGACAGGGCTTGTATACCCCCCGCCTTGTCGCGCCGGCCGGTCGGCAATCGGCCCTATGCGCTGGAGATTGTTCATGAAAGAGAAGACCCACCCCGACTACCACAAGATCACCGTGGTGATGACCGACGGCTCGTCCTTCGAGACCAAGTCGACCTGGGGCAAGGAAGGCGCCACCCTGCGCCTCGACATCGATCCCAAGACCCACCCGGCCTGGACCGGCGTGCGCCAGACGATCGATCGCGGCGGCCGCGTGCAGCGCTTCAAGGACCGCTTCGGCATGACCGGCGGCGTAGGCGCCGGCACCAAGTCGGGCGGCGCCAAGCCGGAAGCGACCCCAGCTAAGGGCGCAGCCAAGAAGAAGTAAGTCCGGGCTTCTTCGCCGCCTCTGTTACACTCCGTCTTCCATTTTCGGGGAGACGGCGTGGTGAAGAGCGAAGTCAGAGTCGTCTGTGCGCACGATTGTCCCGACATGTGCTCGCTCATTGCCCATGTCGAGGACGGCAAGGTCGTGCGCGTCCAGGGCGATCCCGATCATCCGTACACGGCGGGATTCGCCTGCGGAAAGGTCAACCGCGACGCCGACCTCGTGAATTCGCCCGAGCGCATCGCGACTCCGCTGAAGCGCACCGGCCCGAAAGGCGCGGGCCAGTTCAAGCCGATCACCTGGGACGAGGCCCTCGACGAGATCGCCACGAGGTGGAAGGCGATCATCGCCGAGAGCGGCCCGCTGGCGCTGCTGGGCTACGCCTACTCGGCCCACCAGGGGCTGATGAACCGCGGCCTGGTGAACGGGCTGTTCCATGCGCTGGGCGCCTCGCGCCTGCAGGCGGGCACGGTGTGCGACACGTGCTGCGAGACGGCGTGGGACGTCACGGTCGGTCCAGTCGGCGGCGCCGATCCCGAGGACGTCGTGCATTCCGACCTGGTGATCTCGTGGGGCGCCGACCTCGCCGCCACCAACGTGCATTTCTGGGCGCTCGCCGAGGAGCAGAGGAAGAAGCGCGGCGTGCCGATCGTGGTGATCGATCCCCGGCGCACGCGCAGCGCCCGGGCGGCCGATCTCTATCTGCCGATCAGGATCGGCACCGACGCCGCCCTGGCGCTCGGCATCATGCACATCCTGGGGCGCGACAAGCTCGCCAACCGCGACTATATCGCCCGCCATACGCTGGGTTTCGACCGGGTCGAGCGCGAGATCCTGCCGAAGTTCCCGCCGCAGCGCGTCGCCGAGATCACCGGCCTTGCCGCAGCCGACATAGAGAAGCTCGCGGCGCTGTACGGCAAGGCCAAGGCCGCGCTGATCCGGCTCGGCGAAGGCATGACCCGCCTCCTCCATGGCGGCCAGGCGCTGCGCACCGTGACGCTGCTGCCCGGCGTCTCGGGCCACTACGCCGTGAGAGGCGGCGGCGCGCTGCTGCTGACGGCGGCATCGTGCGATCTCAACTACGCCGCGGTGCGCAAGCCCTCGGGTCCGGCCGCGACGCGCAACGTCAACCACCTGCGGCTCGGCGAAGAGCTTTTGAACATGAAGGACCCGCCGATCCGGGCGCTCTACGTGTCGGCCAACAATCCCGCCGTGACCTGCCCCGAGGTGCACAAGGTGCAGAAGGGCCTCGCGCGCGAGGACCTGTTCACCGTGGTGCACGATCCCTTCATGACCGACACGGCGAAGTATGCCGACATCGTGCTGCCGGCCGCGAGCTACCTCGAGACCGACGATCTCTATCGTGCCTACGGCGCCTACTGGATGCAGTGGGGCCGCCAGGCCGCCCGGCCGCGCGGCGAGGCGCGGTCGAACTTCGACGTGGCGCAGGCGCTCGCCAAGCGGATGGGCCTCGCCGATCCCATCTTCGCGATGGCGCCGCAGGATGCCGCCAAGGAACTGTTCAGGGGAGCGACCGGCCCCGCCGCGGCGGCCGATCCGGCCAAGCTGTTCGCCGGGGAGCCGATCCACATCGCGCATCCCTTCAGCGGCCAGCAGTACAAGACGCCGTCAGGCAAGCTCGAGTTCTATTCCGAGCACCTTGCCCAGCAGGGCCTCTCGCCCCTGCCCGACTGGAACGAAGACCCAACGGAAGTGGCCGAAGCGGCCAAGTGGCCGCTGCGCCTGCTGACGGCGCCGGGCTACTTCCAGGCGCACACCGCGTTCTCGGGCGTCGACTTCCTGCGCCGGCGCGAGGGCAAGCCGTTCTGCGTGCTGCATCCCGAGGACGCGGGCAAGCGCGGCCTCGAGAATGGCGACGAGGTGCGCCTGTTCAACGACCGCGGCGCGATCGGCCTGATGCTGCAGGTGAGCGACGACATCCAGCCCGGCGTCGTGCTGGTGCCCGGACAGCGTCCGACCGGCGAGGCCGTGTCGGGCACCATCAACATGCTGTGCTCCGACCGCTACACCGACATGGGCGAAGGCGCCACCTACCAGAGCACCTGGCTCGATGTCGGGAAGTGGGCCTCGAACACCTGACTTGAGCTTCACCTCCCCCGTGTGACGGGGGAGGAAACCCTCAAATAAACCGGTGCTGCGTCCGTTCGCGCCTGGCGAGCTTGGGCACCGCTTGGCCCACGATCAGCGTCTTGAAGTGCTCGGTCTGCTGATGATCGGCGAACGCCGCCTCGTCCTTGAACACCTCGTAGAAGAAGAACTTGTGCGGCTCGCTGGTCGACTGGTGGATCTGGAACGCCGCGACGCCGGGCTCGCGCTGGGCCTGCGGCAGGAAGCGGCGCACGATCGCCTGCACCGCGTCGACCTCGTCGGGCTTGGCTTCCCAGAAGGCGGTGACGACGAGTCCATCCTTGAGTGCGTGAAGATCGGCCATGACTTGCTCCATCGGTTGACGATGGCGGGACCATAGGCCTACCGCCGGCACCGTCGCTTCGGCGCCGGTCGAACTCATGTCGTACCGATCACGGCGCCCGGGCGACGGGCCGCCCCCCGCGCAGCGCTTCCAGCTCCGCCTTGACCCGGTCGGCGACGAGGGCCTCGCCCTTCTGCGTCCAGTGGCCGTCCATTTTGCGATAGGTGCCGGGAATGCCCTCGAGCGTCGGGCGCAAGTCGACGTGGCGGATGCCCGCCTTGCCGAGCGCGGCGGCAAGCTGGGAATGCCATTCGTCGCAGATGTAGTTCCAGCTGAAGGTGCGCGGCCACGGTTTCCAGAACTCGACATAGTCCGGATCGACGCTGCCCATCGGCACCAGGAACACCGACAGCGCGATGCCGCGCTCGCGCAGCAGCCGCTCGGTCGCCTCGATCCAGGAGAACGTCGCCTCGACATATCCCTTGCCGGCCATGCGTCCGGCATCCTGCCGGCTCTTCGCCACCTCGAAATCGCGCGCCTCCCAGCTGAGCAACGTGCCGAACATCCAGTCCAGCAGGTATTCCTGCTCGCCTTCCTTCTTGGGCAAGGCGATGTCGAAGAAGCGGTTGTCGCCGCGCGACAGGATCTCGGCGAGGCGCTCTTCCGGCAGGTCCGGATAGACGTAGGTCTTCACGTACGAAACGATGCGCTTCTGCCTTTCCTCGGCCGGAGAGACGATCGCGGCATACAGCATCTCGTCGTCGCGCGGCGGGGCCTTGATGCGCGACTGGAAGAAAGCCGCGAGGTCGAGGCGGTTCACCACCAGCCAGTTGGTCCGCGGCATGACCAGGCCGAGCAGCGCGCCGCCCGGCGATTCGTCGACCCAGCGCGGCCAGATCGAGTAGCGCTTGTCGGGGGCCATGAAGTCGTTGCCGGCGTAGATGAAGAGCAGCACCGCGTCGGGCTGCAGCTCCACCACGACGTCGCGGATGCGGTAGTAGTAGCTGCGCGGATCGGTGGCCGCGACGCCGAAGTTGACCGCTTCTATCTGGTGGCTCGGCTGCGTGCGCTGCTGCACCGCCGCCGGCAGCGACAGCGGCGTGAAACGCGAATCGACGAAGCTGTCGCCGACGAAGATCGCGCGCCAGGCTCCCGGCGGTTTTTCGATCGTGCGTTCGCTGTCGCGCATGCCCCAGGAATTGTCGGGATCGGCAAGCCAAGGCTGGTTCTTGAAGGGTGTCGCCAGATGGCGCACCGGCGCGGGCTCGCGCGGGTTCATGGCCCGCGCCGGCCAGGCCGGCACATAGAAGGAGGACAGGATCTCGATTCCCGTCAGGGTGACGGCGACGAGGATCAGGCCGAAGAGGGTGCCGAACACCCATCGCTTGCGACGAGCCATGTCTTTTGCCCGCTCTCCTCGCCTCGGCGCCGCCGTCCCCGGCGGCAACTCGATAGTTGCACGGCATTGGGTCCCGTGCGAGGCGTTCGCGACATCGTGAAATCGCGCTGCACCGCATCTGCAACTCGACCGCGCCGGCCGAGATCGGCGATGATGCCTCGTGTGGCGGCGTTCGGACCTTACGCGGCATGACAAACCGGCTGATCCTCGATACCGACGGCGGCGTCGACGACGCCCAGGCGCTGCTGCTGCTGATCGCCGCCGGCCGTGCGCCCGACGCCATCACGACGGTGTACGGCAATGTGAGCCTCGAGGCGGCGACGGAGAACGTGCTCGCGGTCCTCGCCGCCGCCGGGGTCCACATCGAGGTGCATGCAGGCGCCGCCCAGCCGCTGGTGGAGACCCGGATCGATGCGCGTCATGTCCACGGCGAGGACGGATTGGGCGGCGCGCCGCGGCCGGCCGAGACCCGCGATCTTGCCGGCTGGGACGCGGTGCAATTCCTCACGGCGACCCTCGCCCGGGCGGCCGGCGCAGCCGACCCCGTCGACCTCCTGATGGTCGGCCCGCTCACCAACCTCGCGCTCGCGCTCAGGCGCACGCCTGCCATCGCCAAAGGCATCGGTCGCCTCACCGTCATGGGCGGCACGCTGCACGGTCGCGGCAATGTCACGCCGGCGGCCGAGTTCAACGTCTTCTGCGATCCCGAAGCCGCCGCCATCGTGCTCGGCGCCGGCCTCGACACGACGCTGGTTCCGTGGGAGCCGTGCCTCAGCCATTTCCTCTCGGGCGACGACATCGAGCGCATGCTCGAGGCGGCGCCCGACAGCGACTACAAGGCCTTCGTCCGGGCCCTGTCCGACCACGAACGCGGCCGGCACGTGCGGCAGAACAAGGGCGACCGCCTGTTCCTGATCGATCCGCTGGCGGCAGCGGTCGCCGTGGAACCCTCGATCGTCACCAGATCGCTGAGTGCTTCGATCGGCGTATCCCTGGCTCCCGGCCTTACCCGTGGCATGACCGTGATCGACCCGTCGGGCCGCCTCGGCACCCCGGCGGTGACCGTGGTCGAGGAGGCACGGCTCGACCGCCTTGCCGCCCTGATCGGGGCCTCGTTCGCCTGGTCGCCGCCCACCACGCCCTGAGCGAGGCGATAATTTTTCCTATGGCTGCCGTGTGAGCGATTTTCTTTTCCCGCGGCACGAAATGCGCTTAGCTGGCGTATAATCAGGACGGCCAACAGCGAGAGGAAATGGCGGGCAAGGCGAAACCGGTGGTGGGCGTTATCGGCAACGCCCAGGTCGTGAACGACCGGCACAACGTTCAGCTCGTCGGACAGCGCAATCTGCGGGCGGTCGCCGAGGTCGCGGGCGCCCTGCCCCTGATGTTCGCCGGCACGCCGGATATCACCGACATCGACGCCCTGCTGGGCGCGGTCGACGGCATCCTACTCACGGGTGCGCGCGCGAACGTCCATCCGACCTGCTTCGGCGTCGAGCCCGACCCACGGCACGAGCCCTACGACCAGCATCGCGACGCCATGGCGCTGTCGCTGATCAAGACCTGCGTCGAGCGCGCCATCCCGTTGTTCGGCATCTGCCGCGGCCTGCAGGAAATGAACGTGGCGTTCGGCGGTACGCTGCATCCGGAGATCCGCGACATCCCCGGCCGCATGAACCACCGCATGCCGCGGCTGGAGAATGGCGACATCCATCCCGATCCCGAGGTCGTATTCGCCGATCGGCACGAGGTGCGGCTGGCCAAGGACGGCGCTTTCGCGCGGCTGCTCGGCCGCGAGTCGATCCGCGTCAACTCGCTGCACGGCCAGGGCATCCTCGAGCCCGGCGAGCGGGTGGTCGTCGAGGGCATCGCCGAGGACGGCACGATCGAGGCGATCCGCATTGCCGACGCATCCTCCTTCGCCCTCGGCGTCCAATGGCACGCCGAGTACGACCCGCAGAGCAACCCGATCAATCGCGCGCTGTTCGAGGCCTTCGGCAAGGCGCTGATGGACAAGGTGAGCTAGGCCGGCCGGGAGCTGTCCTCAGGACATCGTTCGGCGCAGCCGCACCAGCCGCATGCCGGCGACGGCAGCAGCGAGACCGGCCAGCACGAAGCTCATCGGCACCCAGACCGCCGCCTGGGCGACGGCGGTGCGGGTCAGTCCGGCCGACAGCCCCGCCGCGTTGGCGGCGAGGCCGGCGAGCGCGGCGCCCAGAGCGAAGCCGGTCTGCTGCACGGTGGCGACCGACGAGGCGGCGAGGTTCTCCTCGCCCTTCCGCGCCCCGCTCATGACTCTCTGGGCCAAGAAGGCCCAGCAGGCGCCGATGCCCGCCCCGACCAGCGCGATCGCCGGGAACACGACAGGCGCGGGCTCGACCGGCGTCAGCGTGGCGACGCCCAGCAGGCCGAACGCCATCATCAGCGGCCCCGCGATCAGCCACCGGTCGCTGCGTTCCTCCGAGGTGCCGGCAACGATCAGGGACATGCCCGTCCAACCGAACGACGCGCCCGCCACCATGTAGCCCGCCTCCAGCGGATCGAGCCCGTGCAGCGACTGCAGGAAGATCGCCACGAATATCTGCAGCGGACTGTAGGCCACCGCGACCAGCAGGCAGACCCACAGGCCCACGCCGGTCGGGCTGCCGAGCGAGAAGGCATCGGTCGGCAGCAGCGGCTGGCGCGCGCGGCGGTCGATCCTCAAGGTCATCGCCAGGGCCGCGACCGCGCCGGCGAGCAGCAGGAGCTTGAGCGGGAGGCCGGGCGCGATCGCCATCAACGACATGGCGGCGATTGCCGTGCAGATCAGCATCACGCGGACGCCCGGCACGCGCGCGCTGGCGCCCGTGGTGGCGCTGAGCGGCAACGCGCGCAGCGCCACGACCACGAGAACGACCGCCATCGCCGTCACGGCGAAGAAGGCGCCGCGCCAGTCGCCGTAGCGGGCGAACAGGCCGCCGACCAGCGGGCCGACCAGGATCGACATGCTCCAGGCGCCCGACAGCAGCGCGAAGCCGCGCGCCCACAGCTTCTCCGGAAAGGTGCTGCGCACCAGCACATAGGCCATGGCGGTCAAAAGGCCGCCGCCGAACCCTTGCACGAAGCGGCCGGCGACGACCTGCCCCATCGTCGGCGCCAGCGCACAGGTGAGCGCGCCCACGCCGAAGATCGCCGCCCCGGTGCAGAACACCGTGCGCGCGCCCAGGATCGAAGTGAGGTAGCCGGTGCAGGTCGCCGCCACGATCGACGAGGCGAGGAAGGCGCTCGACGTCCAGCTCATCAGCGTGGCGCCGCCGAGATTGTCGACGACGCTCGGCAGCACCGTGGCCAGCATCAGCACGTTCATGGAATGCAGCAGCACGCCGCCCACCAGCACCGACACCGCCGGCAGCCAGGCCGGGCGCAGCATGGCGCTCCAGCCGGTCTCGACCGTTTCCTCCGACATTTCGAGGTCGAATGACCATGTCCGCGACACAGGGTCAAACGACCAGGTCTCATACCTCATCCGGGCGTGAGGTATGGGTTACGGCATGGAGGTCCGAAAACCGCGAGCGACGGCTCCTCCCGCGTACTAGAGTCAGGCGATGGAACTGCCCCCTACCGAGTTGCTGGATCGTCGCACCTACTATCGCGCCTTCCAGAGCCACGATGCCCGCTTCGACGGCCGCGTGTTCGTGGGCGTGACCTCGACCGGCATCTACTGCCGACCGATCTGCCCGGCCCGTGCCCCGAAGTTCGAGAACTGCCGCTTTTTCGCGTCGGCCGCCGCCGCGCAGGAAGCGGGCTTCCGTCCCTGCCTGCGATGCCGACCCGAGATCGCGCCCGACCTCGCCTTCTGGCGCGGCACCGCCAACACGGTGAGCCGCGCGCTGGCGCTGATCGCCGACGGCGCGCTCGACGACGATGACAGCGACGTGGAGGCGCTCGCCGAGCGGCTGGGCGTCGGCGGCCGCCAGCTGCGCCGCCTTTTCCAACGCCATCTCGGCGCCTCGCCCATCGCCGTCGCCCAGACGCGACGCGTGCTGTTCGCCAAGCAGCTGCTGCACGACACGCATCTGCCGATGGCGGAAGTGGCCCTGGCCTCCGGCTTCGGCAGCGTGCGCCGCTTCAACGAGACGTTCCGCGACCTGTTCGGCCGGCCGCCCAGCGCCTTGCGTCGCAAGGCCGGCAACGACAATTCGGCGCGCGAAGGCGTGACGCTGCGGCTCGCCTACCGCCCGCCGTACGACTGGCCGGGCATGCTGGCGGCACTGTCGTCACGCGCGGCATCCGGCGTCGAATGGATCGACGGCGACAACTGGCATCGCCGCATCGCCCTCGACGGCAAGGAGGGCCGCGTCGCAGTCGCCCATCTGCCGGCGCGCAACTCCGTGCTGGTCACCATCCGCTTCCCCTGCGTGAAGGCCCTGCCCTCGATCGTGGCACGCGTGCGCCGCGTGTTCGATCTCGGCGCCGACATCACCACCATCGACAGCCATCTGGCGCGCGATCCCAGGCTCGCACCTCTCGTCAGGAAGCGTCCCGGCCTGCGGGCGCCGGGCGACTGGGAGCGCGAGACCATGGCCGTCGTGCAGGACGACGCGCCGCCGGCCTGGCGGCCCTGGAATGCCTACGCCCATCAACATCTGAGGATGGCCAGCCATGGTTGAACCTCTCGCCCTGCTGGTCGACCGGCTGCCGACCCCGATCGGCGAACTGCTGGTCGTGGCCGACCGCGCCGGCAAGCTGCGCACCATCGACTGGACCGACCACGAGGCGCGCATGCGCCGGTTGCTCGACCGCTACTACGGCAAGGGCGGCTACACGCTGCAGCCGGCGCGTGATCCCGGCGGCCTGACGAGAGCCATGCTCGCCTACTTCAAGGGCGACATCGGTGCGATCGATCGCCTGCCGGTCGACGAGAGCGCCGGCACGCCGTTCCAGCGCAGCGTCTGGCGGGCGTTGCGCAAGATCGAGAGCGGCCGGACGATAACCTACGCCGACCTGGCGCGGCGCATCGGCAAGCCCAAGGCGGTGCGCGCCGCAGGCCTCGCCAACGGCCAGAACCCGATCAGCATCGTCGTGCCCTGCCATCGCGTGATCGGCTCGAACGGCACGCTGACCGGCTACGGCGGCGGCCTGCCGCGCAAGAAATGGCTGCTCGAGCACGAAGGCGCCTTGGCGCGCTGACGGCACATGGGTGACAATCGGGTGGTTCAACGGAGCTCCACCCGATGCGCTACGGCTTCTACCTTCCGACCCGCGGCCCGACCGCCAACCGCACCGACATCCTGAGGCTGGCGCGCGAGGGCGAGCGGCTCGGGCTGCACTCCGCCATGATCGCCGACCACATCGTCTTCCCGGTCGACAGCGAATCGCCCTACCCGTACACGCTCGACGGCAAGCATCCCGGCAGCGGCGATGCGCTGGAAACCTTCTCCATCCTGGGCGTGGTGGCGGGAGCCACCGAGAGGCTGAGGCTCGTCACCTCCGTCCTGGTGCTGCCCTATCGCAACCCGGTGCTGACGGCGAAGATGGTGGCCTCGCTCGACGTGCTGTCCGGCGGGCGCGTCACGCTGGGAGTGGGCGTCGGCTGGCTCAAGGAGGAGTTCGAGGCGCTCGGCAGTCCCGACTTCGAGCGGCGCGGCGCGGTGACCGACGAATGGATCGCGATCTTCAAGCAGCTGTGGAGCCACTCGCCGGCAAGCTTCGACGGGAAGTTCTACAAGTATGCCGACATCCGCTGCGAGCCGTTCCCCGTTCAGAAACCGCATCCGCCGATCTGGGTCGGCGGCCATTCCAAGGCCGCATTGCGGCGCACCGCGCGGCATGGCGACGGCTGGCACCCGGTCGGCGCCATCGCCGCCTCGCCCCTGCCGCCGCAGGAGATGCGGGCGCACCTGCAGACGCTGAAGCAGATGACCGAGGCCGAAGGCCGCGACTTCGCCGAGCTCACGATTTCCTACAAGGCGCCGCTGTACGACACGAACGTGCCGGATCGCGACGGCAGCCGCCGCAGCTTCTCCGGTACGGCCGACGAGATCGCAGGCGACATCCGCTCGTTCGCCGCCATCGGCGTGAACGAGCTGATCTTCGATTTCCGCGGCAACTCGATCGACGCCAGCGTCGCGGGCCTGCAGCGCTTCGCGGCCGAAGTGATCCCGCTGGCCACCTGATACGGAGCGCGCCAGGAAAACGTCACGGCTGCACGTCCAGCCCCTTGTAGAGCGCGGCGCTGTAGATGCCGTGCGAGCGCACGTTCTTGATGCTCTTCTTGGCGACCAGGAAGAGGCGCGAATGCGCCGCCGGGATCATCAGCGCCTCGTCATGCATCTTGCGCTGGACTTCCTTGAAGTACTTCTCCCGGTCGGCGTCGTTCGTGGCGTGTCGGCCGGCCTCGAGGAGCCGGTCGGTTTCGGGATCGGCCCACATCATGCGGTTGGGCACCGGCCGGTTCTTGGAGTGATAGTAAAGGTACATCTGGTCGCCGGCCGAGGTGTAGGGCACCGACAGCGTCCAGATGTCGTAGTCCTGCTGGGCGATCTTCTGGAAGAAGACGGTGGGGTCCCAGGTCTGGATCTTGATGTCGATGCCGACCGGACGCGCCGCCGCCTGCAGCACCTCCGACAGCTTGGGATTCTGTCCGACGGTGTAGGAATACATCAGCAGCTCGAGCTTCCTGCCGTCCTTGTAGCGGAACCCGTCGGCGCCGACCTTCCAGCCCGCCTCGTCGAGCAGCTTCTTGGACTTCTCCGGATCGCGCCTGGTCAACACGTCGAGCGTGGCCGGCTCGAAGTCGAGCGCCTTGGGATGGACCAGCGAGCGCGCGGTGTCGGCCTGGCCGAAGAAGATCGCCTTGTTGATCTCCTCGCGATCGACCAGGTGAGCCAGCGCCTGCCGCACGCGCTTGTCCGTCAGGTTCTCGCGCTGGCTCTTCAGGCCCCAGTAATACATGGCGAAATCGGCGGTCGGTTCGTAGACGACGAGGTTGGGCGCCTTCTTGAAGGTCTCGATCGCCTGCAGCGGGTTCCAGTGACAGAAGTCGGCCTGGCCGGCCATCATGGTGGCGATGCGCGTCGTCTCCTCGGGCACGATGCGCCAGATCATGCGCTCGTATTTGACCGGCCCCTTGTTGGCATAGACCCCGGTCGGTCCCCACTTGTACGCATCGTGGCGCTTGAGGACGAGCTCCTTGCGCGGCTCCCACTTCTCCCAGCACAGCGGGCCGGTGCCGTCGAAGCCCTTGACGCCGAAGTCGGCCCCCAGCGCCTCGACGTTGTCCTTGTTGATGATGGTGGCGGCGAAGTTGGCGAGATCGACCAGCAGCTCGGCATGCGGGCGCTTCAGCTTGTAGACCACGGTGTGGGGATCGTCGGCCGTGATGCTGTCGACGTCGCCCAGCCGCCAGTAGAACGGATACCGGGCGTTGGGATCGGCAAGCCGGTTGAACGAGTAGACCACGTCGGCGGCGGTGAACTTCTTGCCGCTGCAGAAGGTCACGTCGTCGCGCAGCTTGAAGACGAAGGTCAGCTTGTCGTCGGACACCTCCCACGACTTGGCGAGCAGCGGATGCACGGTCTTGAGATCCCAGTCCAGCGCCACCAGCGTGTCGCCCATCATGAACATGGGGTGGCCCATGCCGCTCGACGTATTGTTGTGCGGATCGTACTTCGGTGCGTCCTGCGAGCGAATATTCACGAACGTCTGCGCCGACGCGGGCGCCGCGAGCGCACAGCATCCCAGCGCGAGCGCCAGGACGGCGCCCGTCACTTTCTCGACCATGGGTGTTCTCCTCCCGCCGGCGTGATCCCGGCATTGGCGGGAGTGTAGGAAGTTCGCCGCGCCGACGCCACTCGTGTACGTTGGGGGGCGATCTCGCCATGCAGCGTCAGTATGGACGCGCAACGAACCGGCGAAGCTTCATGTTTCTGACACGACCTGCGTTGATCACACGATCGCCACACCTGACGGCCATCAATCCCCGGCGACGGGTTGACGGTTCGAATCACTTCCTTAGATAGACAGAAGCGCCGCGCCGAACGATCGAGATCGTCGTCGGTCACCGACCACCTGCGCGTGGGAGGCGCAACAACGACGCAATGCGAAGCGTGAACGTAACCTCCAACCCCCAGAGGAGTGTGCGATGAGGATGAATTCCGCACAGATCCAGCAGACCCTGCAGACGTTGAACGCGGCAGAGCTCAACGCCGAAGCCATTCCGGCCGAGCACCCGATGATGTCGCAACTCGAACGCCTGTTCGGCGATCACACCTACTTCCTCGACAGCCGCGGCCTCAACATCGTGGAGCCCGTCGAGGCGGGACACGTCGACGGCCGGCTGGGTGTCGTGGTCAATCTCGCGAGCTGGACGGATTCGAAAGCGGAGAGCCTTCAGCCGCACCAGCCCGAACCGACCGAGACGGTCGTCGATCTCGCGGCCGACAGTCGCCACTGACCTTCAGGAAAGGAGCGCCTACATGAAATCGACCTTCGGCCTTTGCGCCGCGACCCTCGCCGCGGCCGGCCTCGTGCTCGCCGCACCCGCAAGCGCCCAGACGCAGACGCCTTCGGCGCCATCGACGACCAAGCCCAGCCGGCCGGCACCGACCGACCTTTCCGAGCAGAAGCTCGACGCCGCCGCCAAGGCGGTCAAGAACGTCTCCACCATCAGGGACAGCTACGAGCAGAAGCTGATCAAGGCCCCCGCCGACCAGAAATCCAAGCTGGCCGACGAGGCGAGCGACGCCATGGCCAAGGCCGTCACCGAACAGGGCCTGTCGGTCGAGGAATACACCAACATCATCGAGGTCGCGCAAAACGACCCCGTCGTGCGCAACAAGCTGCTGCAGCGCTTGAAATAGGGCTTGCCGGACCGCGCGCATCGCCGCGCGCGGTCCGCGGGGACTCAAGCCGCGAGCTGGATGCCGAACGACTGCAGGCTGGGCGCGATGCGCTCGCTGAGCAGCCCGACCTTGCGCAGGTTGCGCACCAGGCCGTCATGCAGGTCGCGGCGGAAATACTTGCGGAAGGCGGTCTCGTCGCCGCCTGCCGCGCGCTCGCGCCGGAACTGCCGGATTTCGTCGAGCTCGGCCTTGCCGAAGCCCATCTCCTGATAGGCGCCGAGCGGGAAGATGCCGCCCAGCGTGCGGCTCAACGCCCAGACGGCGAAGTCCTCCATCTCGCGGTGCTCGGCCTCGCTCGCCTCGGCGACGATCGCGGGCAGCGACAGCATGGCGAAGCCCATGTGACGGGCCTCGTCCTGCAGGATGCGCCGGCAGACCTGGCGCAGCACGGCGTCCTTCGACGATTCCGCCAGCATGCGAAACAGCGACACCGCGAATGTTTCGGCGACAAGCTGCAGGCCGATGGTCTTGAGATGCCACGACGAGGTCCCGAGCAGCGTGTCGAAGATCTCCTTGACGTTGCCGCCCAGCGGATAGGTGGTGCCGTCCAGCCTGACCTCGAGGTAGCGCTGCAGCACCTCGTTGTGGCGCGCCTCGTCGGCGACCTGCGTGGCCTGGAAGAGCTTGGCGTCCTGGCCCTGCACGTTGTCAACGAGCTGGCTGCACAGCAGCATGGCACCGTGCTCGCCCTGGACCAGGGTGGACAACCGCCAGCGCGTCACCCGGCGGTTCAGCTCGACGCGGTCGGCTTCGGACATGGCGTCCCAGAAGCGGGTGCCGTGGATGTCGACGAGATCGTCAGAGATCAGCCCGCCGTCGCCCTCCAGCGGCACCGACCAGTCGATGTCGCGGGCAGCGTTCCATTGATCGATCTTGGCCTGCTCGTAGAGCCGGCGCAGGTCGCCATGGTCGCTGCCGTAGTCGTGGAGAAAATGCGCCGTGTTGCGCGTGTCGACCTGATGTCCGTTGGGCACCCGTTTCCTCCGTCTCGTTCTTGGGAGGAAGGGTAGCCCCAAGGACCAGCTGATTCCAGCTGGACCCATCATGCTTTGAGCTAGGCGGCGGGTTGCTCGTTGCGCTTGCTCAGTCGCAGCAGCGAAGCGGGCGGCCGATCGTCCTCGGCGGGCTGGTAGACCACGCTGAAAAGCGTGCGCGCGTGGGCCAGGGCCTCGCCGAATCCCGTCTGGTCGCTCTCGAAGGAGTCGAAGCCGCAGCGCAGCATGAACGGAAGCTGGTCCTGCAGCACGCCGCCGGTGGCCCGCAGCTCGCCGGTGTAGCCCAGCCGGCCGCGCAGCAGGCGGGCCTGGCTGTAGGCACGACCGTCGCTGAACTTGGGGAAGTCGAGCACGATCAGGCGCAGGCGCCCGACATGCGGCGCCAGGTCCTCGACCGGGTCGGTGTTGGAGAGCGACACCGCGGGCCATGCCGGCCGCTGCTGCCATTCGGCGAAGGCAAGCGGCTCGAGGATCGTCGGACTGTTCTTTTCGCTAAACAGCGGCATAGACTCGCTCCTTGAAAGGCTGGGCGCCGATGCGCCGGTAGGTGTCGACGAAGCGCTCGCCGTCACCGCGATTGTCGAGATAGGTGCGGACCAGAGCATCGACGGCCTCGACCACCTTGTCGGCGGTCACCGCCGGGCCGAGGATCGCGCCGATCGCCGTCTTGCCGAAGTCGACGTCGCCGCCCAGGCTGAGCTGGTAGAGCTCGACGCCGTTCTTGTCGACGCCCAGGATGCCGATGTGGCCGACGTGATGATGGCCGCAGGCGTTGATGCAGCCCGAGATCTTGATCTTCAGATCGCCGATGTCGTGCTGGCGCGCCAGCTCGGCGAAATGGCTGGAAATGCGTTGCGCCACCGGTATCGACCGCGCGTTGGCGAGCGCGCAATAGTCGAGGCCCGGGCAGGCGATGATGTCGCCGAGCTTGCCGACATTGGCCTCGGCGAAGCCCAGCCGCCCGAGCGCCCGCCATACCGCCGGGAGGTCCTCAACGGCGACCTGCGGGAACACCAGGTTCTGCTCGTGGCTGACCCGTATCTCGCCATGGCTGTACGTGTCCGCGATGTCGGCCACGCCCTCCATCTGCGCCGAGCTGGCATCGCCCGGCGGCGCCCCGGCGGGCTTCAGCGAGGCGGTGACGATGCGATAGCCGGCCATGCGGTGCGGCGAGACGTTCGATTTCAGCCACAGCGCGAAGTCGCGGTCCTCGAGCCGCAGCCGCTCGACCTCGGCGGCGACGGCCGGGCGATGCGGCAGCGCCGGCGGCGTAAACTGGCGGGCGATCGCCTCGATGGTCTCGGCCGGCAGCTTCAGCGCGCCGTCCTTCATCGCGGCGTACTCGGCCTCGACCTCCTCGCGCATCTTCTCAGGCCCGATCTCGTGCACCAGGATCTTGATGCGCGCCTTGTAGAGGTTGTCGCGCCGGCCGTAGCGATTGTAGACACGCAGCGTGGCCTCGAGATAGGCGAGCAGCTCCTCGCGCGGCAGGAACTCGCGCAGCGTCTTGCCGATCATCGGCGTGCGGCCGCGGCCGCCGCCGCCGCTGCCCTCGAAACCGCCCTTTCCCTCCGCGTTGCCCCCCCGG
>JAEWIV010000311.1 GCA_023386865.1 Pseudomonadota bacterium
CCTTCGGTGCCGGGCATCGGCACCGGCGGCGGCCTGAAAGGCTACGTGCAGGACCGCGCCGCGCGCGGCCTGCCGGCGCTCGAGGGCGCGACCTGGGCGCTGGCCGGGGCTGCCGGCCAGACGCCGGGGCTGACTCAGGCCTTCACGCTGTTCAGCACGCGCACGCCGCAGATCTGGGCCGAGATCGACCGCACCAAGGCCGAGCAGCTCGGCGTCCCGATCGCACGCGTGTTCGAGACGCTGTCGGTCTACATGGGCTCGGCCTACGTCAACGACTTCAACATCCTCGGCCGTACCTACCGCGTGACGGCGCAGGCCGACGATCCCTATCGCCTGACGGTGCGCGACGTCGGCAACCTCAAGACCCGATCGGCATCGGGCGAGATGGTACCGATCGGCTCGGTTGCCACCTTCTCCGACACCACCGGCCCCTACCGCGTGGCACGCTACAATCTCTATCCCGCAGCCGAGGTCCAGGTCGCCCTGGTGCGCGGCTTCTCGTCCGGCCAGGGCATCGCGGCCATCGAGGGGCTGGCCGAGAAGGTTCTGCCCTCGGGCTTCGGCTTCGAATGGACCGAGATCGCTCTGCAGGAGAAGCTTGCCGGCGACACGGCGGTCCTGGCTTTCAGCCTCGCCGTGGTCTTCGTGTTCCTGCTGCTGGCGGCGCTCTACGAGAGCTGGCTGCTCCCGCTCGCCGTCATCCTGATCGTGCCGATGTGCGTGCTGGCCGCGATGGCAGGCGTGATGCTGCGCGAGCTCGACCGCAATATCCTGGTCGAGATCGGCCTGGTGGTCCTGGTCGGCCTCGCGGCCAAGAACGCCATCCTGATCGTGGAGTTCGCCAAGCAGGCACATGAGGCGGGCATGAACCGGTTCGACGCCGCCGTCAGCGCCGCCAAGACGCGCCTGCGCCCCATCCTCATGACCTCGCTCGCCTTCATCCTGGGCGTCGTGCCTCTGGTCGTGAGCTTCGGCGCCGGCGCCGAGATGCGCCAGTCGCTGGGCACCGCGGTATTCTTTGGCATGCTGGGCGTCACCTTCTTCGGCCTTGTCTTCACGCCGGTCTTCTACGTCGTGTGCACCGGTCTGTCGGAGCTCCGGTTCAGGTGGCGCAAGCCCGAGGTGCCGCCTGAGCCAACCTTCAAGCCGGATCAAATCTGAGGGAGTCGCTCTGGCAAGCGACGGTCGGCTCCTCCATTTACACGCCGATGGAGGAGCCGCGATGTCACGCTCGAAGCCTGTCCGAATCGCAAGCGTCCTGGCCGGCGGCGCCCTGCTGGCGGGCGCCGTCAGCGTCGGCTACCTGCCGTCGGCCGCCGAGAGCGCGCGCGTGGCACCGCCGCCCGCAATCGATACGCCGAGCCAGGCCACGTCGGAAACGATCGTGCTGGCCGGCGGGTGCTTCTGGGGTGTCCAGGGTGTCTTCCAGCACGTCGAGGGCGTGAGCAGCGCGGTGTCGGGCTATGCCGGTGGCGCGGCGGCGACGGCGAGCTACGACAAGGTCACCTCGGGACGGACCGGCCACGCCGAGGCGGTTCGCATCACCTACGATCCGCGCAAGGTCAGCCTCGGTCGCCTGCTGCAGATCCATTTTTCGGTGGTGCACGATCCGACGCAACTCGATCGCCAAGGGCCCGATGTCGGCACGCAGTACCGGTCGGCGATCTTCCCGGGGAGCGACGAGCAGGCGCGCGTCGCAAAGGCCTATATCGACCAGCTCGGTCAGGCCCGGGTCTACGGCGCCAGGATCGTGACCACGGTCGAGCCCGGCCAGACCTTCTACCCGGCCGAGGCCTATCACCAGGACTACATGACCCTGCACCCGCGCCAGCCCTACGTCGCCATGCACGACCTGCCCAAGGTCGAAAGCCTCAGGCGGCTGTTCCCGGGCGCCTATCGCGCCGAGCCCGCGCTGGTCGCGAAGACCGGCATGTAGCGGCCAGGGCGGGCTCTGCGTTCAGCGGGCGGCGGCCGAGACCAGGCGGGCGATCTCGCGCATCAGGTTGGCGACGGCGGCGCCGCGCATGCGATGGGCGCGCTGAGCATAGACTTGGCGCTCGGAATGGCTCGGGTAGGCGACAGAGAACATGGAAACCTCCAGGGAACGGAAGTTACCTAATTCATATCTGGTCCACTTTTAATACATGCCATTGACTATGACTGCTGAATTCAATTCACTAATCAAGCAATGATCGATCATGCAAGTGAAATGGCGGCCTTCGTCCGGGTCGTCGATTCCCATGGCTTTTCCGCTGCCGCGCCGGCCTTGGGGCTCAGTCCGTCCGCCGTCAGCAAGCTGATCACGCGCCTCGAGACCAGGCTCGGCGTGCGACTGCTGCAGCGCACGACCCGCGCCCTGCATCTCACCCAGGAAGGCGAGGTCTTCTACGCGGCGGCCAAGCGCATCGTCGGCGAGATCGAGGCGCTGGAAAACCAGATCGTCGGCGAAAGCGGCACGCCGAGCGGCGCGCTGCGGGTGACGACGTCGCTCGCCTTCGCCATGCACCAGCTCGCGCCGGTGCTCTCGGAGTTCCTGACCCGCTATCCGCTGGTGCAGTTCGAGTTGCTGCCGACCGACCGCGTCGTCGACATGGTCGAAGAGGGCGTCGACGTCGCGCTGCGCATCGGCCGGCTGGCCGACACCAGCTTCATGGCGCGCAAGATCGGCGAGGACAAACGCCTGATCTGCGCCGCGCCGTCCTACCTCGCGCGGCACGGCACGCCGCAGCGGCCCGAGGATCTGGCGCGGCACAATTGCATCGTGTCGCGCGACCACGCCCATCTCAACCGGTGGTCCTTCAAGGTCGACGGCCGGGTCGTCGAGATCGACGTCCGCGGTCGGGTCGCCGTCACCGAGGGCGAGGCGCAGATGCAGCTTGCCCTGCAGGGCATCGGCATCGTGCGGCTGACCAGGCTCACGCTCGCCCAGGCGATCCGCGACGGCTCGCTCGTGCCCTTGCTCGGCGCCTTCTCCGCCGAGGAGGCGGTCGGCATTCACGCCGTCTATCCGCACCGCCGCCATCTCGCGCCCAAGGTGCCGGCCTTCGTCAATTTCCTGATCGAGAAGTTCACGCCGCCGCCGTGGGAGATATGAGGGATATGCCGCCCGCATGATGCTAGGATCGCCCCGGCGGGCTGCGTATGAAAGTCGAGGAGGGGACATGGATCGCGACACGGACCTTTTTGTGCAGGCCTTCTGGGTCAAGTGCCGCGACGTCATCCGGCCCGAGCTCGACCGCGTCATCGACGAGCTGAAGAACGACGGCCACGACGCCAAGGTCTCGACCCAGGAATATTCGCCCGTCGCCGACCAGCTGCCCGACATCGGCCCCGTGCTCACCCTGACGGTGCATCCCAAGGGCGCCGCGCAGGGCCGCCCGCTGCAGTTCCACGGCGACGTCGCCAAGCGCGACCTCGAGATCATCCGCAACGGCGCCAAGGCCCAGCGCTACGACCTTGCCGCCGTCGACGAGGCGGTGGTGAAGCGCGAGGTCGCCGACTGGCTGGCCGTTGCCCTCAAGTAGTCGCCGAGGAAGAACCATGCCCGACGCCATCGACGAGCTGTTCCGCCGCTTCGGCAAGGCCTTCAACAAGGCCGACGTCGAGGAGATCGCCGCCTGCGTGACCGACGACTTCGAATGGCGGCTGAATGCCGGGGCAGCCAATGGGGCGCCGGGCGGCCGCGTGCTGAGAGGCAAGGAGGCACTGCGCGCACATTTCGCCGACAAGATCCGCGCCCATCGCGAGGCGCGCTTTTCGGAGGCGCGCATCCACCGGTCGGGCGACAAGCTGTTCGGCACCTTCCGCGTCACCGGCATCGACCATGCCGGCAAGCCGTTCGACCGTTACGGCATCGATCTTTACGAAGTTCGCGACGGCAAGATCGCGCTGAAGGACAGCTACCTCAAGGCCGACTGATGACCAACGACACGGTGCTGTGGGAGATCGACCGGCGTGGTGTGGCGACGGTCACGCTCAATCGTCCCGACGTCAACAACGCCTACAACGGCGACCTGTTGCAGGGCCTGCACGATGCCATGGACGCGCTCGGCCGCGAGGCCGGCCTGCGCATCGTCGTGCTGCGCGGCAACGGCCGGCACTTCCAGGCGGGCGCCGACCTCGCCTGGATCAGCGGCGTGGCCGGTCAGTCGCCGACCGAGAACGAGCGCGCCAGTCGGGTCACCGCCGAAGCGATCCGGCGGCTCGACACCTGTCCCGTCCCCACCCTGGCGCTGATCCAGGGCGGCTGCTTCGGCGGCGGCACCGGCATCGCCTCGGTGTGC
Source organism: Pseudomonadota bacterium (assembly GCA_023386865.1). Classification (GTDB taxonomy): domain Bacteria; phylum Pseudomonadota; class Alphaproteobacteria; order Reyranellales; family Reyranellaceae; genus Reyranella. Next base: position 4,284 of record JAEWIV010000311.1, read on the forward strand.
GACGTCGTCGTGGCCCAGGCCGATGCGATCTTCTCCATCAGCGAGACGCGCTGGGGCCTGATGGCCGGCATTATCCTGCCCCAGCTTTGCCAGGCCATCGGGCTGCGCCAGGTCAGGCGCTATGCCCTCACCGGGGAGCGTTTCGGCGCCGAGGAAGCGCGGCGCATCGGTTTGGTCCACGAGATCTGTCCGGCGGGCGGGCTGGCCGAGGCCGGCGCCAGGATCGTCGACGCGGTGCTGATGAACGCCCCGCGCGCCACAGCCGCGACCAAGCTGCGCGCGCTCGCCGCGGCAACGGCCTTCGTCGACGACGGCGCCTTGCGCGACCTGATCGACGAGCATGCCCGCACGCGCCAGCAGGACGAAGCGCGCGAAGGGCTCGCGAGCTTCCGCGAAAAGCGCAAGCCAGCCTGGTATCCGGGCTAGAGCCCGAGGAAGTCGAGCACCGCGGCGCAGTACATGGCGTAGACCGGGTCAATCGAAGCGATGTCGGCCCATTCGTCGGCGGCATGCATGTTGCCGAAGCCGACACCCGGCGCGCAGATCGTAGGAATGCCGCGCGCCGCCAGGAGATTGCCGATATTGGACGGGCCGCAGACATCGGCGGCGAAACGCCGGCCGAAGGCGACGCCCGCGGCTTGCGCAAAGCTCCGCACCAGCCGGTGGTCGCGCGGCACAACATAGGCCGGCCAGGAATCGACGATCTCGATGTTGGCTCCGGCATCGACAGCGCGCACGATGCCTTCCAGCCAGCGCGCGGCCAGAGCCGCATCGAAGGTGCGGGTCAGGCGGATGTCAACATGGCAGACGGCGAGGTCGGGCACGACGCTGAAGCCTTCGCCGCCTTCGATGCGCGTCACCGTTGCGGCGGGCCCGAACGGGAAAGCGTCGTCGCGCACGTCCGGGAAAATCGGTGCGGCCAGCCGGAGCGCGAAGGCGGCGGCCTTGGTGAGCGCGTTGACGCCGCGGCGCTCGGCATCGCCCGAATGCGCGGCGACGCCCGAGAAGCGCAGGCGGGCGCGCAGGAAGCCGCGGCTGCCGGCAACGATGCCGTCGTTGCCGGGATAGCCCAGCGAGACCGCGTCGGGCGGCCGGACGACGGCGTCGAGATAGGCGCGGACGCCGCCGAAACGGCCGGTGTGCTCGTCGGCGTCGAACAGGATGTGCAGCGTGCCGCGCGGCAGGCCGCTTGCGGCGAATTGCCGGGCGACATGGGCGAGGATGGCCACGCCGGCCTTGGAATCGGCGGCGCCGCGGCCGAGCAGGCGGCCCCCGCGCACCGTCCCCGCGAAGGGCGGCGAGCTCCATTGACCCGCATCGCCGGCCGGCGCGGTATCGATGCAAGCATCAAGGCAGAGAACGGGACCGGGCTCGCCCCCGGCGATTTCGACCAAAAGCGCCGCCGGCCTGCCCGCCGGATCATCGAGCAGGCGAGAGGCGAGGCCGTTGTCGTCGAACCACGACTGGACCAGCGACAGCGCAGGCTGCGGCACGTCAATACCGGCGCAAGAGGGCGTCGCCACCAGCCGCGACGCGAGCTCGACGATGCTGTCGATCGGTGGGCTCACCATCAGGTGTCGGCCGCCTGGATCGCCTTTATCTTCACGGCAAGCTGCTGGCGGGCATAGGCAAGGGGTTCGTAAGCGACGCGGTTGGCCGCCAGGTATTCGTAGAATGCCTTGTGCTCATGGGCCTCCCAGTTGGGGAAGTTGAAGTACTCGTCGAAGACGATGATGGTTCCCGGCTCGATCCGGTCGGCCAGCAGATCGAGAATGGTCTTGGTGCTGCTGTAGATGTCGCAATCGATATGGACGAAGGCGAGGCGGCCCGGATGATCGGCTTTCCATTTGGGTATGGTGTCGTTGAACCACCCCTTGTGCAGCGTGACGTTGGCGGGGACGCGCGGCAGGCGGCCCTGGCGACTGAAGGCCCGGCTGCCGAGGTCAAAACCGGTCCATGCCTCCGGCAGGCCCTCGAAGCTGTCGAAGCCATGCAGCTGACGTCGTCCGATGAGCTTCGAGATGAAGCGTGCCGTGCCGCCGTTGAACACGCCGAATTCGAGAAAGGCGCCGTCGAGAGTGACCTGGGAAAGCGAATAGCGCAGGACGTCGGCTTGCTTTTCCATGCCCAGAGCGTCCGGCATATCGCGCTCGATGAAGTCGGCCGTTCTCTCCAGGGCGCGCAGTGCCAGCGCTCGGGCCGGGTGGATTTCCGCAACGTCGCGAAGCTGACGAAACCCGCACATCACCGTGTACAGAAATCGCTTCAGATGAAAATTGGTGACGAGCATTTCATATTTCCATGATGGCGGTCGCGACGGAAAAAACGCATGTCGCCGATATAAGCACGGCCCCTCCCGCCGACCAATGATACTGAACATCGGTTGACGCTCCTCATGCGGCAAGCGAACGTGGATGGGCCATGAGCAGCAGCAAGGCGTCGACAGTGGAAAGCGCGAAATGGGGCGATTCGGCCCCGGGATCACTGCCGACGCGGATTGCCAAGCGCCAGCGCCAGCGCATGTTCGAACGTTTCCTTCAAACGCTGTCGCCCGGCCGCGACATGGATATCCTGGACGTCGGCGTGACCGACGACCGCCTTCACGACCATTCGAACTATTTCGAGGCCTGGTACCCGCACAAGTCGCACATCACGGCGTCCGGTCTCGAGGACGCGTCGTTTCTCGAGGAACGCTACCCCGGCGTCCGCTTCGTCCAGGCCGACGCACGCAAGCTGCCCTTCGCCGACAACAGCTACGACTTCGTTCACTCCAGCGCCGTCATCGAGCACGTCGGCTCCCATCTCAACCAGGCGACATTCTTGGGCGAACTCTGGCGGGTCGCCCGGCGCGGCATCTTCGTGACGACTCCCAATCGGTGGTTCCCCATCGAATTTCACACCGTCCTGCCGCTGGCCCACTACCTGCCGCCAACCATGTTCCGTGCGATCCTGCGCGGCCTGGGGCGCGACTTCTTCAGTGACGAGGCCAACCTCAACCTGATGTCGCGCAGCACCTTGGCGGACGCGGCGCGGTCTGCCGGTATCACGGACTTTCGCGTCGAATCGGTGCTGCTGCTCGGCTGGGCGTCGAACCTGCTGCTGATCGCCCGCAAGGACACATGACGTGAGACCCGCTTGGACAGTTGGAAGCCAGGCCGAGTTCGCCGCGTCCTTCGAGCGGACAAACTACCGCTTCAGGTACTTCGACCTCACCCTCGAATCGGGCGGCGACCCGATCGACGTGGTGTTCAACTACAAGGATCTCGCCCATCTGAAGGTGGTCCACAACACCTTCGACATCTTCTATTCGCACATCGGTGACGACGTGCAGAGCTGCGTCGTCATGCAGAAACTGTTCGGGATGAACTTTCCCCTGACGCACCTCGCCCTGGAAGTCGGCGAGAACCGCCTGTTCTTCCACGATTCGTTCCTGTTCGTCCTGCTGACCAGCGAAGTGACGATCGAGCCGCTGGCCGACCATCGCGTGCGCACCAAGACGACCTACGGCATCGGCGCGCCGAAGCTCCTGCTGCCGTTGGTCTTCCCGATTCTCAAGCGCCTGCTCACGCGCAACTACCGCGTTTTGATGAAGGACGATGCACCGATGCGCGACCGCCGCGGCGAGCTGCGCCGCTGGGGCGTGCAGTTGCCCAAGACCAGCTACTCGTTCCGCGAGACCGTGGATCTGCGCGCGCGAAACGTGCATCCCCCCGATCGCGAAGCAGTGCCGGCTCCCGTGTCGATCAACCTTTCGGCGCTCACATCGAACATGCCGACGATGGTCGGACGCAGCGATCACTACGGCCTGCAGCTTTGGCGTCGCGGCGACGCCATCGAGATATTCCCGCGCATGTGCCCTCATGAAGGGGCCTGCCTCGACCAGAAGACGCTCAAAACAGAGAAGAGCATCTCGTGCCCCTGGCATGGCCGCAGGCTCGGGCCGATCCTCCGGATCGACCTGCCGACGCAGCCGGCGGACTTCGCGACGGCCTTTCACCGCTATACGGTGTCGGGAGACGAGCTCAGGATCAGGCCGCTGGCGCGGACGGAAGCCACCGCGAAAGCCGACTGGACTGCGCCAGCGGCAACCGTTTCGCCGAGCGCGAAGCCGTAGGTCCAAGCCGCCTTCCGTCGGATTACTTCGGCAAGGCGATTTCGGCGCCCCAACGCTTTCCCTTTTTTATCTCGGCCGATACAGCCCGGCCGGCGGCAGCAAACGTTGATCCTCCGTCGCCGCAGTCAAACAGATGTTGGGTTTGCGTTAGGGCCTTCCGATATTTCTCGAGCCAGTCTCCGGAGAGGCGTTTGCCGCCTTCTCCCTTCCACGTCAGCAACACGTCGGTTCCATCGGTCCATGCGACATCCAAATGGCTCTGTATCGTGTCGGGCGAAAACAGAGGCGTGCATTGCAGCACGTCCATGATGGGCATACGGGTGGAGACAAAAAAGTAGTTCAGTCCTTCATGCCGAAGAACCTGCTGGGCATTTTCGGGCGGGCCAAAGAGGATCTCTTCGCGGTGTTTAGACATGCTCGACACGAGCAGGCTTTCGAATTGGCATCCCGGCACCATGCAATAGCTATTGATATTGAAGCTCCAGATACGCTTTCCCGGCCCGATTTTCTTCCACGCTTCGTACATCCCAGGATAGATCGCCGTCCGATTGAAAAGAGGCCAGCCGGCCTGATCCCTGTAAGCGTCAAATATGCTGTAGCGTCCGTCAACGAAACGAAGCGCATTGTGCAGGACGGCGACCAGTGTCGGCTTGCGCTGCTCGTATGCCTGGACCAGCAGCACGCACACCAGCAGGACCGGAGCAATCGTTGCCGCAAATATGCGAACGCGCGGGGATCGTTCGACCGAACCGGTAATGATCTGGCCGACAATCGCTGAAATGGCGATCATGAGCGGGAGGACAAAGGAGCTGATCCGCACGTACGAAACCGACTCCAGCATCCCGACGGTGAACGTGAAAGCTGCGGTCGCCGCGAAGAACGCTGCGACGACGATACCGGCCTGCCGAGACGACGCGTCGATCGTACCGGCATTGTCGGCCGAGCGGCGGAGCACGGCGTCCCGATAGATCATGAAAGCCAGTTGGCCGACGAGCGCCGCGCCAACTAAGACTCCCAGCAAATCGAACCGGAATGCATTGCGTACGTACTCGAAGATGTCGAAGCTGTCGGTCAACGCCGATCCTTCGACGGCTCCTCGCGCCCGCATGACGGCGATGTTCACGAAGTCAAAAAGCATCCCTGCATCGTTCAACCGGCGCAGGTCCACGATCGGCCACCAGATATTTGCGGCAACATCGGCCGGCAAACCCGTCGTCAGGTAGTTCAGCACCAGGAGCGATGCCAGGCCGACACCTGCCGAAGTCGCGATGCCAAGAAACATCCAGGAGATTTCACGGCTCTTGGCGAAGAAGAAGTAGAGCGCGGCGAGGGCGGCAAACAGCCCGATGATCAGCGGCGAGACAAGCAGGATATAGGCTACGACAAACGCACAGATCGACGCGCTGAACCACCAGAGCCGGCGGACGGCACCGGCGGAGCGCACCATGCAGACGCTCATCCACAGCACCGCGATCATGAGAGGGCTGTTCAACTCGTGCGGCTTTTGGAAGTGGCCCCAGCCGCCGTTGCCAAAGTAAATGCCGGTTCCCAACGTGTGCACATTGAGCGCCAGGTACAGAACGACCGCCAGCCACGGCCATAACGTCTGCGAACAGAAGCCCCGAACCAAGCCGTACAGCGCCAATGCCGTGGCGACGACGAAGCAATACGCAACCAGCGAAGGCGCCAAGGCGTCCGTGAGCAATATGCCCAGGAACGTCACGCCCATGCCCTTCGAGTAGTAGTACTCGTACCAGAACAGGTTGGGCCAGATGCCGTGACTGTCGATCACTGCCGCATAGAACTGCGAGTAGTGCTGGTAATAGTCGTGCCCGCCTTGCGGATACAGCCCTTTCACGAGCAGGAGGATCGTGCCGGCGAGGACAACCACGATGATCGTCAGGATCGACAAGGTCCTGTCGATCCAGGAGCCATCCTGGACATGCTTGGCCATGGCCGATCCGGCTTCGCGCACCGTGAGCGCGAAGTGGCGATAAGACGTGGCGATGGCGGGAACGGCGATCGCCCACGCGGCGACACGCCAGTACAGCGACAGATAGCCGAGAACCAGCATCACGATCGTCAGCGCCGCCGCACCGACGAAGAAGCCAAGCGCCAGCCTTTCATGCAGCCGCATGCCGACGAGCGGGTCCTGCGCCACGGATGACAACGCCCGGCGGCCAACCACGTAGACCAGCCAGAAGAAGTAGGCTGCGAATATCAGGCGAAAGGCGTTGTATCCCGCCGCGTAGCTGCGCTCGAAGAAATGGTTCTCATACACATCGACCGCAGTGAAGAAGGCCAGTGTGCCGACAAACCCGCCGACAAAGAGGCAATACAGCAGGCAATCGCCCACCGATCGCGAACCGAGCATCCGAGCAGCGAAGGAAGCAGATGATCGGCGCTCGCTCGCGCCAGGCATCCTATCCAGCCCCTCCCGCCACTGGCCGCGGCCTGTGCTGACCGAGCATCGCCCACACGGGGGCGCCGGCCAGGCTCGCAACTGTCAAGCAGAGTCCGAACTGTATCGACACCGCTGCGGCGAGGTCCGGAGGGACGGCAAACAAGCCAAGCATGTAGACCATCGCGATCTCTCGGGTGCCCCATCCGCCGACCGAGATTGGAAGAGCCGATACAAGCAACACGAACGACATCACGACCAGCCAGGTGACAAAATCAACGTCGATGCCCGCTCCATATGCCAGGGCAAAGCCGGCACCGACAAGCAGCAGATTGCTCGCGAACGCAGCGACCATCGCCGTCGACAGGCCGGTGACGTTGAAGAAGAACAGGCGGAGGTCGCGGCTGACGGCGTGCAGCATCGGCAGCAGCCTGCCCAGTATCGGCCACTGGATCCTGGGCACCAGGAACAACGCGGCACATATCGCCGCGATCACCGACAGCGCGGAACCCACGATCGCGACCAGCAAGAACGGATTTCCGACCTGCTGCCAAAGCAGGGGCTGAACGGCCACGGCGGCGAGGAGCAGGGCAAGCACAACGACGAGCCTGTCGATCAACACGGAATTCACGGCAGTCGCCAGCCCGTGCGGATTACGGCGCAGCAGCCATACCCTAAGCGTGTCGCCGGCCAGCCCGGCAGGCAGGAACGAATTCAGGAACGCCATGGCGTAGAAGATCTGCACCACAGCCGATATTGGCATCGGCAATCGCAACGATCGCAAAATCGAATGCCATCGGACGGCCGCAACCGCAATCTGGACCAGCACAATGCCCAGGCCGACGCCCAGCCAGCCGTGGCCGCGTTCGAACATGCGCGGCAGGACGCCGAACAGGTCATATTCGTGGAGCACGAACCATACGCCACCGGCCGAGACCGTCAGCTTCACGACGAAGGCCAGCGACCTCTTGGTCCTCAGCATCGCCGACGCAAGAGCGAGCCCGTCCCTGCCCAGGCTTTGGCTAACGGGCATCCAGCAGGCACGGACCTTTGCAGCATGCATCGAACGTCATGCCGTGGCGTCCAACCGCGGGATCCGCCGTTTGCCGACGGCGTCGAGAATGCCCTCGTGGGTCGAGGCAGCAATGCTGCCAGCGATCCGGCCATGGATCCGGTTCGAGATGCGGCGCAGCAGAATGTCCGTAAGCGTATGCGCCACCGACAGGAGATTCTTGGCGCTGAGCGCACTCGAAACACCGGGACGTTGCTCGACCGCCGAAAGCGCCACTTCCTTGTAGGTCGCCCCTTGGCCAAGCAGCAGACACAGGATGTCCGCCTGGAACCCGAAGCCGCGGGTATCCGAATGCCACCTCATGACATTGTATCGGCGATGAACCGGCAGACCGTTGTAGTAGCGCAGCGAATTGCCGCTCAGGAGATTGACGAGGAACGTGTAGGTCGACGACACGAGATGCCGGGCGGGGCGCTTGTCCCTGACTTCGACGTAGTAGGGGATGATGATGTCGGCTTCGCCCAACGGCCGCAGGACATTGCGGATGGTCGATTCCATTTCCGAGTTGTCGCCGCAGATCGCGCGATGGTAACGGCCCCGGCCGATGAAGGTCGAATCGACGTAGTTCTGGGCCCAGCCCTTGTTCACCGCATTGCGCCGGAACACGATGTTGGAGTCGGGATGGTCGGCGATGTACTGGCTGATCAGCTCGGGAGAGCCGTCTTTTGACCCATCGTCGATGATCACGATGTCATAGGTCAGGCCTAGCCCCGCCATCGCGCGGCGGACGGTCTCGAGCGTCGCGACGATGAAGTCGCGCTCATTGTAGCAAGAAACAAAAAGAGTGATGTCGAACTCGTCGCCCAGATTGCCGGATCGGATATCGTCGACATCTCGCGTCCGCTCTGCTTCGAAACTCAGAACGAATTGATCACGCCGAGCAGATGACAGAGCCATAAAAATTGCTCCAGCGGGTCGGCCGCGGTCAATACTCGGCGACAGATTTCTCCCTAGGCGCAACTATTACCTCAAGGCGCACGCGGCTCCAATCAACCGCCGATCAATGATTTGTATCTTTCGTAGAATTGGCCCGAAGTGCTTGCTACGGCGGCCCAAGCCAGCAGCAGAACGAGCGACAATCCCGAGATCAACCAACCGATCTTCTCCTCAGATGGCGCGGAGCGGTGCAGGCGAAAAGCGTGCCGCCCGGGCGGTGCGGTAAATGCCACCAGCCGCAGTGGATCGGTCGCGAGCACGTGCAGGGGCGGGTCAAGCCGCCATAACGGATAATAGAAGCGACGCAGGATGACTTCTGTGGGAGCGTCGGCGTCGACGTCGATCTGCCATTCGTCAAACTTCGTAGCACTGACGCGACAGATGCGCGGTTCGGGTTGGCAGACGATGGCGGGTTGGCCCTGGAGTGGCTCCAGGCCGAGGTCCGCATAGCCGCCCTTCGGATCTTGAGGGAAGCCGGCCGGCTCGAACTGCTTGAGTTCCGCCGGCATTACCTGCTGAGCGAGGGACGCGTCCACGCGCTGGCGGACGCCGCTCGTCAGGGCAACCACTGCCGGAAGGAGCGCAAGGCCGGCCGCGACGAAGACGTATAAAGGGAGTCGGAAGCGAACTGGCCAGGGTAACAGGCACAGAGCGGTTATCACGGCAAATTCGACAACCACCATGAGGCGCCAAGGGAACTGCACTTTGGCAACGAACGGCAGCTGCCAGAACCACGGTGGGATGCCGGCGATGAGCAAGAGGCAGACAATGCCCACGCCCGCCCAGAAGGCAGCCTCCGATCGCAACCCTTGCGGTACGCCGCCCAGGGCAAGGACCGCCAGCACGCCAATGGCGGCAATGGCGTAAGCTGCTGCGGACCACCCAATAACCAGCATCATGTCGAGCGGCGGAGGCCAACGCTGCGGGCTGAGCAGGAACCACCGGTCGACGTGATAGTACGATATCCAGAAGGTATCGGCGGGAATCCAGCTCTGCAGGCCGAGCGCCGGAATCAGGTAGATCGATGCGAGCCCGAGACCCAACGCGCCGCCGAGCGTGCAGCGGACGAAGAAGCCAAGCGCGCGCCTGAGCGTGCCGAGCCTCCAACCGCGATAGAGCACGTAGAGCGGCAGTGCCGTCAGCGAGACGAGAAGCGCGGTCGGCAGATGCGTCATCGGCAGCGCTGCATAGGCAAATGCGAGCAAGACCGGCGCCAAACGCCGTCCTTCGGCGATCCGGAGGATCGAGAGCGCAAGCAGCGGCAGAACGACGTACGCGGCAAGCTCTGCGAAGGCTCCGCGGTGATAGTGGTCGAGCAGGTGATACGGCGCCGCCACGTAGCCTACGGCGCCATAGAGCGCGATGCGCGACGATGGGGCTTCCACTTTCAGCCATGCATGCATCGCCAATCCCGATGCCCACAGCAGCACCAGCGTGGAGAGCGACAGGCGATACGAAACCGAGGGCGCGTTGAACGTCAGCACGCTCAGCAGCGCGTCGATCCAGAAGGCGATCGGCGGATAGAAGTAGAAGGTCGGGCTGCCCAGACCGTCGAACGATTGGGGCAGCCAGCGCGGATAGAGCACGCCGGTCCGGAACTGGTCGGCGAATTGTTCGGCCCAGGTAAGGTTCTGGGGCGAACTGTGCGAAATCATGGTGCCGAGCACCAGCGACGGTGCCAGCAACAGCGCCGACACCGCCAGCAGGATCAGTGCCGGCCGACCGGGAACCAAGCCTAGTCCGCCGCCTGCCTCTGCGCGGTGCGGTCCGGCGTCAGGCTGTAGGTCGTGAAGCGCTGGTTGAGCGACGGCATCGGGCAAGCCTCGAGATGGCCTTCGCCCGGTCGCATCAGGATCATGGCCGTGGTCGCCGTCTTCACGCCATGCGTGTTGAGCCGCGGCGGCCGGCACACCGACCAGGGCGAGTTCCAATCGTCGAAGAAAGCCATGCGGAAATCATCGAGCGTGAGCTTGCCGCGCTTCGGGGAAAGCCGGTCGCGCACGCGCTTGTCACGATAGATCGAGCACGGCGTCTCCGCGAGGCCGGTGTCCTTCACCTGGGCGCGCGCCGACTCGGCGATCCAATGGTTGGCATGGACATAGAGACCGCGATCGGGCGCGATCCAGAACGTGTCGTCCGGCGCGCATTCGAAGCCGAAGGCCTCGCCGCCGCCCCCAGAGACCGTCGCGTGGCTGACCGCCATGTGGTTGGAGCCGAGCTTGGGCGTCGACATGATCGTGTGCACGGCATTCGCGAGGGAGGCGCTCTCCAGCACCTTGCGGCGAATGAAGGGCAGCGGGATGCCGGGGCCGCGCTTGTAGTCGCGGTCGCATTGCAGGGCGTTGGCCGTGAGGCCGATACCGGCCGAATTCAGGCCCGAACGCGCCAGGCCGCCGGCTTCGGTGAAGGTCAGGATATCGGGCCCGTCGTCGCGCCGGATGCGCAGCACCACACCGGTTTCGGCGCACTCGGCGCGCCAGTCCCAATTCTGGCCATGCAGCAGCACGCCGTCGGCGCTGGCCTCGGGCAGGGCCAGGGCCGCGGTGCAGCCGTCCGGCACCTGCCTGGCCTCCTGCTGCTGGCGCGCCGCCGCCACCATCTCGGTGCGGGCGTTCATCAGCACCACCGCGGCGAAGGGTTCGTCGGCACCTTCGGCGATGCCGCGCATCTCCTCGACGTAGGTCGGATCGAACTTCTCGATCGATGGCACCAGCGCCTCGGCGCGGCGCTCCAGCTCGGCCCAGTCGACGCCGCTCTTCAGCAGGGAGCCGGCGTACATCTTGGCGCCGCGGCGCAGGCGATCGGCGGCGGCCTTGCCGTGAGTGCGGCCGCGCTCGCGCGGGCTGCCGGAAAGATCGATCAGGGGAAACGGTGCGTACTCAGCCATGGGCACCTCGCTTTCAGAAAGGTTTTAGCACCGCCAGAAAGACAATGGCGATCATCAGCACCGTCGGCACCTCGTTCCACCAGCGATAGTAGGTGGCAGGCCTCACGTTCCTGTCGGCCTCGAAGTCCTTCCGCCAGCGGGCATATACGTGGTGGACGAAGGTGAGGCCGAGGACCAGGGCGAACTTCCCCTGCCACCAGCCGGCGTGCCACCAGTCGCCGCGCCAGGCCAGCGCCAGGCCGAAGATCCAGACCAGGATCATGGCCGGGTTCATGATGCCGCGCAGCAGGCGGCGCTCCATGACCTTGAACGTCTCGCTCTGTCGCGATCCCTTCTCGGCGTCAGCGTGATAGACGAACAACCGCGGCAGATAGAGAAGTCCCGCCATCCAGGCGATGACCGCCACGATGTGCAAGGCCTTCAGGATCTCATAGAGCATCGCGCACCAGCCTCGCGAGACCCGCGATGAACAGCGGATGCGTCCCTACGGTCGGGATGCGCACGTAGGACGGCACGCCGACCTTGCCGGCGAGATGGCGGTACTCGATGTCGAGCTCGACCAGGGTCTCGGAATGTTCCGAAACGAAGGACAGCGGATAGAGTACGACCGCGACTTTGTCGGCCCCGGCGCGCGTGATCTCCGCCTCGGTCGAGGGGCCGATCCATTTCAGTGGACCGACGCGGCTCTGGTAGCAGACCGACCAGTCGAGATCGCCGCCGATCACATGGGCGATGGCCTTGGCTGTCTGCTCGACCTGGCTCTGATAGGGATCGCCGGCCTTGATCACCCGCTCGGGCAGACCGTGCGCGGAGAACAGCACGCGATGGGGCATGGTGGCGACCTGCGCCAGGCCTTCCTTCAACAGCTCGACGGATGCGGCGATGAATCCCGGCTCGGTCGGATAGTCTTTGACGACCGTGGTCGGCACCTTGAATTTCGCCAGGTCGTTCCACGCCTTGAAGGACGACTCGGTGGTCGCGGTCGAGAACTGCGGATAGAGCGGCAACAGCACGATGCGGTCGGGCTTGAACCGCTCGACCGAGCGTACGACCGCTTCGGTCATGGGATGCCAGTAGCGCATGCAGACATAGCCGCGAAACTCATGCTCGCTGCCCAGCACTTCTTCCAGTGCGCGCGCCTGCGCCTCGGTCTGGCCGAGGATGGGCGAGGCGCCACCGATCTTGTCGTAGATCGCCCGCGCCGTCGGTGCGCGCCGCCGGGCCAGAAAGCTCGCCAACGGGCCACGAATGAAGCCGGGCACGCGCAGGATCGCGGGGTCGCCGAACAGGTTGCGCAGGAAGGGCTGCACCGCCTCCAGCGAATCCGGTCCGCCGAGATTGAACAGGATGATGGCGATCTTCACGTGGTGGACGGCTTCCAGTTGCGCACGATCTCGACCAGCCGGGCGACGTGCTCGGGCGGTGTCTGTGGCACCACGCCATGGCCGAGGTTGAAGACGAAGGGGCCGTGGCCGAGCTTGTCGAGGATGCGGGTGGCCTCGCGCTCCAGCGCCGGGCCGCCTGCGACCAGCATCAAGGGATCGAGATTGCCCTGCAGGCAGATATGCGGCTGCAGCTCGCGCGCCGCCCAATGGGCGCCGATGCCGGTGTCGATCGACAGGGCGGCAAAGGCATCGGTCCGGCGGTACATCAGGGTCGCGGGACCGACGGCGCGCGGGAAGGCAATGATCGGCGTTTTGGGGTGGCGCGCATGCACGGCATGGGCGATTCGTACCATCGGCTCGAGCGACCAGCCGAACAGCTGCTCTTCCGGCAGCACGCCGGCCCAGGAATCGAAGAGTTGCACGGCGTCGGCCCCGGCGTCGATCTGATGGGTCAGGTGATCGACCACGGCGTCGACCAGCAGATCGATCAGCAGGCCGAAGGAATCGGGATGGCGATAGGCCCAACCCTTGACCTTGGCGAAGTCGCGGCTGCCGCCGCCCTCGATCATGTAGCAGGCAAGGGTGAACGGTGCGCCGGCAAAGCCCAGCAGCGCCGTCCCGGGCGGCAGCTCCGCCCTGGTCCGCCGGATGGCCTCGTAGACCGGCGCCAGATGCTCGGGCAGACGCGCCCGCGACAGGCGGCCGAAGTCGGCCGGATCAGTCAGCGCGTCGAGCTTGGGACCTTCACCTTCCTCGAACCACACCTTCTGGCCGAGCGCGTCGGGCACCACCAGGATATCGGAGAAGATGATGGCGGCATCGAGCCCGAAGCGGCGCACCGGCTGCAGGGTGACTTCGACCGCCTTGTCCGGCGTGTAGCAGAACTCGAGGAACGAGCGAGTCGTCGCCCGGACGGCGCGGTATTCCGGGAGATAGCGCCCGGCCTGGCGCATCAGCCAGATCGGCGGTGTCGCAAAGCGCGTCCCGCCCAGGGTTCTCAGGAACTTCCCTTCGCTCAAGCTCTGATCCTCATGCCTTCCCTCTTACTCTTTCATAATAGGTAGTAGGAGTAGTTGAGGGTGTGGCACATGGGGATGCGCCCTATTGGCAACCCTTCCCCAGCCCGCTGTGGAACGGCCAGCATCGATTCGACGGGCTTTCACCGCCGGATTCCCGATTCGCAGCCCATTCCTCCCAGATTGTCCGGAAGGGATGGGGACTGGCATCGGCTGGGCGAGTCGTGTCCTGAATCGGCCGTGTCGGGTCGGATGCGCCGCCTGTCCCCGTCTTCCCATGAGCAATCCTGCATTTCTCCCCGGGTCGCTGTGGGGTAAATAAAGAGCGTGGCCAACCGGAACTTCCACGTCCATCTCGTCTCCGACTCGACCGGCGAGACGGTATCGAGTGTGGCGCGCGCCTGCCTTGTGCAATACGAGGGCGTGTTCGTGCAGGAGCACGTCTGGTCGCTGGTGCGTACCAAGGGCCAGATGGACAAGGTCATGCAGGCCGTCGAGCGCGACCGCGGTCCCGTGCTCTATACGCTGGTCGATCCCGAGCTGCGCGACCTGGTGCGCGATCATTGCCGCCGCCTGCAGCTGCCCTGCGTCGGCGTGCTCGACCAGGCGATGAGCGTGCTGGCCGTGCACTTCCATTCCAAGAGCGAGCAATGGCCCGGCCGCCAGCATCAGCTCGACGAAGGCTATTTCGACCGCATCGATGCCATGCACTACACGCTGGCGCACGATGATGGCCAGTCGACGCACGATCTGGAGGATGCCGACGTCATCCTGGTCGGGCCGTCGCGCACCTCCAAGACGCCGACCTGCGTCTATCTCGCCAATCGCGGCGTGCGCGCGGCCAACGTGCCCTTGGTGCCGTTGGTTGATCCGCCGTCGGCGCTCGAGTCGGCCAAGCGGCCGCTGATCGTCGGGCTGATCACCGATCCCGAGCGGCTGGTGCAGATCCGCGTCAACCGCCTGCGCCTGCTGCAGCAGAACACCGAGACCGATTACACCGACATGGACAACGTGCAGCGCGAGATCCAGGAAGCGCGCCGTCTCTATGCCCGCCGCAAGTGGGCGACCATCGACGTCACGCGGCGCTCCATCGAGGAGACGGCGGCGGCGATCCTGCAGATGCTCGCGGTTCGGCGCGAGCAGCGATTGCAGGCGACAGAATAAGCATCGACAGGGCAAGGGAGGCGATCATGCGTATGCGTCATCCTCGGTTCGGCGTAGCGGTTGGTCTGGTTCTTGCAGCGCCGGCGGCGCAAGCGGCGAACGGCATCGATGTCACGCGCGGACAGGACGCGATGGTGTTCGGTAATTGCGTGCCGAGTCTGATGGTCGAGAACAACTCGATGGAGATCATCGACTACCTTCAGGTCGATGTCGCCGTCGCGCTGACGAACGGCCAGGAGCGCATCGTCGAGCTGAAATCGGCATACCGCGAAGGTGTGCTGCATCCAATAGGGGTCGGAGGGAGAGCGGTCTTGCAACAACATCTCGATACATCGAAAGCCCTGGGCGTCGGTTGCGGCGACCTGCAATCGCGCCGTGTCGTGCGTACCATTTGCGAGGCCGAAGGCGGCAGATCATGCGCCTCCTCGGTATCGGTGCAGCCGTGAGCCGCCGCATGATCCGCCGTCGTACGCTCGTCGGCGCCGCCGGCGCCTCGCTGCTGGCCGCGCCCGCCCTCGGTCAGGCCTTTCCCAACAAGCCGCTGAAGGTCGTCGTGCCCTATCCGCCGGGCGGCGGCACGGACGGTCTCGGCCGCATCACCTGCCAGTTTCTGTCGGACAAGCTCGGCCAGCCGATCGTCGTCCAGAACATCGGCGGTGCCTCGGGCACGGTTGGCTCCGACACGATCCGGCGGGCCGATCCCGACGGCTATTCGCTGCTGTTCAATGCCAGCCTGTTCGTGCTGGGAAAGGCGGTTGCGCCGACCTGCCCGTACGATCCGGTGACCGACTTCCGGCCGATCGCCCAGGCGGGCGAGGCGCCGCTGGTGCTGCTGTGCGCCAACAGCGTGCCCGGCACCGACTATGCCAGCACCATGGAGGCGATCAAGAAGGAGCCGAAGAAGTACTTCTTCGCACTGTCTTCCGGCGGTTCGGCGGGCCACATCGCCACGCTGGCGTTCCTGAAGCGGACCGGGCTGCCGCTCGACACCATCCTCTATAAAGGCACCGCCCCGGCCAATGCCGACCTCGTAGCGGGCAACGTCCAGCTCTTCATGGATCCCTGGACGGCGCTGCTGCCGCTCGCCACGTCGGGCCGCGCCCGCGGGCTGTTCGTGACCTCTAAGGAGCGCACCAAGCTCGCGCCCAACATCCCGACCTCCGACGAGGTCGGGCTGAAGGACTTCAACATCAGCTCCTGGTATGGCCTGTGGGCGCCCAAGGACACGCCGGATCCCATCGTCGACAAGCTCGCGAGCGCGATGGCGGAAGTCTCCAAGGACCCGGGCTTCCTCGAGAAGACCACGTCGCTCGGCATCGTGCCGACGGCGCGCGGACCCGCGGCGTTCGCCGCCTTCATCAAGACGGAGGTCGAGGTGAACACGGCGCTCCTGAAGGAGTCCGGATTCAAGCCGGAGTAGTTACGTGGAAGAAAGCCAGCCACCAGACGATATTACCGACGAGGAGTGGAACCTCATCGAAGAGCGCGCTGCGCACCGGAACGTGGCAAGTGATGAAGAGGTCAGGGGACTCTTCGACAAGTATCGAGGTGCGGACTTCAAGCCGGAGTGATTCGCCTGAATTTGATTGCGATGGCCAAGGCTCTAATCGCTGACAAACCTAACGCGAGCCAAGCTACTGAGAGTATGAGGCCGAAGTAGCTAAACGGTGATACCCTCGGCGTGAAGAGTTGCATGCCGAGGACAACGCCAATCCATACGCCTGTGCCGAATACATAAGCGGCGACAGGGAACGTACCCCGGACGTAAAGGGGTGGCTTCTCGTTGCTTCCAAGCGCGATTCGGAAGACGAAGTAAGCCGATATCAGCAGAAAGACGAAGTAGTTGACCGCCTGCACGGTTGCCAACCATGGGAGAGGACGTGGGATCTGGCACCATAACGTTGGCACTGCAGCCGGGCAGACGTCATCGAGAAGCAAGGACAGTCCCTGCACTGACAACCGGTCGATTGGCGGAACGGCCAGGACGACACAAGCCACCAGCGTCGCAGGAATAGAGCTGAGGATGAGTGCCCATTCTGCTGCGGATGATGGCCCGAGATGAAGGTCTCGTCTTTTGGTTGGCGAGCGAAAGGTGACGATTGCTTTGATTGCCAGATACGCAATCCCAAGACAGATGACGATGATGAGGACAACAGCGTCCATCGGTCGACCACGGTTGGCTTAGATCGCGATCTTACTCGGCTGCCTTCGGCACCGGCTCGAAGCGCGCATCGAAGTCGCGGATGGATTTCTCGACGGTGCCCGCGACCTGCTTGAGCTTGTCCTGGTTTACCACCTTCAGGCCGAACAGGTCCTTCACGTAGAACACGTCGACGGCACGCTCGCCGTAGGTCGTGATGTGGGCCGAGGCGATCTGCAGGTTCATGCGTGTGAGCGCGCGCGTCACGACGTGCAGGAAGCCCGGCCGGTCGCGGCCATTGACCTCGATCACGGTGAACGTGTCGGAGGCGTTGTTGTCGATCAGCACGCGCGGCTCGACGGTGAAGACACGGTCGCGCTTGGGATAGGAAGCGCGCTGGCTGTCGAGCTCGCGCTGGATATCGAGGCGGTTGGAGAGCGCGATCTCGACGCGCGCGGCGAGCCTGGCCAGCCGCTGCGGGCCGTCGAACGGCTTGCCCTCGAGGTCCTGGATCCAGAAGGTGTCGAGCGCCATGCCGTTGGCCAGGGTAAAGATCTTGGCATCGACGATGTTGGCGCCGCTGATCGCCATGGCGCCGGCCAGCCGCGCGAACAGGCCGTGGGTGTCGAGGGTGTAGATCGTCACCTCGGTGACCGACCGCTCGCCGTCGATGCGGTGCTCGATGGCCAAGGGCTGGCGCTCGCGCTCGGCGCGCCGCACCAGCTCGGCCTGCCGGGCGAGAGTATCGGGATCGAACGACAGCCAGTACGGCGCATAGCCGCGCGCGAAATGCTCTTCTTTCTCGGCCTCGGTCCAGCTGGCGAGGCGCCTGGCGACCTCGCCCTGGATCTGCTTGATGCGCTCGCCGCGGCCGCCCGACAGCGTGCCGCCGGACAGGACCTGCTCGGTGGCGTGGTACAGCTGGCGCAGCAGCGCCGCTTTCCAGCCGTTCCAGACATTGGGCCCGACGGCGCGGATGTCGCACACCGTCAGGACCAGCAGCAGCCGAAGCCGTTCCGGCGACTGGACCAGCGCGGCGAAGGTCTCGATGGTCTTGGGGTCCATCAGGTCGCGCTGGAAGGCGGTGCCCGACATGGCGAGATGATGGCGCACCAGCCAGGACACGGTCTCGGTCTCGGCGGCGCTCAGCCCCAGCCGCGGCCCGAGCTGCATCGCCACGTCGGCGCCCAGCAAGGAGTGATCGCCGCCGCGGCCCTTGGCGATGTCGTGCAGAAGCACGGCGAGATAAAGCACCGGCCGCGACAGGATCTTGTGCACCACGTCGGCTGACAGCGGATGGTCTTCCTTGAGCGTGCCGTTCTCGATGCGCGAGAGGATGCCGATTGCCCGGATGGTGTGCTCGTCGACGGTGTAGGTGTGATACATGTCGTGCTGCGTCTGGGCGACGACGCGGCCGAAATCGGGGATGAAGCGGCCGAACACGGCGGCCTCGTTGAGGCGCCGAAGCGTCGTCTCGGGGTCGTGCCTCGACGTCATCATCTGCATGAACAGACGATTGGCCTCGGCATCGGTGCGCAGGCGGTCGACCAGCCGGATGTTCTGGGTGATCAGGCGCAACGTCGCGGGGTGGATGTCGAGGTCGTTCTCCTGCGCCACATGGAACAGCCGCAGGATCGCCACCGGATCCTTGACGAAGGCGTCGGATGAAGCCACGGCCAGCCGTTCGCCGTCGAGGCGGAAACCTTCGAGTTCGCGCGGCCGCAGTGTCTGCCAGAGGGCCGCGAGTTTGGGCTTGCGGCGGCGGCTGTCCTCGAGCGCCGCGATGAAGATGCGCGTGAGGTCGCCGACGATCTTGGCGTGCAGGTAGTAGTGCTTGGTGAAGCGCTCGACGCCGCGGCTGCCCGGGCGGTCCTGGTAACCCAGCCGCGCGGCGATCTCGCGCTGCAGCTCGAACGACAGGCGATCGTCGGCGCGGCCGGTCAGATAATGGATGTGGCAGCGCACCGTGGTGAAGAAGCGTTCGGCGCGCTCGAAGTGGCGCGCCTCTTCCTTGGTGAGCACGCCTTTGGCCACCAGCTCGCTGGGCTCGTGGACGCGATAGAGATACTCGGCGATCCAGAACAAAAGATGCAGGTCGCGCAGCCCACCCTTGCCCTCCTTGACGTTGGGCTCCACGACGTAGCGTGAATCGCCCATGCGCTGATGGCGCTGGTCGCGCTCGGCGAGCTTGGCCTCGACGAAGTCGCGACCCTCGCCGGTCAGGAACTTCTGGGCGAAGCCTTTGATCAGCTCGTCGAACAGCTCGCGATCGCCCCACACGTAGCGCGCTTCCAGGAGCGCGGTGCGGATGGTCTGATCGCGCTCGCCGTAGCGCAGGCTCTCGTCGACGGTGCGCGTGGCGTGGCCGACCTTGAGGCCCAAATCCCACAGCAGGTAGAGCATGAACTCGACGATCTGCTCGCCGCGCGGCGTCTGCTTGTAGGGACGCAGGAACAAGAGATCGATGTCCGACAAGGGCGCCAGCTCGCCGCGGCCGTAGCCGCCGGTCGCCACCACGCCCAGCCGCTCGGCGGCGCTGGGATTGGCGGCGGGATAGATGCGCTGGTCGGCGAAATCGAAGATCACGCGGATCAGCTGGTCCATCAGGAACGAGGTGGCGGCCAGCACCTGGTCGCCGTCGTTGCGCAATGGCCCGGGGTCCTCGAAGCGGCGGCGGATCTCGG
>JAEWIV010000320.1 GCA_023386865.1 Pseudomonadota bacterium
GTCTTCACTTTCCTCTACCAGACCAACAATGCCGAAAAGAAGGTGGGCGGCTGGAACTACACCAACTACAGCAACGCCAAGATGGACGAGCTTTCCGACGCCATGCTGAAGGAAGTCGACCAGGCCAAGCGCGACAAGATGATCGCCGACGCCTGGAAGCTCGCGATCGAGGACATGCCGTACCTGCCGCTGCACCACCAGTTGATCGTCTGGTCGATGAGCGACAAGGTGACGATCCCGATCTTCGCCAACGATTCGCCGAACTTCAAATACTCGAAGATGAAGTGAGCCAAACGGCCTGAACCGAGGTAAAAGCCAGCACCGATGCTGGCTTTCATCGTTTCTCGGCTCCTGCAATCCGCAGCCGTCATGCTGGCGGTGTCGTTCCTGTGCTTCGTGCTGTTCAACTTCGTGGGCGACCCGGTGAACAACATGGTGGGCCAGGAAGCATCGCCGGCCGAGCGGCTGGAGATGCGCGCCGAGCTCGGTCTTGAGGATTCGGTCGGCGTGCAGTTCCTGCGCTTCCTGGTCAACGCGGCCCACGGCAATTTCGGCAAGAGCTATCGCCTCGCTCGGCCGGTCTCCGACCTGATCGTCGAGCGCATGCCGGCGACGCTCGAGCTGGTGGCCGTCGCGGCCTTGCTGGCGCTCGCCATGGGCATCCCCTTGGGCGTGCTGACGGCGCTGCGGCGCAATACGGTCGACAGCCAGGCGGTGATGACCTTCTCGCTGGCGGGCGTCGCCATGCCGACCTTCGTGATCGGCATCCTGCTGATCTACGTGTTTTCCGTGGAGTGCAAGACCTGGGCGCCGGCGGTCGGCCTGCCGGGCGACTGGTGCTTTCCCTCGTTCGGACGCGGCGAGACCGAGAAGGTCGGCGGCTGGACGACCGGCCTGCTCACCGCCAGCGGCCTCAAGGCGATCGTCCTGCCGGCCTTCACGCTCAGCCTCTTCCAGATGACCCTGGTGCTGCGCCTGGTGCGCTCGCAGATGCTGGAGGTGCTGCGCACCGACTACATCAAGTTCGCCCGCGCCCGCGGCCTCACCAACCGCACCGTGCACTTCCGCCATGCGCTCAAGAACACGCTGCTGCCCGTCATCACCGTGATCGGCATCCAGGTCGGCGGCCTGATCGCCTTCTCGATCATCACCGAGACGGTGTTCCAGTGGCCGGGCATGGGCCAGCTCTTCATCCAGTCGGTGCAATTCGCCGACATCCCGGTGATGGCCGCCTACCTGGTGATGGTCTCGCTGATCTTCGTCACCATCAACTTCTTCGTCGACCTTCTCTATGCCGCGATCGATCCCAGGCTTCGCCTCGATCGCGCGCGTCTCGGCACGGCAGGCGGCTGAGCCGTGAAGACCAACGTCGAGGCGGCCATGCCGTGGGCGCTGATCGGTGCTGCCTCGCTCGGCATGTTCGCCTGCACCTCCAGCGGCACCACGCGCGCGCCCTTCCTGATCGACATGGCCCACGACCTCTCGGTCAGCATGCCGCTGGTCGCCAACCTCGTATCGCTGACGGCGATCGCGTGGGGCGTTTCCTCGGCGGTCGCGGGCTGGCTGTCCGACGTCATGGGCCGCCGCGTGGTGCTGGTGGCCTCTCTGGCCGGGCTGGCCGTCACCCTGGTGGGCCAGGCGTCGGCGCATTCCTTCTTCTGGGTCGCGGCCTGGGCGACCCTGGGCGGCGCCTTCTGCGGCGCCTTCACCGCCGCGGCCTATGCCGAGGTTTCCGGCCGCGTCCCCGACGGCCAGCGCGGCCGGGCGCTGGGCTGGATCATGAGCGGCCAGTCGCTGACGCTGCTGGTCGGCGTGCCGATGGCCGCCGCTGTCGGCTCGCTGATCGGCTGGCGCGGCTGGCTGCTCTGCGTCGGCGTGCTCTCGGTCGTGGCGAGCGTCAGCATGGCAATCACCGTGGGCCGCGGCACGGCCGGCCATATGCGCGGGATGGTGCGCCCCTCGATCAAGGATGCCCTGTCCAGGCGCGTGGTCGGCCTGCTCACCACCGGCATCGCCGAGCGCATCTGCTACGGCCTCGCCGTCACCTACTTCGCGGCGTTCCTTCAAGAGACCTACGGGCTTTCCCTCGTCGAGCTCGCCATACCCCTTGCGATCTTCGCCATCGGCAGCGTCGCCGGCACCGTCCTGGGCGGACAGATCGCCGACCGCTTTCGCGACCGCCTGATGACCTTCGCCGTCGCCATGGCATTGTCGGCCGGCGCGGCGCTCGTTCTGTTCCTGTGGCATCCCAGTGCGCCGATCTCGGTGGCGCTGGGCTTTCTCTACATCCTGCTGAACTCGCTCGGCCGGCCCGCCTACATGGCCGCGCTGGCCGCCGTGCCCGACGACGTGCGCGGCACGGTGCTGGGGCTGAACAGCTCCACGGCCAGCATCGGCTGGATCGGTGCGGCCGCCCTTGGCGCGGCGATGATCGGTTGGGTAGGCTTCGAGGGCTTCGGCCCGCTGACAGCCGTGCTGGCGGTGCTGAGCGCCGCCGGCGCGCTGGCCGGACGCCGCAAGATGGGCTGAATGAGCGAAACGACCACCCTCGCCCGCATCCGCGACTCCGACATGTGGTGGAGCTTCCGACGCTCGCCGCTGACCATGGGCGCGGCAATCGTCACGTTGCTCTTTTTCTTCGGTGCGATCTTCGCGCCGTGGGTCGCCCCCTACAATCCGTTCGACGTGAAGTCGCTGAACCTGATGGACGCCTTCACGCCGCCGGCGTGGAACTCGGGCGGCAGCGTCGCCCATCTCCTGGGCACCGACAACCAGGGCCGCGACGTGCTGTCGGCCATCCTCTATGGCACGCGGGTGTCGCTGATGATCGGCCTCGCCGCGATCGTTCTTTCGGTGACCACGGGCGTGCTGCTCGGCCTGCTGGCCGGCTTCCGGGGCGGCTGGGTCGAGGCCATCATCATGCGTCTGGCCGACATCCAGCTCACCGTGCCCGCCATCCTGATCGCGCTCACGCTCGCCGGCGTGGCGCGCGCCGCGCTGCCCAAGAACGTGCATGACGAGATCGCCATCTGGGTGCTGGTGATCTCGATCGGCTTCGCCTACTGGCCGCAGTTCGCACGCGTGACGCGCGCCACCACGCTCGCCGAGAAGAACAAGGACTATGTCAACGCCGCGCGGATCATCGGCGTGCCGGGACCGCGCATTGCACTGGCGCACGTCCTGCCCAATGCCTGGGGCCCCGTGCTGGTGATCGCCACCATCGAGCTGGCGCTCGCCGTCATCGCCGAGGCGTCGCTCTCCTATCTCGGCGTCGGCATGCCCGCCACCCAACCCTCGCTCGGCACGCTGATCCGCATCGGCAACGCCTTCCTGTTCTCGGGCGAGTGGTGGATCGTGATCTTCCCCGCTCTCGCGCTGGTCATCCTGTCGCTGGCAGTCAACCTGCTGGGCGACTGGCTGCGCGACGCGCTCGACCCGAAGCTGCGCTGAATTCTACTATAGGTTGATTTACAGGTAATAAATGCGCGCGTAGCCTCGCGCCCATGTTCGACGGACCTCTCCCCCTCGAGCTCGACCCCGCGGAAC
>JAEWIV010000377.1 GCA_023386865.1 Pseudomonadota bacterium
GCCTTCGATGCGCACGCGCGCGCCCGGGACGAAGGCGCCGATATCGTCAGTCATGGCGGCGATCGTAGAGGCTTATTCAGCCGGCGTCGCCGGCGCACCGCGGGTCCGCCAGCGCCAGCGTGGGCCGAGCTTCATGCCGGAGAGCCTGTCGAACCAGATGTAGACGACGGGCGTGATGAACAGCGTCAGCAGCTGCGACACCATCAGGCCGCCCACGACGGTGATGCCGAGCGGCTGGCGCAGCTCGGCGCCAGCGCCCGCGCCTATGGCGATCGGCAGGGCGCCCAGCAGGGCGCAGGCGGTGGTCATCATGATCGGCCGGAAGCGCAACAGAGCCGCCTCGACGATCGCCTGCTCGGCCGGCGCGCCTTGTGCCCGGCGCTCGATCGCGAAGTCGACCATCATGATGGCGTTCTTCTTGACGATCCCGATCAGCATGACGACGCCGATCATGGCGATGACGCTGAGGTCCATGTTGAACAGCATGAGGATGGCCAGCGCGCCGATGCCGGCCGAGGGCAATCCCGACAGGATGGTCAAGGGATGGATGAAGCTTTCGTAGAGGATGCCGAGAATGATGTAGATCACCAGCACGGCGGCGAACAGCAGCATGCCCTGGTTGGCGACGGCCTGCTGGAAGACCTGGGCGCTGCCCTCGAAGCTCGTGGTGATGCTGGCCGGCAGGCCGATCTCGGCCGCCGCGGCATTGATGTCGGCCACGGCCTGGCCGAGCGCAATGCCCGGCGCCAGGTTGAACGAGATGATGACCGAGGGAAGCTGGGCGATGTGATTGACGGTGAGCGATGTCGGCTTGTCGCTGCGCCGTGCCACGGTGTCGAGCGGCACCAGCGCGCCGCTCGGCGTTCTGATCTGCATGCGCCGCAGCACGTCGTTGACGTCGGCATAGCGCGGATCGGCCTCGAGGATGACCTGGTAGGTGTCGTCGGGTGCGTAGATCGTCGAGACCTGCCGGCTGCCGAAGGCCGAGTAGAGCAACAGCCGGATCTGGTCGACCGACAAGCCGAGACGCGAGGCGATGTCGCGATCGACGTCGATGACGGTCGAGCGCGCGCGCACCTGGAGATCGGAGTTGACGTCCTGAATGGTCGGGATGCGCCGCATCCGCTCTTCCATCCGAGGGGCGAATTCGCGCAGCATCGCGAGGTCGCTGGAGCGCATGCCGAACTGGTATTGCGCACGGCTCTGGGTGGTGCCGATGTTGATCGACTGCACGGGCTGGAAGAAGATGTTGATCCCCGGCACCTGGGCGGTGGCGCGGCGCAGCCGGGCGATGACCTGGAGCACGTTGTCCTTACGCTCCGGCTTCTGACGCAGCATGATGAACATGCGGCCGGAATTGACCGTGTTGGCCGCATTGCCGCCGCCCACGGTCGAGATCACCTGCAGCACGTCGGGATCGCGGCGGATGATCTCCGCGAGCGCGGTCTGCCGGGCCACCATCGCATCGAAGGAGGCATCGTCGGGCCCGACCGTCGACCCCGAGATCTGGCCGATATCCTCCGTCGGGAAGAAGCCCTTCGGGATCGCCTGGAACAGGATGGCGGTGAGCACGAAGGTGCCGAGGGTGATGGCAAGCACCAGCCGCGGCAGCTTGACCGTGCGCCTGAGCGCCCAGACATAGCCGTTGGTGATCTTGGCGAAGGTCCACTCGAAGGAGCGCAGCAGGAAGTTGTGCTTCTCGTGGTGGTCGATGGGCTTCAGGATCCGGGAGCACAGCATCGGCGTGAGCGTCAGCGACACGACACCGGAGATCAGGATGGCGAAGCTGATGACGAGGCCGAATTCGTTGAACATGCGGCCGACGACGCCGCCCATGAACAGCACGGGGATGAACACCGCGACCAGCGACAGCGTCATCGAGATGATGGTGAATCCGACTTCCTTGGAGCCCTTGAAAGCGGCTTCCATCGGCTTCTCGCCCGCCTCGATGTGGCGGACGATGTTCTCCAGCATGACGATCGCGTCGTCGACCACGAAGCCCACCGCCAGCGTCAGGGCGAGCAGCGAGATGTTGTCGAGCGAATGACCGCAAAGATACATGCCGGCGAAGGTGCCGATGACCGAGATCGGCAGCGCGATGGCGGGAATCAGCGTCGCGCGGAAGCTGCGCAAGAAGAAGTAGATGGCAATGACGACCAGCAGGCCTGCGAGCGCCAGCGTGAATTCGACGTCCTCGATGGCATGCCGGATCGGTTCGGCACGATCGGCCAGCGTGGTGATCTCGACGCCGGGCGGCAGCTCGGCCTGGATCGCCGGCAGCATGGCCCTCACCCGGTCGACCACCTCGACCGTGTTGGCATCCGGCTGGCGATAGACGCCGAGGACGATGGCGCGCGTTCCGTTCAACCAGCTCGCGACCTTGTCGTTCTCCACGCTGTCGATGGCGGAGGCCACGTCGGACACCCGCACAGGCGCGCCGTTCTGCCAGGTCACGATCACCGGCATGTAGTCGGCGGCCTTGCTGATCGGGCCGGTTGCGTCGAGGATCGAGCTCTGGCGCTGATCGGAGATCGCGCCGACGGGCTTGCTCGAATTGGCATTGACGATGGCGTTCTGCAGTTCCTGCAGCGTCAAGCCGCGCACCGCGAGCTGGTCGAGGTTTGCCCGCACGCGGACGGCATACTTCTGGGTGCCGAAGATCAGCACCTGCGCCACGCCCGGCAGCGTCGAGATGCGCGGCAGGATCGATCGGTTGGCAAAGGCGTCGATATCGGACAGCCGCACCTGGCTCGACTTCAATGCCAGGAACATGACGGCGAAGTCGGCCGGGTTGATCTTGCGGAAGCTCGGCGGCGTCGTGAGCTCGGCCGGCAGGCGGCGCATCGCCGAGGAGATGGCCGACTGGACGTCGAGGGCAGCGCCGTCGATCGAGCGATTGAGATCGAACTGCAGGACGATCGACGTGTTGCCGAGCGACGAGGTCGAGGTCATCGTCGTCACGCCGGCGATGGTCGAGAATTGCCGCTCGAGGATGGATGCCACCGAGGCCGCCATCGTCTCGGGGCTGGCGCCCGGCAGCTGCGCCGTCACCTGGATGGTCGGAAACTCGACTCGCGGCACGGCCGCGACGGGAAGCTGCTTGTAGCCGAAGGCGCCGGCGATCACGAAGGAGAACATGACCAGGATGGTCATGACCGGGCGACGGATGCAGAGAGCTGAAAGCATTGTCCGACCCCGCCTCCCCGCCGTCAGCCGCGCGGCGGCGCCGATGCCGTCGACGATTCCGGTGTCGCCGGCCTGATGCTCACATTGGCGCCGTTGACCAGCCGCAGCTGGCCATCGACCACCACCTGCTCGCCGGGCTGCAGGCCCTTGCCGATCACCGATTCGCCGTTCTGCGTCCGCTTGATCTCGACGGGACGAAGCTCGGCAATGCCGTCCTTGATCACGAACAGATAGGGCCCTTGTGGGCTGAGCTGGATGGCGGGCGCAGGCACCGCGATCGCCTCGGGCTCGATGCCGAGGATGATCTCGGCCTTGACGAACTGGCCGGGCCACAGACCTTCGTTGGAGTTGCCGATGCGCGCCTTGGCGGTCACCGTGCCGGTGAGCGGGTCGACGGTGTTCTCGAGGAACGCGATCGAACCCGATTGCTTGCGGTTCTCGTCGATCAGGGCCACGACCTTGACCTCGCCCTTGGCCATGGCGGCGCGGATATCGGGCAGGAAGACCTGCGGCACGGCGAAGGCCACGTAGATCGGATCGACCTGGTTGATGGTGGCGAGCGCGCTGGTCGCCGTGTTGTCGCCGACGCGGACCACGGTACCGGCCTTGCTCGAGATCGAGCCGATGCGGCCCGACACGGGCGCGCGGATCTCGGTGTAGCTGATCTGCGTCAGGATGCTCGCCTTGTTGGCTTCATCGGCCTCGAGCTGGGCCTCGGCGGCCTTGAGCGCGGTCTGGGCGGTGTCGCGGTTGACCACGGTGCCGGCATTCTTGGACAGCAGCTCCTCGTAGCGCGACACGTCGCGCTTAGCCTGGGCGACCTGCGCCTGGTCCTTGCGGATCTGCGCCTCGATCTGGCCGAGCTGGGCACGCAGCGTCCGCGAATCGAGCTCGAACAGCACGTCGCCCTCCTTGACGAGGGCACCTTCCTCGACCGCGACCTTCATGATCTGGCTGTCGAGACGCGACTTGATCTGGATCGAGGCAATGGCCTGCACCGTGCCGACCGCTTCGATCACGATCGGCAGCGGCTTCTTGGCGACCTTGGTGACGACGACGGGCACCGGCCCGCCCGGATTCAACCGGCCACGCCGCCCCTGCGGCTGGGCCGAGGCGGCGGGACTTGCCGCGCCACTCTTCTCGGCTGCGCTCGCAGACGCTCCAAAACCGAGCTTTTGGGCGACCTCATCGCGGTAGACATAGGCGCTTCCGACGACCGCGACCGCGATCACCGCGACAACCGCCACCCGGACCATTCGCATCCCAGACTCTCCAGATCCCCAGCCCCTTGAAGGGATTATAGGCGTTGCCCGCCCCGCCGGACAGCCAGAACCGGCGCTTACCCCGGAATTCTCAAGCAAAAAACCCGCCACAATAGGGCGGGTTTTCGTCTTTCTTGCCGGTCACAGCCTTTGCTTAGCGGCTGTAATACTCGACCACCAGAGACGGCTCCATCTGGACCGGATAGGGCACGTCGGCGAGCTTGGGGCCGCGCACGTAGGTGCCTTTCATGTCCTTGTGATCGACGGAAACGTACTCCGGCACGTCGCGCTCGGCGGTCTGGGTCGCTTCCAGCACCCGGACCATGTCCTTGGCCTTGGCCGTCAGCTCGATCACGTCGTTGTCCTTCACGAGGTAGGACGCGATGTTGACCCGCTTGCCGTTCACTTTGACGTGACCGTGGCTGACCAGCTGGCGGCTGGCGAACACGGTGATGGCGAACTTCATGCGGTAGACGACGGCGTCCAGCCGGCGCTCCAGGATCTCGACGAGGTTCTCGCCGGTATCGCCCTTGCGGCGCACCGCCTCGAGATAATAACGGCGCAGCTGGCGCTCCGAGACCGAGCCGTAGTAGCCCTTGAGGCGCTGCTTGGCCATGAGCTGCAGGCGGTAGTCGGTCGGCTTCTGGCGGCCCTGGCCATGCTGGCCGGGACCGTATTCGCGCTTGTTGATTGGGCTCTTGGGACGGCCCCACAGGTTGACCCTGAGGCGCCGGTCGATCTTGTACTTCGAATTCTCGCGCTTGCTCACGCGATCGCTCCATCGTTGTGCGCCGTATGACGCTGTTGTCCGGATAGGCCTGGATCCAGCCACCCGCCGTCTGCGACAGGCCTTTGCTGGGGCGGGATGACGGCCAAAACGGCCGGCAACCACGTTCTCCGGAGAAGGCCGGGAAGATACTTTCGATCGCGCCTTAGTCAAGAGACCGTTATGACTGTCAAATCAATGGCTTAGATCTCGACCAGCACGATTTCATGGGTCACCCGGGCGGTTTTCTTGAACATCGCCGTGGCCGAGCAGTACTTCTCGTCCGACAGGCCGACCGCCCTTTCGATCAGCGCCTTGTTCAGCTTCCGGCCGCGCACCGTGTAGACGAGCTTCACCGAGGTGTAGACCTTGGGAAAATCGTCGGCCCGCTCGGCGACCATCGACACCTCCACGCCCTCGATATCCTGGCGCTGCTTTTTGAGCATCGAGACCACATCGATCGCGGTGCACCCGCCCATGCCCATCAGCATCACCTCCATCGGCCGCGACGCGAGGTTGCGGCCGCCGTCGCCGGGCGCGCCGTCCATGGTGATGGTGTGGCCGCTGCCGGCTTCGGCGACGAACAACGCGCCGTCGACCCAGGAGATCTTGGCTGTGATGGGCATGTCGGCTCCGTGAAGATCGAGTGTCGGTTCGACACTACATCCTTCACGGAGCGCGAGGCATCAAGGGTCAGCAGAACACCGGGGCGATCTCGGCAAGCCGCCTGGCGCTGGGCGGCGAGAGTTGCCGGACCGTGCCCAGGAAGTTGGGATGGCTCATGCCCGACCCGATGTAGGTCCAGCGCTGCGCCTGGTGCTGCTGCTCGGCGAGCCTCGCATGTTCGGCCTCGCCGAGCTTGCGGCCGCTCGCCTTCATCATGGCGTTCAGATCGAACAGGGCCTGCTGCTTCAGGCCGTCGTCGAGCATGGCGCCGATCTCCAGATACCCGTCGACGCAACTCGCGACTTCGGCTTCCGGCATGCCCCTGGCGAGGTCAGCCACCATCAGCGTGTCGAGCATGGCGTGCTGGGCCTCCTCCAGCCAATGATATCGCAGCATGCTGGCGAACTGCTTGTCGAGGCCCTGGTCGTCGCGGACGCACTCGATGAAGTGGCGCTGGGTCATCCATTCGACATGCAGGATCAGCAGCGCGACCGACAAAGGCTTGTGCTTCAGCACGGCCTCGGCGATCGCCTCGGGCGGGCCGATCACCTCGCACTCCGTGCTGAAGCCTTGCTGGAAATCGGCGCGGAAGCGCTTGAAGAGATCGATGTGCTTGGCCTCCTCGCCGGCGAACTGCAGGAATGCGCGGCAACGTGCGTCGTCGCCGGCAAGGCGCGTGCGCGTGTGATCGAGCAGGAAGGGGAGGATGAACTCCTCGACCAGGCCGAACTGATAGAGATAGCCGTGGCCGCGGATCTGGTTCAGCAGCAGCTTCTCGCGGGCCGACAGACTGTCGAGTGGCGCGATGCGGGCGAGCGCCTCCGGCATGAAAGGCCTGTCAAAATCTAGCCGCTTTTCACCGCCGATAATGTCCTCGACGCGCCAGTTGACGCGCTGCGAGGCAGCAAGGGCCGATGCATATGTATAGTTGGTCTGCACTGAAGCCTCCATCCATCGCGATGGGATCGCGATGCGATGAAGGATGAGACGCAAGCGGATGCGCCACTATCCGGAAACCGCACGAAGCGCCCCGCTTCCCAATGTCGCGGAAAACAGTTGCCGAGACGACACAGATGATCAGCCCGACTTCATCGCTGCCCGACAATGACGACTTGATGCCCGACGTGAAGCGAGCGTCGCAGTATATCGGCGCGCATCTCGACGATGCGATGACCATGGGCGACGTCGCCGCCGCCGCCGGCGTCGCTCATCGCACGCTCTACAAGCACTTCCACGACGCGCGCGGCATCTCGCCGATGCGCTACGCGCGCGACTGCCGTTTCGCCCAGGCCCGCGAGGCGCTGCTGCAGGCCGGGCCGCAGGGCTGCGTGACGACGATCGCCGTGCAATGGGGCTTCTGCCATCTCGGCCGCTTCTCGGTGGAGTACCGCAAGCGCTATGGCGAAAGGCCGTCGGAAACCCTGCGCCGCGGACGCGCAGGCTGAAGCGTCACTCGTCGTCGTGCTTGCGCTTGGCGAGGTATTTGATGACGCCGTGGAATGAACGCACTTCCTGCTCGGTCATCGCCGTGCGCTGCAGCAGGGCACGCAGATTGTTCACCATCGCCGGCCGCATGGCCTTGTGACGCAGGAAGCCCGACTGGTCGAGCGCACGCTCGAGATGAGCGAACAGGTTCTGCAGCTCTTCCTTCGTGGCGGGCCGCGCCGCGTGGTCGGACATGCGTTCGGCCGGCGCCTCCTCCTCCGACATCGCCCACTCGTAGGCCACCAGCAGGACGGCCTGGGCGATGTTGAGGGAGGAGAACTGGGGATTGAGCGGGATCGACAGCGCCGTGTCGGCCTGCACCATGTCGTCGTTGGTGAGGCCGGTCCGCTCCGGTCCGAACAGGATGCCGACCTTCTCGCCATGCGCCGTCCAGCCCCGCATCTCGGCGGCGGCGCGGCGCGGCGTGACGATGCGCTGGCTGAGCTCGCGATTGCGCGCCGTGGTCGCGACCACATGCCCGAGATCGGCCACCGCCGCCTCGACCGTTTCGAACACCTTGGCCTCGTCGA
The DNA here is from genome assembly GCA_023386865.1 of Pseudomonadota bacterium. Taxonomy (GTDB): domain Bacteria; phylum Pseudomonadota; class Alphaproteobacteria; order Reyranellales; family Reyranellaceae; genus Reyranella. The sequence goes on from JAEWIV010000377.1 coordinate 7,896, forward strand.
GCACCACGTCGGCGCCGGACGCCGCGCGCTGGGCCTTGGGGTTCGGC
>JAEWIV010000486.1 GCA_023386865.1 Pseudomonadota bacterium
AACGTAACTTTGTTGTGGCGCGCCGTAACCATCAAAAGTGGTTCGGGAAACGACGAGTTTCGCGAGCCCGGCGGCCTCGCCGTCGATTCGATGGGCCGGATCTACGTCGCCGATACGGGTAACGCCCGCGTCCAGAAGCTCAGCCCGACGACGGGAGCGTCGATGGCGCGCTGGGGCTCGTCGGGCTCGACAGCGGGCCAGTTCCGCAGGCCCATCGCGATCGCCGTCGACAGCCGCGATCACGTCTATGTCCTCGACAGCGAAGCGCGGCGAGTCCAGAAGTTCAGCAACGATGGCGCCGTGCAGCTCGGCATGTGGGGCGGCACGCTGGGCACCGGCGATGGGGAATTCTCGCCGATCGGCGGCGGGCCCGGCGACATTGCGGTCGACCCGTCAGGCAACGCGTACATCGCCGACACATCGAACCATCGCATCCACAAGTGGCGTCTGCAGATGGACGCCACGGGGGCCATCACGGGAGCCACCTTCACGGGCTGGCTCGGCAAGTGCGTCTCAGGCGCCGGCTGCGACACCGGCGCTCAGCGAAGCCGCGGCTTCGGCTGCACGTCCTCAACCTGCGTCGCAACCATGCCCGGCACGTCACCGTCGGGCAGCGCCCGCGGCCAGTTCACCAACCCGCGCGGGCTGGCGCTCGATCCGACGGGCAACCTTTTCGTCGCCGATGTCGACAACAATCGCATCCAGCAGTTCGACAATACCGGCGCTTTCGTCAGGGAGTGGGGATCGACCGGGTCGGGCTTTGGCGAGCTCCGCGGCCCGCTCGACGTCGCCACGCACGGGACCAGCGCCGTGTTCGTGGCCGACATGCGCAACGGCCGCGTCGTGACGTTCTCCAACACCGGCAACCAGCAGTCGGTGCTCGGAGGCGGCATTGCCCTCACGGCGGCGCAGGGCTGGCCGCCGGACAAGAAGGATGTCCTGCTCGACCCAAACCCGTTTTTTGTCGTCGCCGGCCAGAGCCAGTCCACGACGATCACCGTCCACTCCCTCGGCCAGTTCGGCGGCCCGGTTGCGTTGAACGCCGATTGCCCATCGCCACCGACCGTCGGTTCGGGCTGCATCGACCTGCTCACGGGCCTGCCGGCGGCGCCCGCCGGCGCGACGGTCGACTTCTCACAGGATCCGGTCAGCGTTGCAGCCGGCTACACGGCCGACACCCTTTTGACGGTGGCGGCGTCCGGCTCCGCGACGCCCGGCAAGTTCATTCGTCCTCTGCGCGCGGAAAACCAGCCATCCGGAATCGCCTATGCGATCCCCCTCGCCTTCGAGGTCATCGCCACGCCGACCGACAGCATGACCGTGCCCTGCACGAGCGTGTACCAACGCGGCACCTTGCCCGAAATCCTGCCGGTGGCGCCCCTCATGACGAGCCTGTATCGCGGCAAGCACAACGATCTCTCTCGCGCCCGTCCCCTCGTCATCGGCGTGGCGGCGACAGCGAGCCGGAACGGCTGGCAGATCAGGCTCGAGAAGCCACGACCCGGCGACCTGCCGCTGGCCGCGACCGAGGCCGTCATCGTGTTCAACAATCTGACGAACGGCGCCAAGGGGATCTACGGCCTCAAGACCTCGGACTGCTCCATCACCAAAGGCGTCGTGCTCGATGGCGGCGAGAAGGGCGAGTTCCGGATTTCCACCGCCGACACCACGACCCTGTTCCTCAGCGTGCCCCGCCAGGACATGGCCATCCTGAGCGAACCCTCCTTCTGGCAGCTGGTCGGCGGCAGGCGGGTAACCTTCGAATGGGTTGTCGACCGTTAGATGCCGCGAGCGATCACGCCGCGTGACTATCCCGAGGCTCGCCGTGTGACCCGCAACTGCCGGCGGGTCGCCACGTTGCGTGTCGGTGATGAAAGCACCGACTGTCGTGCGCGCGTTCATGACGGCGCGCTCGGGCTTTGCGCTCGCACTGCTGATCGCCGCCGCAGCGACAACAAGCTCGCCCAGTCGGGCACAGCCGCAGGAGTGCGAATACGGCGCGTTCGGATGCGGGCACGACGAACAGCACGACCAGTACCAAGGGTGGAAACCCACCACCGGCAAGGGCAGCTGCTGCAACGGCGACGATTGCCGTCCGGTCAAGGCCCGCAACGAAGACGACGGCAGCTGGTCGGTGTGGATTCCAGAATTTCGCCGCTGGGTGCCGGTGCCGGCCTTCGCGGTCGGCGAGCCCGACCGCTTCGGTGACGGCCGCAGCCACGTCTGCAGCACCAAGCCGATACCGGCGATGCCGGTGTTTCACATATTCTGCTTTTCGCCGACCGGGTCGAAAAGCTGACGCGGCCGCCCAGGCGCGCCTGCCGGCCTGAGGGAGTTTGTCGTCCGGCCGATACGGGGAGCGGCCGACCTCACGGCAAGGTCGCCATGTCGGATTTTTCCCAAGTCTTGTCCGGATTGAACAGGACAATCTTCGCCGCTTCCGCCGAAGTGTCGGGCCCGAGATCCTTTTCATAGACATCGCCGCTCTGGCTGACGATGAAAGTCATGACGCCGGTCTCGTCGTAGTCCACCGGCCAGGCGATGACGGCGAAGCCGCCGATCATGCGATTGTTGATCAGGTAGCTGTAGGCGCCGCCAGGGGCATCCGGACCTTGGCCGTAAAGCATGCGAAAGCGGTAGCCATGATAGCCCTCCCCCGGCGCGTCGCCCGGCTGGGCCTTGGCGACCAGGCCGCCGAGCGGGCTTTCCGGTTCGCCGGGCTTGGTTTCCCAGTACAGGCCGTCCTTCTTGCCGGGAGAGCTCAGCAACCGCCGTGCATAGGTCGGCACGCCGAACTTCATCGGGTCGAGCGACACGAAATCGCGCTGGGCATCGACGATCGCCAACAGCGTCTGGATGACCGTCAACTCGTTGCGGCCGATCTCGCGGGCGGTGATCTCCTTGCGCCCGGCTTCGACATCGTAGCGCCAGCCCCGCGCGTCCTTGACCAGCGGTATCGGGCTGATCCAGCCGGTCGTGCCCGCCTCGATCAGCACCTTGTTGTCGCCCTCCGGGACCAGCTTGTGGTTCGCGTCCCAGGCTTCGAGGAAGCGCTGACGAACGTCTTCATCGCGGCCCGTGTTGCCGGGAATCAAGTCGCCCCAGCCAAGCCCCAGGATCGCCTGGATGGCAGCATCGTCTTTCTTGCGTATCGCCTCGGTGAGGGCATCTGCGGCCTCCTGGGCCGTGGCAAAATGCTTCTGCTTTTCAGCCGAGGTTTGCGGTGTCGCCTGAGCAGGCGGCCTGGCCTGGGATTGCGCAGGGGTCTGAGCCGGAGCCGTTGCCGACAGCGCCGTCAGCAATAGGACAGTGAGGACGCCGAGCTTTGCCGACCTGATCATCGCCTGCCTCCTCCACCACGCGCGCCCCCTCCTCCACCGGCCCGCGCGCCGCCTCCGCCACCTCTCGCACCGCCACCGCCACGTGGATGCTGCGCCGCCCGGTTCTGCTGGGCACGCCCGCGCGCCGCGTCTCTATTGACCTGCTGACCGCGATTGACGCCGCTCAAGGCCGAGGAACGGTCGCCGCCGCCGCGTCCCCCCTGTCCGACATTGGGGCGTTGCCCGCCCTGACCGGGACGCTGGCCGCCTTGCCCCACATTGGGACGCTGGCCACCCTGGCCGACGTTGGGCCGCTGCGCGCCTTGACCTCCTCCCGGACGCGCCGCGCCCTGCTGCCCGCGGAACTGCTGGCGCTGCTCGGCCCCCGGCCGGTTCTGGCCGAATTGCTGGCGCGTGGCCTGATCGCGATAGGCAACGCCGCGGCGATGCCCGGGATCGTGCTGCCAGCGATTGTCGTTGGTGTAGCGGCTGCGATCGAAGTTGCGATCTATGTTCACCGCGCGATTGGCATTGATGTTGACGTAGCCGGCTCCGCGCGCCCAGTTCCAGCCGCCATAGAGCGCCGCCCCTGCCCCGGCGAAGGCGAGCCCCCAAAGAAGCCCGCTTGCCAGGGCCGTGCCGTAACCGTAACCCGCCGGCGGCGGATAATAGACCGGCGGGTACGCAGGGTCTGACCAAGAGCCGTAAGCCCAGCTCGGATTGTAGGACGGCACGTAGACGACGTCGGGATTGGTCGGCTCGATGACGATCGTTCGATCGGTCCCAGCGCCCTGCGTCGTAACCGTCTGCTGCGGACCGCTCGTGAGAGTGCCCGCATCCGCCGCCTTGGCGCGAAGACGCTGGATCGAATCGGCCACGTCCTGCTGCTGGGAAACCATCGCATCGCCGAGCTTCTGGGTCCAATCCAGGTGATCGTTGAGTTGCATCAGCGCCGACGGAAAGGCGACCAGCGACTTTACGCTGACGTCCCAAGTCTGGTTCTGCACCGCCTGAACAGCCGCTTCACCTTTGGCGTTCGGATTGGCCTTTACCCAGCGCGCCGCCTCGACGATCTCGATGGGGTAGCTCGCCGCCATGAGCATCTGCGACAGCAGTGAATCGGAATAGAGGGCGATCGGCGCCAGGATCTGATCGAGCTCCTGGGGAGAGAAGGCCTTCCGGTCGCTCTGCTGTGCCCTTAGCGGACGCATCCCCACCAAGGCCAACAACAGCGCAGACATGGCCAACAACGCACGACGCTTCATGACCGCTTCCCCCGCCAGCATGGCAATGCAATCGGTGTGCGTTTTGGGCTACAGCCAAGCTGCATTCCGCCAGATGCGAGCAATGGACTGTCGGCCTATCGGTCCGCTTGCACATTGATCAAAATCAAATGCAGAGAGCACGCCCGGCATCGGCGCTGCTGGTGCATTGACCATCGCAGCATCTGGCGATGCGGCTACCACCCTGCCAAACGGACCGCTACACTCGGATCGCCGTGACAATGCCTGCTTCTGCACTTCATCAC
>JAEWIV010000489.1 GCA_023386865.1 Pseudomonadota bacterium
CGCCGGCGCGAGAACGGCGAAGGAGAGTTCGCCGATCACGGCACCGATCATGGCGAGGCGCCCGCCGCCAGCGCGCCGATGCCGATCGAAGGCAGCCCCGTCGAGCACATGCCGGAAGGCCACATGCCGGTCGAGCACGCGCCCTACGACGCGGCGCCGGTGGTAGCCGCACCTATCAACGTGGAGGCCGCCCCGCAGCCTTTGATGCCGCCCATTCCTCCGGTCGTGGCGTCGGCGCCGCAGCCCGAGCCGCCTCCTCCGGCCGCGCCCCCGGTACCGGTAATCGACGCCCCGCCGGAGAAGCCAAAGCGCGGGTGGTGGAGGCGCTGAGCCTGCCGGGCTGCGGGTGAAACGCGACCTGCAGCTCGCCGCCGGCGCGGCGCTGGCGACCTTTGTCGCCGGTGCCGTCCTGTGGCTGGCCGGCGTGCCGTCGGTGGTGGCGCTGCTGGCGGGCCTCGCCACCGCCGTCGCCGCGATCCTGTTCCTCGCCCGCCGCTGGTACGCCCAGATCATCAGGCGCATCGATGCGCAGGCCGCGCATCTGCAGAGCGCGATCGGCATTGCCGCAACGTCGGGCGGTATCCCGGTCTACTGGTCGGATCACGCCATCGCCCCCGAGACCCTCAAGCTCCTCCAGCATCTGGTCGCTTCGCTCCGAGTACAGGCGGTGCTCGAGCTCGGCTCGGGCGTGTCGACGCTGCTCCTCGCCAACGACTTCCGCCGCCGCGGCGCGGGGCGCGTGCTGTCGTTCGACGACGACGCGCGCTGGGCTGCGCAGACCGCGGCCAAGGTCGAGGCCGAGAAGCTCGACGGCTTTGCCGACGTGCGGGTGGCACCGCTGGTCGACATGGAGTCGGGCGGCCGGCGAGCCAAGTGGTATGATCTCGCGGATCTCGACAAGGACCAGCGCTTCGACCTAATCGTCGTCGACGGGCCACCAGCCTGGCATGGCGACAGCATGGCCCGCCTGCCCGCGCTCTACCAACTGCGCCGACAGCTCTCCGACAACGGCGTGCTGGTGCTCGACGACGCCGCGCGGTCGGGCGAACGAGCGATCGCCGAGCAATGGCGCCGCGACTTTCCCGACCTCCATTTCCGCATGGTGCAGTCAGGGCGTGGCCTATTCGTCGCCGCCGTGCAAAGGTCCGCGCTCGACCTGTTACCCGAGTAGCGACAACAAAATGCTCCGCCGTCAGCTTCTGCTGGGCGCCGCCGCCCTGGCGGCCGCGCCGGCCGTTCACGCCAACAACTTCCCCAACGGACCGTTCCGCATCATCGTACCGTTCGGCGCAGGTTCGGCGACCGATCAGGGCGCGCGCAATGTCGCGGAAGGGCTGAACCGCATCTTCGGCGTGCCGGCGGTCGTCGAGAACAAGCCGGGCGCCAACGGCGCCATCGCCGCCGAGGTCGCTGCGAAGGCCAGGCCCGACGGCCAGACGATCTTCGTCTGCTCCAATACCGCCGCCGCCTCGAACGTCGCGATGATGAAGGCCCTGTCGTACGATCCGCTCAAGGATTTCGAGCCGGTGACGCTGATCGGGCGTGCGCCGGTGTTCCTGATCGTCAATCCGAAGGTCGAGGCGGCGACGGCGCAGGAATTCGTCGCCCTGTGCAAGAAGCAGCCCGGCAAGATCAACTTCGGATCCGGCAGCGCTTCGACTCGCATCTCGGGCGAGCTGCTGAAGGCAAAGGCCGGGATCGACATGGTCCACGTGCCCTACAAGAGCACGCCGGCGGCGCTGCAGGACACGATGGCGGGACACGTGCAGATGTGCTTCGCCGACCCGGTGACCTCCCTGCCGCAGGTCAAGGCCGGCACGGTGCGCTGCCTCGGCGTCGGCAGCCGCGGCCGCTACAAGCTCACGCCCGACATCCCGACCTTGATCGAGCAGGGCATTCCCGATTTCGAACTGATGACCTGGACCGGCGTCATGCTGCCCGCGGGCGTCCCGCCAACGATCAGTACGGTCCTGCACGAGGCGATCGTGAAGACCATCACGCAGCCCGCCTATGTCGAGCGCCAGGCGCAGGGCGGCTCGGAGATCACGCCGACGACGCCGGAGGAAATGCGGCGAATCCAGGTCGCCGAGATCGAGCTCTACCGGGAGATGATGAAGGTCGCCGGCATCGAGCCGGAATGACCGTCAGCCTGCGATGCGCAGGTTGTTCTGCACGTGCCTCACGCCGCCGACATGCTCCGCCGCGTCCTCCGCCCAGCGCTTGGCATCACGGTCGGAGACGGTGCCCGAGAGCGTCACCTCGCCGTCCTTGACGGCGACCTCGATGCCCGAGGCGTCGACCCAGGGATCGTCCATCAGGTCGTCGCACACCAGTTCGCGGATGCGCTCGTCCGAGCGTACATAGCCCTTGGGACCGACGCCGCGGTGCGGCCCCTCGCCGCCGAACCAGGCGCTCGGCCTCGCCCAGGCATGTTCCTCGTCGGCTCGCTGCCGCGTCATCCGCCGGTCGCGTCGGCGGTCGGCGAACTCGCCGGGCATCGGCCGTTGGGCGTAAGGTTCCTCGCGGTCGCTGAACCGCTGATAGCGGCGGCTGCGATATTCGTGATCGGGATCGTAGTACTCGGCCCGTTCCAGACCCTGATCGCGATCGGTGTAGCGACCTGGCTGCCGGTCGCCGCCGCGACCGCCATTGCCGTAGCGCCTGTCATGGCGGGCGTCGTTCCAATCGCGATCGTCGTGGCGGGCCATGGTCGTTCCTCCGACTACTGCGAAGGAACGACGGGGCGCCGCCCCGGTTGCCTGGGCCCTAACGCTGCGTGTCGGTGCGATAGACGGCGAGCTCGGCGCGGGTGTCGGCGATCGAGAACCAGCGGTGCTGCTCGGCGCGGAACTGCCGCCAGTTGGCCAGGATCTTCTTGAACTGGGCGTTGGCGGCCGCCTCCTCGTCAAGCACCGATTCGAGCGCGCCCCGCAGCGCCTTGATCACCTCCTCCGGCAGCACCGAGAGCTGCGTGCCCGCAGCGACGAGGCGGGCGATCGCCTGGGCGTTCTTGGCGTCGTAGGAGGCCAGCATCTCGGTCATGGCATAGTAACCTGCATAGCGCAGCGCCGCCTGGTAGCGCGGCGGCAGGCTGGCCCACGCCTGCTTGTTGACCATGACCACGTTGTTGGCTTCGAGTTCCATGACGCCCGGCGTGTAGTAGTATTTGGCGACCTTGTTGAAGCCGAGCTTCTCGTCGTCGTAGGGACCCACCCATTCGCAGGCGTCGATCGTGCCGCGCTCCATGGCAGGATAGATTTCGCCGCCGGCGATTTGCTGCGGCACCGCGCCGAGCTTCTGGAAGACCTTGCCGCCGAAACCGGCGGTGCGGATTTTCAAGCCGTCGAAATCCTTCGGCGTTTTGATCTCCTTGCGGAACCAGCCGAACATCTGGCCGCCGGTGTTCCCGGCCGTGAGACCGACGACGCCGAAGTTGTCGTAGACCTCGTCCATCAGCTTGCGGCCGTCGCCGTACAGCATCCAGGCATAGTGCTGCCGCGGCGTGAAGCCGAACGGCAGCGAGCCATCGAAGATGAAGGAGGGATTCTTGCCGATGTAGTAGCCGGTATAGGTATGGCCGCATTCGACGGTGCCGTTGGCCACCGCGTCGAGCACCTGCAGGCCGGGCACGATCTCGCCGGCCGCGAAGGGCTGCAGCTGGAACTTGCCGTCGGTCAGTTCGCCGACGACGCGGACCACGGTCTGCGCCGCGCCGAACAGCGTGTCGAGGCTCTTGGGGAAGCTCGAGGTGAAGCGCCACTTCACGTTCTCGGTGGTCTGCTGGGCGAATGCCGGCGATGCGGCAAGAGTGGCAAGAGCCGCGGCGGGGGCGAATTGTCGGCGGGTGATCGTCATTGCGTATCCTCCTCGTTGCATCGAATACTAGGGCGCCGGGTTTGGTAGCGCTACCACATTCAGCTGGCGCTCCAGCCGCCATCGATCGGGATGGCCGATCCGGTGATGTCGGCGCCGTTCGCACTGCAGAGCAAGGCGACCAGGGCAGCGACTCCGCCCGCCGCGACGAACCGGCCCGACGGCTGGCACGTGGCGAGGAAGGCGCGCTCGGCCTCGGCGCGCGTCATACCGGTCTTGACCCTCTCCGCCTCCAGCCGGCCCTCGATGTCAGGCGTCGGGATAGTGCCCGGGCAGATGGGATTGCAGGTGATGTTGGTGCGCGCCGTCTCCAGTGCGATGGCGCGCGTGAACCCGATCAGTGCCGACTTGGTGGTGACATAGTCGACGCGGTTCACCGTGGCGACCAGCCCGTAGATGGAGGCGACGTTGACGATGCGGCCGAAGTCGCGCCGGCGCATGCTGGGCAACGCGAACCGCACCGTATGGAAGGCCGCGGACAGGTTCACCGCCAACGCACGGTCCCAGTCGGCCGCCGCGAGCGCCTAGACCGGCGCGAAGTGGCGCACGACGGCGTTGTTGACCAGCACGTCGACGCCACCAAAGGTTTTCTCGGCGGTCGCGACCAGGTCCGCGATCTGCGCCGGATCGGCGACATCGGCGCCGTGATGGATTGCCGACACGCCATGCTCGGTCTCGAGCCCCCGCCGGCTTGCGTCGATGGCCGCCGCTTCGCCGAAGCCGTTCATCACGATGTTGCAGCCTTCCGCCGCCAGCCGCTTGGCGATGGCATGGCCCAGTCCCTGCGTAGAGCCCGTGATCAACGCACATCGGCCCTTCAGCATGACTTCCCCATCAAGTGCTCTCGCGTTGGACGATCTCGAAGCCGACGTCGATCCTGACCTTCTGCGGCGAGGCGCCGCGCAACCGGTTGACCAGCAACTCGGCGCTGCGCCGGCCGATGTCCTGGCGCGGAATGCGCAGCGTCGTCACGGCAGGCACGGTGTGACGCAGGAGATCGAGGTCGTCGAAGCTGGCAATGGCGATACGACCGGGCACCGCCCAGCCGCGCCTCTGGCATTCGAACAGCGCGCCGACGGCCAGGACGTCGCCGGCGAAGAAGCAGGCGTCGATGTCGGGATAGGTCTGCACCAGGCGGACCAGCGCGTCGGCGCCCTCGGCGAAGCCACCGGGCGCCTCGAGCACCAAACCGGGATCGGCCGGTAGGCCGAGTTCCTTCAGCGCCGCGAAGTAGCCGCGGCGGCGCTCGCGCGAGCGGTCGTTATCGCGCAGCGGCAGGGTGACGAAGCCGATGCGCCTGTAGCCCAGCCGTCCGAGGTGCGCGGTCATGGCGCGGGCGGCATCGAAGTTCGAGTAGCTCACCGCCATGTCGATCGGCTTGGCCGGCAGATTGCCGGTCTCGACCACCGGGATGTCGGTCCGGGCCAAGAGCTCGCGCAGGCGCCGGGAATGCGTGGTGTTGTGCAGCACAAGGCCGCAGACGCGCTGGGCCAGCAGCGCCGACGCCAGCGCCTCCTCGTCCTCGAGCCGATGGCCCGAGTTGGCGATCATCAGGTGCAGGCCGTTGGCGCGCGCCACGTCGGAGATCGCCTGCACCATCGTGGCGTAGAGCGAGTTCCGGATCGACGGCACGATCAGCCCGACGACGTTGGAACGCTTGGACGACAGGCTGCCGGCGATGCGGTTGGGCAGGTACCCGAACTGGCGCACCGCGGCGGTTACCTTGCGTCGCATCTTCTCGGATACGCTCGCCGGGTCGCTCATCGCGCGCGACACCGTCATCGGCGAGACGCCGGCATGGCGGGCGACGTCGCTCATGGTGATCTCGCTGCCGCCGTTCCGTGCCTTGCGCCTGCTGGCCTTGCCGGCCATTGCCGCCCTCCTGTAGGTTGGTAGCGATACCACAGAACGGGCGGAGGAACGACAATGGCCGATCTCCTGGGCTTCGTCGGCGTCGGGCGCATGGGCGGTCCCATGGCCGGCCGCCTGCTCGATGCGGGCTATCGGCTGTGCGTCTACGACGTGTCGGACGAGGCGACTGCCCCCCTGGTGGCGCGCGGCGCCGAGCTGGCCGCCTCTCCCGCCGAGGTCGCCTCGACGGCCGAGACCGTGTTTATCAGCCTGCCGACGCCGGATGTCGTGCGCGACGTTGCCTTGGGCGGCAATGGCGGCCTGATCAACGGCTCGACGGTGCGGACCGTGATCGACCTGTCGACGACCGGCCCCGGCGTGGCGACCGAAGTGGCGGGCAAGCTCGCCGAACGCAAGATCGCATGGGTCGATTCGCCGGTGAGCGGCGGCGTCTCCGGCGCCAGGGCCGGCACGCTCGCCGTCATGGTGTCCTGCCCCGCGGCCGCCTACCGGACACTCGCGCCGGTGCTGGGGGTGTTCGGCAAGCTGTTCCACGCCGGCGAGAAGCCAGGATTGGCGCAGACCGCCAAGCTCGCCAACAACCTCTTGGCCGCGACGGCCATGGTGGCGACCTCGGAGGCGATGGCCATGGGCGTCAAGGCCGGCCTCGATGCCAGGGTCCTGATCGACATCATCAATGCCTCGAGCGGCCGCAACAGCGCCAGCCAGGACAAGTTCCCCCGCGCCATCCTGCCCCGCACCTTCGATTTCGGCTTTGCCACCGGCCTTTCCTACAAGGACGTGCGGCTCTGCGTCGAGGAAGCCGAGGCGATGGGCGTTCCGATGGTGGTCGGCGGCGCGGTGCGCGAGATGCTGGCGGTTACCCGCGCCCGATTCGGCGCGGGCTCCGACTTCACCTCCATCGCCAAGGTCCTCGAGGAATGGGCCGGCGTGGAAATCAAGGGATAGACGACGACCAGCGGCCGCCCTCTCACGGCGCCTCCGCCGCCTTCATGGTTTCGAGATCGGCGGTGAGGATCTTGCCCTTGGTCTCCGGCCCGAGCGCTACCGCGAGAATGACGATCAGCAGGAAGACAATGGTGCTCAACAGCATCGGCATCGCGAAGCCCATCTGCTGCTCGACCGCGAAGTAGCTGATCACCGGCGCCACCAGGCCGCCCCAGATCGCGCCCTGGTGGTAGACGAAGCCCGACGCCGTGGCCCGCACCTCGGTCGGGAAGCGCTCGCTGAGATAGCTCGGGTTCTGGCCGTATATCGAGCCGCCGAACACGCCCTGCAGGATGAAGCCAAAGACGATCCACAGCGGATCGGTCGTCCAAAGATAAAGCGGCGTGATGAAGACGGCGATGACGCAGGGCACGATGATCGCGGGCCGCCTGCCCCACTTGTCGGCAACGGCGCCCCACAGGGCGGAGCCGGCGAACACCACGATGTTGGCCCAGAACAACGGCGTCGCCACCATGCCCGGCGTCCAGTTCAGCTCCTTCTGGAGATAGGTCGAGAACAGCGCCCAGATCGAGTAGTAGACGCAGAACGCCGCCCCCATCCACAGGCAGCCGGTCAAGGTATTGTAGATGTGCTGGCGCTTGAAGATGGTGAAAAGCGGCGCATGCACCTCGGCCTTCTTCTCGGTCTGCTGCCGCTTGTTCTCGGCCCAGACCTCGGGCTCCTTGACGTAGAAGCGGATCCACACGACCACCAGCGCCGGCAGGATGCCGATCCACAGCAGGCCACGCCAGCCGATCTCGTCGTAGAGCAGGCCGTAGGCGAGCGCCGACAGCGCGAAGCCAAGCCCCCAAGAGCCTTGCAGGATGCCGCTCATGAAGCCGCGCGAGCGTGCCGGCCAGGATTCCATCGCGAGCGCCGCGCCAGCCGGCCATTCCGCGCCCATGCCGATGCCGAGCAACGCACGGAAGAACGCCAGGAAGGCGAAACTGGGAGAAAAGCCCGCGATGAAGTTGCAGAGCGAGTACCACAGGATGGAGATCATCAGCGGCGTTCTGCGTCCCATGCGATCGGCCATCCAGCCGGCGGCAGTTGCGCCGAACAGGCGCAGCCACAGCGTCGCCGTGAAGATCAGGGTCACCGCCGTGAGCGGGACGTCGAACTCCTTGGCGATCGGCACCATGATCAGCAGGAAGATGGTGAAGTCGAACGCATCGAGCGTCCAACCGAGCCAGGCGGCGATGTAGGCGTACCACTGGTCCTTGGTAGGTTCCTTCCACCAGGGCACGTCGGGCGATGAGGTTGGCGTGACGGACGCGGACATCTGCTAAACCTCCCGTACTGGTTTCGAGGTTTACGCGTAGATACTCCGACTATCGTGACACTGGCGGCATGCTGCGCCGCTCGCCGTGCACTGGCAATCGCCACGGACGCACACCTGATGAGACCCGCTGTGACCAATGAAGGGCGGCGAACAGACGCCGGCGCAGGCCTACGCCGCGTATTTGCTCGCGCTCATAGACACCCACAGCGCGTCGGGGCCGGCCTTGGCGTAGGCCGCGCCGATCTTCTCGCCCCAGAACGTCTCGCTGCCGAAATCGCGGCGCCACACCCAGAGCCGGCGCGTGTAGTGGTGCAGGATATGCTCGTGGGTGAAGCCCATGGCGCCCATCGACTGGTGCGAAATGGCGGCGATCTTCTGGGCGAAGTCGGAGGCCTGGCACTTGGCGGCGGCGATCGAGAAGCGGCCGCCGTCGGCCAACCCGCCCTCGTCCGCGTCGCGCGCCGCCGCCTCGGCCGAGGCGATGGTGGCGGCGACATGGCTCGCGAGCTCGGCCAGCATGTGCTGGATGGCCTGGAAGGTCGAGATCGGCCGGCCGAACTGGACGCGCTGCTTGCAGTACTCGGTGGCGGTGGCCAGCACCTTGTCGGCAGCGCCCGCCATCTGCATGGCGCGCGTCACGGCGGCGAGCTCGAAGGCGCGATCGGCGCTGACGGCCGAGGCAGCGCTGAGCTCGGATGCCGAATTGTCGAAAGTCACCGTGCCGTATGGCTCGCCGGCATGGCTGGGATGGCCGTCGACCTTGGCATTGCCGGCAGCAACGACGGCCAGCCTGTCGCCGACAACGGCGACGAAACGATCGGCCACCGAGGCGAAGGGCACGCGCTCGACCTTGCCGCTGAGGCGCCCGCCATTCAATGACAGGTTGCTGCCGAACGCGAGGGTCGCCGGTCCGGCCTTGGGCTCGCCGCCGGCCGCGGCGATCAGCAGGTTGGCAAGCGCGGTCTCGGCCAGCGGCACCGGCACGGCGTGCGAGCCGGCCACGCGCAGCAGCGCCAGCATGTCGGCCAGCGTGCCCCCGGCGCCGCCCTTGTCCTCGGGCACGGCGACCAGCGTCAGCCCCATCTCCTCGATCTCCTTCCAGAGATCGGCCGGCCACACGCCCTTCTCGACTTCGTTGACGATTGCCCGGCCAGACCGTTCGGTGAAGAAGCGCTCGGCGGTCTCGAGCAGCATGTCGCGGGTTTCGCGGTCCATCTTCGTCTCCCTCAGCGCAGCCCGAGCCCGCGCGCGACGATGCCGCGCAGGACCTGGGTCGTGCCGCCCTGGATGGTGTAGCTCGGCGCCATCATCGTGGCGTATTGCGCCACGTCGAGGAAATCGGCGACGTCCTCCTCGGTCGTGGCGTCGGACTCGGCGATGGCGCGGGCGACCTCGGGCAGGTCCTGCTGGTAGATCGTGCCGAGGTCCTTGACCAGCGCCGCCTCGATCGCCGGCGACTTGCCGCCCTGCATCATGCCGGCGACGGCGACCGACATCTGGCGCAGCGTCCACAGGCGGGCGATCAGCCGGCCCAGGATCGACGAAGCGCGCCTGGCCGGCTGGCGGCCCAGCACACGCACCAGCTCGCGCAGGATGTAGAAGTTCTGCATGAAGCGCTCGGGACCCGAGCGCTCGAAGGCGAGCTCGCTTGTCACCTGAAGCCAGCCGTCGCCCTCGTTGCCGATCAGGCAGCTCTCCGGAATGAAGGCATCGCTGAAGGTTACCTCGTTCCAGTCATGCCGGCCGGCAAGGTTGATGATCGGCCGGATGGTGACGCCGGGCGTCTTGAGATCGACGAGGAGCTGGCTCAGCCCCTTGTGGCGGTCGCCATGCTGGCCCGAGGTGCGCACCAGGGCGATGCAGTAGTGGTTGCGATGCGCGCCCGAGGTCCAGACCTTGGTGCCGTTGACGCGGAAGCCGCCCGGCACCGGCTCGGCGCGGGTGCGCACCGACGCCAGATCCGATCCCGAGTCAGGCTCGCTCATGCCGATCGAGAAGTAGCACTCGCCCTTGGTGATGCGCGGCAGGATGGCCTGGCGTTGCTCTTCGTTGCCAAAGCGCAGCAACAGCGGGCCGGACTGGCGGTCGGCGACCCAATGCGCGCCGGCCGGTGCGCTGTTGCCCAAGAGCTCCTCGGTGATGACGTAGCGCTCCAGGAAACTCCTCTCGCCGCCGCCATATTGCTTGGGCCAGGTGATGCCGATCCAGCCCTGCTTGCCCAGCGCCTTGCTGAACTCCGGAGAGAAGGTGTTCCAGCTCGCAAAGCGGTCTTCCGACCTCACCTTGGGCAGCGTCTCCTTCAGGAAGCTGCGCACCTCGCCGCGCAGCGCCTCGGCCTCTGCGGGCAGATGAAACGGCGGGAATTCGAGCTTGGGAATGGACATCGTCATCTCGATGGTTGGATGCTCCTTCTCTGTCGGCTAATCCTAGGCCACGCAACCGGGGAGTTTCGAGGGACGAATGCCGCGCCGGCCGCCGCGCCTGCCGCCACTCCTGGCGGAATTCGACGACGAGGAACGCGAGGCCGTGCTGGCCGCCAACCGCGCCTTCTACCGCGCCTTCGCCGAGCGCGACGTCGCGGGCATGGACCAGATCTGGGCCGCAACCGGCGCCATGGTCTGCCTGCATCCCGGCCAGGCACCGCTGCACGGACGCACCGAGATCATGACAAGCTGGCGCGGCATCCTCCAGCATCCCGATTCCCCCAAGGTGCGCTGCGTGGGCGAATGGGTGGTCGGCCGGCCCGGGCTCGCCATCGTGGTGTGCCGCGAAATCCTGCCCGAGGGCCAGCTCATGGCGACCAACACCTTCGCCCGCCAGAGCGACGGCTGGCGCATGATCGGACATCACTCCGGCCCGGTGCCGCCGGTCGAGACGGGACAGACGGCAGCGGCGACCGTGTCGATCGCCGCGCCGCGCGATAGGCGGAAGCTGCATTAGGAAGAGCTGCTTCCCCTGCAGCGGGGGACTATTTGTCGAGGAATACCACCGAGGGCTCGACCTCGATCAGGAACTGCTCGTCGGCGAGGCTTGTCACGCCGATCCAGGTCGAGCATGG
Source organism: Pseudomonadota bacterium (assembly GCA_023386865.1). Classification (GTDB taxonomy): domain Bacteria; phylum Pseudomonadota; class Alphaproteobacteria; order Reyranellales; family Reyranellaceae; genus Reyranella. The sequence continues at coordinate 11,073 of JAEWIV010000489.1, forward strand.
CGGATTGTCGCCGAACTTCGCCCGCAGCGCGGCGCTGATCGCCTTGCCCTCACCCATGTGGCTTTGCTTGATGTAAAGGCTGAGCGCTCCGACCTGGTCGAGCGAGGCGCCGACCGAGCCCAGCGCCGCCTCGAGGTTGTCGAGGCTCTGCGCGAGCTGACGGCCGATATCGCCCGGTCCGACGATGTTCTTGTCGGCATCCCAGGCGACCTGACCCGACACATGTACGGCCCGGCCGAGCGGCGTCGACACGACAGCCACCTGCGCAAAGCCGTATTGCCGGCTGTCGAACAACCCGGGAGGAACGACCAGGGATCGGCTTTTCATCGCGGCACCGGCCCATCGACGCGCAGCAGCGACCGAAGCCGGTCGTAGGCGATCTCCACGGTGTATGGACCGCCCTCGTACTGGTTGAAGGAAAGCTCCAGGCGATCCTCGAGGAACACGTAGCGGTTGGGCTGCTTCAGGATGTCCGACAGATTGGGCGCGTTGATATCGGCGCTGACGATCCGCGTCAGCTCCCTGAGCCAGTTCGATGTCGGCAGGAACACGCCCTCCGGTCCGACCGACTTGCCCGTGCGCAGGTCGACCAGCATGCCGCTGGCGCCGACGATGCCGTGCGCGCCGCCTTCGAAGGCATTGTAGGAAATCTTGATGGAGACGGCGTTGGGACCAGGACGATAGAGCGCAAATGCCTGCTCGTAGCGCCACGCCGGCCCACCGTAGTTGCCGCCTTCGTTGTCGGCGTCCGGACCGGGAACGGCGCGGTCGGCGCCTTCGCCAGCGAACGCGGCAAGCTGGCGGTTCACAACGCCGAAGTCGACCGTTCCGCCGTCGAATTGCGGATAGCTCGCGTCGATGATGTAGGGGATGCCGCGCACCTTGCCGGCCCTGACGATCGCCTGTTCGCTGATGAAGGGATAGGCCCCCTCGCCCAGCCAGTCGAGCTGTGCCGTGCGGTCGCGGTTCCGCGACTCCAGGCACTCTTCCATCTCCGACGGCTCGACCGCACAAGCCGCCGCGCGGTTGGCGAGCCACCGAATCTGATCGGCCAGCAGATGATTCTTGGCGCCGCCGCTAAGCCTGCCCGCGAGCGCCGCATAGGCCGCCGTCATCTTGCGATCGGCGGCGGCAAGTTCGGGTTTGGCGCAGATCGTGCGCTCGATCTCCGTTGCCGCCTTGCCGCAATCGATACGCGAGACGGTCTGCGCCGACGCCGCGCCGGCCGACGCCAGGAGGAATGCGCCGACCACGGCGCAACAGCTAGCGAGCGATCGGTCCATCGGGTCGCAGGATGGGTTTCAGCTCGTCGTACGAAATGTTCACTTCGTATGGGCCGGCGGCATACGGTCCGACGTCGTAGGCGTTGAAGACGAGCTCGAGATGCTTGCCGGTCCAGCAGTAGCGGTTCTGCTCGCTCAGCAGCTTGGCGAGGTTGGCAGGCTCGAGGGCGTCCTCGAAACCCGGCTTGTCGACGAACTGCTTCTTGAGGTCGGCGCCGACGAGCTGGGTCACGACGCGAAGCCACTGCTCACCGGCGGTGAACACGCTTGCCGGTCCGACCGCCTTCCCCGTGCGCAGGTCGACCAGCGTGCAGCGCGTCGCACCATAGCCGTGCGCGCCGCCGCGATAGCTGTCGAACTGCACGACGATCGTGGCCGCATGGCCGCCGGGCGGCCTTTCGACGGTGAAGCCCTGCTCGTAGTACCACTGCTGCTCGCGCTCGGGACCGTCGTCGGCCTTGGGGGTGGATTCGTCGCTGACCTTCTTCGCGGCATCGGCGAAGCGCGCATTGACGGCGGCGAAATCGGCGCCGGTGCCGTCGAAACGCGGATAGGTGATGTCGTACGACCAGTTGATCTTGCCGAGCTTGCCCTGCTTTGCGAGCGTCTGCTCGCTCATCGCGGGATAGGTTCCCTGCGCATAAGCCCGCAGGTTCCGGATACGCGCCGCGTAGCGGTTCTTGAGACAGTCGTCGGTATTGGCTGGATCGGCGCGGCAGGCGCGGTTGCGATTGGCGATCCAGCGCACCTGGTCCTTGACCAGCTCGTCCTTCGCCGCGCCGCTCAGCCTGTCGACCATCGCGGCATAGGCAGCCGCCATCTCACGGTCGGCCTTGGCGAGCTCGCCGTTCTTGCAAATCGCCTGATCGATGGCGTTGTCGGCCTTGGCGCAGTCGAAGCTCGGCCGCTCTTGCGCCCGAACGGTGATCGCCCCGCCGCAAAGCAACAGGACTATCGCCAATACGGACTTCGCCACACGGATCATCTCGACAAACTCCCGAGCGGGCCATCGGCACGCAGGATACCTTCCAGCGCCGCATAGGGGATAACGACCTCGTAGGCCTTCATACCACGCTCGCCCGCCACCCGGCTCAGCGACAATACGAGCCTGTCGTCCTCGAACACATAGTCCCTGGCGTCGACGTCGCGCATGATCGACGCGATGTCGCTCGCTGCGCTCGTCCGGCCGCGGCCGGGAGGATCCTTGGATAGCTCCAGGCGGACGAGCTCGGCCAGGCGATCCCGCCAGCCGTCGCCCGGCGCGAAGACGTCCTGCGGCTCCAGCACCCTGCCCGTCGAAAGATCCACGAGGTAGCCCGAGAGATCGACGTCCACCGTGGGCCCCAGCCACTCGCGCGACACCGCCACAGACACGACGGACGGTGCCAGCCGGTACAATGAGAAGGTCTGGGTGACCTCACAGTTCCGGCCCGTGTCGATCGCGTCGAGGAGCGACGTCTGGGCCAGCGCGGCGAAAGCACGATCCGCCTGGGAGAAATCCACTGACGGGTGATCGAAGCGAGGGTAGGTCGCATGGACGGCGTAGCGGCCTCGCGGTCCATCGCCAGCCTGCACGATCGCCTGTTGCGAGATGAAGGGATATGGTCCCTTGGTGAAAACCTCGATCAGGCTCGTCCGCAGGCGATAACGAAGCTCCAGGCATTCCGCCTTGCGCGCCGGCTGCAAATCGCATGCCCGAAGGTCGCTGCGCCAGCGCTCCTGGTCTCCCTCAAAATGCACCTTGGCTGCTCCGTCGAGCTTGTCGGCGAGCTCTGTATAGGCCTCCGTCATGACGTGCTGCGCTTCCTCGACCTTGCCATCGGCCCCCGCCGCCCCCGGCCACAGGCAGATCGCGGCCAGCGCGGCCGCACCAGGCAGCCTCAACACAGCCTCCAAGCCTTGAGTCGGCGCACCGCCTCCTCCATCTCGGCGGTGGAGCCGGCGAAGGAGATGCGCAGCGTCCCGGCGCCGCGCGCGCGGTCGAAGTCGACGCCGGGCGTCGTCGCCACGCCCGTCTCGAGGAGCATGCGCTTGCAGAAGTCGCGGCTGTCGTTGGTGAGATGGGCGACGTCGCAGTAGAGATAGAAAGCACCCTCGGCCGGGGCGAAGCGGTCGAAGCCTGCTTCGGGCAATCCTGCCAGCAGCAGGTCGCGGTTGCGGCGGTAGCGGCGCACATGGCCGTCGAGCTCGTCGCGGCAGTCGAAGGCGGCAAGCGCTGCGTGCTGGCTGAGGGTCGGTACGGAGATGAAGAAGTTCTGCGTCAGCCGCTCGATCGGGCGCACCAGCTCCTGCGGCACCACCAGCCAGCCGACACGCCACCCGGTCATCGAGACGAACTTGGAGAAGCTGTTGACGACGATGGCCTGATCCGACACCTCGACCGCCGACACCGTGTCGCCTTCGTAGACGATGCCGTGATAGATCTCGTCGGAGATCAATCGCACGCCGTTCTCGGCACACCAGCCGGCCAATGCCTTCATCTCGGAATGTCCGACCATGGTGCCGGTGGGATTGGACGGGCTCGCCACGATCAGGCCGTCGATGCGTCCCGCCTTCTTCAGCGCCTCGACAGTCGGCTGAAAACGGTCGGCCGCCGACGTCGGCAGGTCGACCGCCTCGAGATCGAGCGCCGTCAGGATATTACGGTAGGCGGGATAGCCCGGCGCGGCGAGCGCGATGCGGTCGCCGGCGTCGAAGCTGGCCAGGAAGGCGAGCGGAAAGCCGCCCGACGAGCCCGTCGTCACGATCACGCGTTCCGGCGAGACCTCTGTCCGGTAGGCTTCGCGGTAGTGCCGCGCAATGCGCTCGCGCAACGCCGGAATGCCCAGTGCGGCGACGTAGCCGATGCGGTCGCTGTCCAGGGCGGCGTGCGCGGCCGCCAGCGCGCCTTTGGGCGCGGGCGTGCTGGGCTGGCCGACCTCGAGATGGATGACGGTGTCGCCCCCCGCCTCCATCTCGGCGGCGGCCGCCATGACATCCATCACGATGAACGGATCGACCGCGGCGCCGCGTCGCGAGAGCTTGCCCGACATCGCTGGTCAGCGGGCGATCAGCGCCAATCCGGCTCCGGCCGGATCGATGGCGCTGCGGCAGCTCGAGCCGCTGCCGCGCAGGCCCGACGGGCAGGCGATGGCATTTACCCACCCGCCCTGCCCGCGCCGTGACGCGAGGACATTGGCAAGCGGCTGGTCCTGCTCGATCGTCGCATACGCAACGTAGCCGGTGGCTTGCGCTGCCGTGGCCGCGCCACCGCCGGCACCGACGAAGGAGAACTCGCCATTACCGGGGTTGGCGATGATCACAGGGCTGACCGAGCCGGCTTGCGGCGACGGTGCTCCCAGCAGCACGCCGACGCCAGGCACCACGGCGCGCGCACCGAAGGTCTGCCCCATCGACAGAGCACAGGCCGCAGCGCCTGCCTTGCCGTCGACCGCGGCAAGCCCGGCAAAGCCACCGGAATCCGGCGGGGTCGGCCCGCCCGGCGCCTGGCCCTTGAAACCCGCCAACGCCGAGGCACCGGCAGCCGGCGCCGGCGCGACATAGACTCGACGCCGCATGCCATAGCTTTCCGTCATCGGTGCGCTTGCTTGCGGCACCGCGGCGCGCAACGCCTCTACGGGCAGGGCGCCGCCCATCTGCTCCGACATCGTGCGGGCGAGCTGGCCCTGGAAGAAGTCAGCGCCACCGCGTTGGCGGATCGCGCCCAGCGTGCTTGCAAGCTCCGGCTGGGTCAGCGTGCTGCCCTCCGCCAGCGCCCCGCCGCCAAAGGCACGGCCGCCCAGCATCGCTCCGCTCGTCTGCAGATCGCGCCCGAGGGCACGCGATACCGGTACGCCGAAGCGCGCCAGCCGCTCGGCCGGCGCCACGGTCGCCTCCCAGCGCAATTGACCGTGACGGACATGCATCAATGTGACGGCGCGCACGCCCGACGGTACGGTGAAAGCTTGGCCGCTAACCGTGCCGGGTGCCGCGATCGGCGGGAAGACGAAGGCCTCGGCAGCCTTGGTCTTGTCGTTGTGCACAATGCACGCACCCGAGGCGCCGAGACTTGCGGCCGATGGCAGGGTGACGGCCATCGCGAAGTACATCGCGACCGCCGCATCGGCAGCATTGCCGCCAGCCAACAGGATATCGCGCCCGACTTCTGCGGCACGGCTTTCGTCGGCGGCGACGGCGGAGAACGGAGAAGAGACGCTGTCGGCAATGACGCGCGACAAGCCGCCCTTGCCCGGCGACAGACCAGCGGGATTCGCCGCCTGGGCCGCGCGTTCAGTTTCTATGTCCGTCTCACTTCTGCCACAAGCCGCCAGCAAGAACAGGCCCGCCAGCGCCAGGGCATGCCTCACCGGGGGGGTGCGCGATTGACGCGGCCGCTTAGCGTTCATAGCCTGCCCAGAGACCGTGCCGCCCGTGTTCAAACGCATCATCACCCTCTTCTCTCTCGCGCTGTTCGTCCTGGCGCCGCTTGGTGCCGCGCGCGCGCAGCAAGGTCAACGGATCAATCTCATTCGCGACGCCGAAATCGAGAGCACCATCCGCTCCCTCACCGTGCCGATCTGGCGGGCAGCCGGCCTCGATCCCAACGCCATCGAGATCATGATCGTCCAGGACAACTCGCTCAATGCTTTCGTGGCGGGTGGCCAGCGCATCTTCATCAACACCGGTCTGATCATGCGGACTGAGACGCCGAACCAGCTCATCGGCGTCATGGCGCATGAAAGCGGGCACATCGCCGGAGGGCATCTCGCCCGCATGCAGGAGGAGCTGCGCAACCTGTCGACGCTGCAGATCCTCGAGGCTATCCTCGGCGCGGGCGCCATGGCAGGCGGCGCGATTTCGGGCGGCGGCGTCGGCCGCGGCGGCGGCGGCTCGACCACCGGCGCCGGCGGACCGAGGCGGCCGGGCTCGCTGATGGCGTTCCTGCACTACACGCAAACGCAGGAGAGCGCTGCCGACCAGGCGGCAATGAGCTACCTGCAGCGTACCGGCCAGTCGCCCAAGGGCACCATCGACTTCCTCAGGATCCTGCAGCGCGAGGAGCGCCTGCAGATCAATCGGCGCGACCCCTACCTGACGACCCATCCGCTCACTCCCGAGCGCATCAATGCCTTCGAGCAGGCGGCAGCACAATCGCCCTACGTCAATGCGCCCGACACGCCGCAGAACCTCAACATGCACCATCGCATGGTGGCCAAGCTCATGGGCTTCATCATGCCCGATACCGCGCTCGGGCGCTTCGCCGAGGCCGACCGCTCGGTGCCGGCGCGCTATGCCCGTGCCATCGCCTGGTACCGCAAGGGCGCGCTGGGCTCGGCCCTGCTCGGCATCGACGGCTTGATCAAGGAATATCCCAACGACCCCTACTTCCACGAGGTGCGTGGGCAAATGCTCTACGAAAACGGCCGTGCCGCCGAGGCCGTAACCTCGTACCGCAAGGCCGCCCAGCTTCTGCCGGGCTCGGGGCTGATCAAGATCGACTTCGCCCGCGCGCTGCTCGCCACCAACAACACCGACAACGACCGCGAGGCGGTACGCAATCTCGAGCTCGCTTCGCAGCAGGAGTCGGGCAGCTTCGACCTTTGGCGCATGATGGCCGAGGGCTATTCCAAGCTGAACAACCCGGGCATGACTTCCCTGGCGCGCGCCGAGATGGCGGCGTTGCGCGGCAACAAATCGGAAGCCGCCACTCACGCCGACGCCGCCACTCGACAGCTCCAGGCCGGCACGCCGGCCTGGCAGCGCGCCCAGGACCTCAAGGCCTACATCAACACGCGGCCGGCAGGACGCCGCTAGTTCCGGAGATCAGTTATGCGTTGGCTCCTTCTCACTGTCTGCGGCGGCCTCGTGATCGGCGGTGCCGTCGTTGCGACCATGGCGACATCACCGCGCGGCCTCGCCGCCGGTTCGGCCGCGCCCCTGGCCACGGACCAGGTCGAACTGGGCAAGTCGATCCGTGCTTATCTGCTGGCCAACCCCGAGGTGCTGGTCGACGCCATGCAGGAGCTCGAGCGCAAGCAGGACAGCCAGCGCGACGCGGTGGCCCAGAAGGGCGTTCAGGAGAAGCAGGCCGAGCTCTATCGCGATCCCGACAGCCCGGTCGGCGGCAATCCCAACGGCGATGTCGTCATCGTCGAGTTCAACGACTACCAGTGCCCCTACTGCAAGCGCGCCTACCAGGCGGTTAAGTCGGTGGTCGGCGCCGACAGCAAGGTGAAGATCATCTACAAGGACATCCCGATCCTCGGCGACGCCTCGAAGATCGCCGCTCTTGCCGCACTTGCCTCGGCGCGACAGGGCAAGCACCAGCCTCTGCACAACGCCCTGATGGAATTCACCGGCAAGCTCGACCGCGACAAGATCCTCGAGATCGCGGTCGGCGTCGGCATCGACCGTGCCCAGCTCGAGAAGGACATGGAGGATCCCAAGCTGAAGGCGATCATCGATCGCAACATGGCGTTGGCGAGCGCGCTTGGCGTGCGCGGGACGCCAGCCTTCGTGATCGGCAAGCAGTTCGTGCCGGGCGCCGTCGATGCCGCCGCGCTGAAGCAGCTCATCGCCGAGGCACGCAAAAGTCAGGGCTGACCCTCGGGGCGATACCGCCGCGTTGCAGTGGGCCGCGGCCCGACGAGGCTACTTCAGCAGCGTCGCCTTCAAACCAAGGGTGCTGACAAGGTCGGCGCCAGGGTTCAACAGGTAATCGAGCTTGTCGACCCCTACGGGCGGGTCGGGCTTCGCCTCGACGACGAGCGTGCCGCCCTGCTCGACGAACCGCGCGACGGTTTCGAGGAGCTGGGTCATGGACTGGGAGATCAGCACGCCCGAGGGTTGATAGCGGCGAACCTCCCGCGCCCAGCTGGCACGCAGCGTGGCCACGGGCTGGCCGGTCATCGTCGCGAAGGCGCGCAGGCCGCGCTCCAGCAGGCTCTTGTCGGTCAGCACCAGCCGCGCCGAACCGAGGGCCGCCGTCGAATCCTGCAGCGCCATCAGGTCGCCCTCGTCGAGGGCGTTCCAGAAGTGCGCGTCGGCACTGACGATGCGAGCGGATAGTTCGATCTCGCCGAGACCCGGGCTGACCAGCGCGCAGCGATCGAGCGTCAGCTCGCCCTTGCCTTGGTCTTCCGTGCCGTAGCACTCGAAATCGGCCTTCACATCCTTGAGACCCATCGACTGAAGGGCCATACGCAACGACAGGCCTTCGAGGCCCCGCAACGGCGGCGCCATCACGAAACCCTCGACCGAGGTCCGCGTGCGGCTGACTTTGTCCCTGACGAGGGCCGTCTGGAAGGTGGCGGCGCCAAGCGAGATGCCGTAGCGCTTCAATAGCTCGCCGCCGAAACCCGTGGCCTTTGCCGTCTCGACGTGGACGCGGCCGGACGGAGCGCCGGGGAACCACGTATCGGACGACATCGCCGTGATCAGGCGGCTGAAGTCGACCTTGGCCGCCTTGGTCTCGGCGACGCTGAGCTGCGCGGGCTGCCCCTCGGCGGCAGCGAGGTTGAGGCCCGCCATGGACAGCGCGGCGATGCGACCACGCTCGTAGCCTTCGAGGACGACCGATCCCAGGGTGACCGTCTCGCCGGTTCCCGGCAGAGCGAGTCGAGCGTTGCGTTGCTCGAGGCGGCGCACGCTTAGCGCCCCCATGGTGCGGGCGGTGAGCACGGTGAATGCGAACCTGCCGTCGTAGGCCGCATCGTGGCGCGCGAGGTCGATGCCGTCGATCACGAGGGCTTCCATCTCCCACCGTCCGCCGGTCGCCCGATCGGCGATCTGCACATTCTCGAGTTCGAGCCGATCGGCGCGGAGAGGATCGCCCCAGCGAAAGCCCGCCAGCGGCGTGCGGCCGGCCAACAGCTCGGCAATCGGCCAAGCCAGCCCCGACGCCTCCCAGCGGCCGACGTTCAGCTCTTCGACGGCGCTCCTGGATTTCAGATTCAAGAGGGTGATGCGCCGGGTGAACAGGCCCACTTTCACCTCGTCGACCCTCGCTGTGCCGCCGAGCTCGATCTCGCTCTTGATGCCGGCCTCGGCGTGCCGCTCGATCAACGGCACCGCGGCGACCACCGCACCGGCGAGAATCACAACGGCGATCGACGCAATGACGCTTTTCCTCACGGTTCAGCATCCGGCTGCCTGGACGGCTGGGCGGCGTCGAAGGCGGGATGCTGCATGCAGGTGGCATGGATACGCTGGATCGTCGGGTAGCGCGCCAGATCGACCTTGAAGCGCTGGGCGTTGAAGACCTGCGGCGCCAGGCAGAGGTCGGCAAAGGTCGGCGTGTCGCCGTGGCTGAAGGCGCCGGTCCGGTGGTCCCCGGCGATGGTGGCCTCATAGGCTTCGAAGCCGGTCTCGATCCAGTGACGCGACCACGCGAAGGCGCTCTCCTCCGTCTGGCCGAACTTCTGGCGCAGATAGGCCATGACTCGCAGGTTCTGGATGGGATGGACGTCGGCCGAAACGATCAGCGACAACGCCCGCACGCGAGCGCGACCGACCGGATCCTTGGGCAGCAACGGCGGCTCGGGGTGCGTCTCCTCGAGATATTCGAGGATGGCCAGCGACTGAGTCAGCACCTCGCCGGAATCGAGGACCAGGGCCGGCACCAGCTTCTGGGGATTGAGCGCGACATAGTCGGGTGCCGCCTGCTCGCCCTTGCGCAGGTGGCGCGAGGCATGCTCGACCTCGACGCCCTTGTAGTTCAGCGCGATGCGCACGCGAAACGCCGCCGACGAACGGAAATAACCGATGAGCTTCATGACCGCCTCCGCCGGGACACTATCATGTCGTCCGGAGCGCCCCGAAGG
>JAEWIV010000492.1 GCA_023386865.1 Pseudomonadota bacterium
GGCCTCGACGACACGGCCCGCGCCGCGCCGTGGGCCATCGTGATCGGTCCGGAAGGCGGGTTCGATGCGGCCGAGCTGGCGCGCCTGCGTCGCATAAGAGATGTGATGGCAGTAGGCCTCGGCCCCCGCATCCTGCGCGCCGACACGGCAGCCCTCGCGGCGCTCGCCTGCTGGCAGGCACTGGTCGGTGACTGGCAGCGGCCGACACCCCGTCTGCACGCCGATTATCGCACGTCTCGGCCCGCCGTCTGACCGTTGCGTCTGCGCTTGCGCTCGCCCCCGTCGGTGTGAGAGAGGGGGAGTCGAACACCATGAACCAGCCGCGTGCTCGCGTGAGAATTGCTCATGTGGCCGCGCTGCTCGCGCTCCGACCGAGCCGCGGGCGAGCCAGGGAGTAGAGATCGAATGTCCGCACCACCGTCGGGCGGCGGCGCGCCGATCGAGAATCGGCGGCAGCTGATCGAATACTTCGCGGCCGGCAACAAGCCGCGAGCCGGCTGGCGCATGGGCACCGAGCACGAGAAGTTCGGTTTTCACAAATCGGACCTGAAGCCGCTGGCCTACGACGGACCGGACGGCATCCGCGCCATGCTGGACGGCATGACGCGCTTCGGCTGGGAGCCCGTCACCGAAGGCAACAACACGATCGCCCTGAAGCGCGACAGCGCCAGCATCACGCTCGAGCCGGGCGGCCAGTTCGAGCTGTCGGGCGCGCCGCTCGAGACGCTGCACGAGACGGCGGCCGAAAACCAGCAGCACATCGACGAGGTCAACGAGGTCGCGGGCGAGATCGGCGCGGCCTTCATCGGTCTCGGCTTCGCGCCCGAGTGGACGCGCGAGGACATGCATTGGATGCCCAAGGGGCGCTACAAGATCATGCGCGACTACATGCCCAAGAAGGGCAAGCTCGGCCTCGACATGATGCTGCGCACCTGTACCGTGCAGACCAATCTCGACTTCGAGTCCGAAGCCGACATGGTCAAGAAGTTCCGCGTGTCCCTGGCCTTGCAGCCGCTGGCCACCGCGCTGTTCGCCATCTCGCCCTTCAAGGAGGGCAGGGACTCGGGCTTCAAGAGCTATCGCAGCCACATCTGGACCGACACCGATCCCGACCGTTGCGGCATGCTGCCGTTCGTGTTCGAGGACGGCTTCGGCTTTGAGCGCTATGCCGACTACATCCTCGATGTGCCGATGTACTTCGTCTATCGCGACGGCAAGTACGTCGACGCCTCGGGCCAGAGCTTCCGCGATTTCATGAAGGGCAGGCTGCCGGCGCGGCCCGGCGAGCTGCCGACCATCAACGACTGGGCCGATCACGTGACCACGGCGTTTCCCGAGGTGCGCCTGAAGCGCTACCTCGAGATGCGCGGCGCCGACTCGGGGCCGCTGCCGTCGCTGACCGCCCTGCCGGCCTTCTGGGTCGGCCTGCTCTACGACCAGACGGCGCTCGATGCGGCGTGGGATCTGGTGAAGGACTGGACGATCGCCGAGCATGATTTCCTGCGCGCCGAGACGCCGAAGAGCGGGCTGGCGACCCTGTTCCGCGGCCGTCCGCTGACCGAATGGGCGCGCGAGGTCGTCGAGATCGCCCACGCGGGGCTGCGTGCCCGCAAGCGGCGCGACGCCCATGGCACCGACGAGACGATCTACCTCGCACCGCTCGATCGCGCGGTGGCGAGCGGCCTCGCCCCGGCCGACGAGCTGCTGGCCAAGTGGCAAGGCGAGTGGAAAGGCTCCTTCGTCCCGCTGTTCCGCGACCACGCCTACTGAGGTATCGTCGAGCCCATGCTCGATCGTTGCGACCGCGTCCAGATCGCCGTGCACGATGCCGCCAAGGCGGCCCAGCGCTTCGGTCAGCTCCTGGGCTGTGCCGTGGCAAGGCGCGACCACAGCCGCCATCTCGGCGCCAGGCGCACGATCCTCGCGGTCGGCGAAAGCGAGTTCGAGCTTTGCGAGGCCGACGGTGCCGGGCTGACCCAGGACTTCCTGGCCCGGCGCGGCGAGGGGCTGATGACGGCGGGCTACTGCACCGCCGATCTCGACAGCATGGTCAAACGCTGGGAAGGGCTGGGCGTGGCCTACGACCGCGATGCCGAGCAGCTTTACCTTTCGCCGGAGGCGACCTTCGGCCTGCCGATCGTGATCTCGGAGAGCACGTACCGGCCGCGGGTCGGGCCGGTGTCGTTCCTCTACGAGACGACCAACACGCTGGCCAGCGACTGGCGCCGGGCGGCCGCGGCATATGCCGGCCTGTTCGGGCTGGATCCCGCGCGCTTCAGCGAGATCGGCAGCGAGCGCTTCGGCTATGTCGGCACGCTCACCCTGTTCGATCCGCCCAACCGGCTCGACCGCATCGAGCTCAGCCAGGTCACCGACGACGTCCATGCCATGGGCCGCTTCGTCAAGAAGCACGGCGATTCGCTCTACATGTGCTACGTCGAAGTCCACGATTGGCCGGCGGTGCGCGGCCGGCTGCTCGAAGCCAATGCACGCTACACGCCGCGCGGCTCCGATCCCGCGACGGATCCCGACGGCGGCTGGGTGCATCCCAGGGAACTGCACGGGCTGCTGCTGGGAGTCTCGCGCACGGGACTTGCCTGGGACTGGTCGGGACGCGAGGAGCTGGTGCCACCGGTATGAAACGTCGTTCGTTCGTCCTCGCTCTCGCGGCGATGCCGCTTGCCGCGCACGCCCAGCCTGCCGAGTGGCAGACCGTTGTCGGCCGCGACCTGCGCTTCCGGCTCGAGATGCCCGCGCCGGCGTCGGAGACGAAGGCGGCCGAGAAGGAGAAAGGCCACGTCTCCGAACGCATCGCCTGGGCATCCAAGCGCGACGGCGAGATGTTCGACTTCGACTATGTCGACTACCAGCCCGGCTGGTTCTCCGAGCGCGATTCAAAGCAGATGGCGCGCGACCTCGGCCGCGGCGAAGCCGAGAAGGCCTTCCCGCGGGCGAAGTTCAAGTACATGCGCGACGAGCCCGTCACCTTGCAGGGTTGGGAGGGCTATGCCCTCGACATCGAGGACGCCCAGGGCGCCATCGTCATGATGCGCACCTACATCGTGAAGGACCGGCTCTACCGATTGCTGGTCACCGCCAAGCACGACGAAGAAACCAAGGCGGCCGCACAGCGCTTCCTCGCTTCGCTGCGACTGGCCGAAACCCGCCCGTCCTAGGTGGTCTCTGGTCCGCTCCGGTCCGGAAGCTGCCAACTTGCCATTTCTCCCGCTGCCCCTCACAGTCCTGCCGATTCAGTCGGTGTGAGTTAGTCAGGAGGCCAAGCGTAGAGCAGTCGACGCCGTGCCCGTGTGCGCGGCGCATGGGAGGAAACAACATGAAAATCCGAACGGGATGGTTCATCCCGGCCGCCCTGGCGGCCGCAATGTTGGCAACCGTTTCCGCCTGGGCGCAGAAACCCGGCGGGGTTCTCAAGATCCAGCATATGGACACGCCGCCCAGCGCCTCGATCCACGAGGAGGCGACCGTCTCCGTCGCCGTTCCGTTCATGGGCCTCTACAACAACCTCGTCATCTTCGATCAGAACGTCGCCAAGAACAGCTTCGAGTCGATCGTGCCCGACCTCGCCACCAAGTGGGCGTGGAGCGCCGACGGCAAGCAGCTTGCCTTCACCCTGCGCCAGGGCGTGAAGTGGCACGACGGCAAGCCTTTCACCGCCAAGGACGTGGCCTGCACCTTCGAGATGCTGCTGGGCGGCGAGAGCAAGCTGCGCCGCAATCCGCGCAGCGCCTGGTACAGCAACGTCGAGAAGGTCACGGCCGACGGCGATTTCGCCGCCACCTTCCATCTCAAGGAACGACAGCCCTCGCTGCTGGCGTTGCTGGCGTCCGGCTACACGCCGATCTATCCCTGCCATGTCTCGGGAGCGGACATGCGCCGCCGGCCGATCGGGACCGGTCCGTTCAAGCTCGCCGAGTTCAAGATGAACGAGGGCATCAAGCTGGTGAAGAATCCCGACTACTGGAAGCCGGGACGGCCCTATCTCGATGGCATCGAGTACACCATCATCGCCGATCGATCGACGCGCATGCTGGCCTTCGCCAGCGGCAAGTTCGACATGACCTTCCCGACCGATCTCACGGTGCCGCTCTACAAGACCATGATGAAGGATGCGCCGCATGTGCAGTGCACCATGCGCGACACCGGCGTCAGCACCAATCTCATCGTCAACCGCGAGGTGCCGCCGTTCGACGATCCCAAGATCCGGCGCGCGCTGGCCCTGACGCTCGACCGGCAGTCTTTCATCGACATCCTGAGCGAGGGCGAGAGCAGCCTTGGCGGGGCGATGCTGCCGCCGCCCAGCGGGGTCTGGGGCATGCCGCCGGAGATGGTGAAGACGATGATCGGCTACGACAACGTGCCGGCCAACCGCGAGAAGGCGCGCGAGCTCATGAAGGAGGCGGGCTACGGGCCCGACAAGCGGCTGAAGGTCAAGGTCAGCACGCGCAACATCGCCACCTTCCGCGATCCCGCGACCATCCTGATCGACCATCTCAAGCACATCTATGTCGACGGCGAGCTCGAGGTGATCGACACGTCGATCTACTACAACCGCGTCTTCAAGAAGGACTACTCGGTGGCGTTGAACCTCACCGGCTCGGCGGTCGACGATCCCGACGTGACCTTCTTCGAAGGCTATGCCTGCGGGTCGCTGCGCAACTACAACAACTACTGCGACCCGGAGATGACCAAGCTGTTCGAGGCGCAGTCGCGCGAGGTCGACCAGAAGAAGCGCCTGAAGATGGTGTGGGAGATCGACCGCAAGCTGCAGGAGGACATCGCCCGTCCGATCATCTCGCACGGGCGCGCCGCCGGCTGCTGGCAGCCTTACGTCAAGGGCGTGGTGCTGCACAGCAACAGCATCTACAACGGCACGCGCTTCGAGGACGTGTGGCTGGACAAGTAGATTTCCAGGCCCGCTCATGATCATGAGATGAGCGGGCCTCGAGGCCGGCGGTCCGGCAAAACTAAGGCGCGATCATCCGGTAGACGCGCGCGGCGGTGCCGCTGTAGAGGGCCTTCTTCTCGGCGGCCGACGCGCCCTTGGTGATGATCTTGAAGGCGTTCCACAGCTCGGTGTAGCCGCACGACTGCTTGTCGGGCGGGAAGTTGCTCTCGAACATGCAGCGGTCGGTACCGAACAGCTCGATGCAGGTCTCGATGTAGGGCTTCCACGCCGCCGCCAGTTCCTGCGAGGACGGCGGCGCGTCGCGCAGGTGGAAGCCGAAACCGAACGAGGTCATGCCGAGCCCGCCCAGCTTGACGACGACGTTCGGGCAGCCGGCGAGGTCCTGCATGTTCTTCTTCCAGATCGGCAGGGTCTCGGCCTGTTTGCCGGCGTACTGGCCGATGCCGAGATGGCCGCCGACATGGTCACAGATGATGCTCTGGCCGGGAAAGGCGCGGGCGATATCGACGAGATCGGGAAGCTGCGGAAAGAAGTGCCATGAATCGAAGGTGAGCCCGAGCTTGCCGAGCTCGGCGAAGCCTTCGCGGAACTTGGCATCGAGCAGGCGATGGCGCGGGATGGGCCGCGACACGTGCTTGCCGGCCGGGCCGTCGTCCCACGACGTGCCGTAGCGCACGCCGCGAAAGCGGCCGCCGGCGACGGCGATCTCGGCCTCCAGCACCGGACGTACGCGGCTGCCCAGCATCAGGTCGGCCCAGCCGACGATCGCCTCGCAGGCGCGCATCTTGCCGTACTGGCCGGAGGCGCTTTGGGCCGCGATGCCGTTCACGAACTCGACTTCGCCCACCGGCTTCATCTCGTCGGGCCCGGTGGCGCGGAACATCGCCTGGCATTCGAGGAAGACCGTCGAGACGATGTTGTGCCCGCCGCCGGTGTCCTCCAGCAGCTCGGGCAGGAAGTAGCGGCCGCGGTCGCGCTGCGGCGCGTCCCACAGGTGGTGGTGCGGATCGATGATCGGCAGGTCGGGCTCCAATGCCTTCTCCGGCGGGCGCCTGGCCAGCCAGGCCGCGAGATCGGCATTGTTGCGATGGATCAATCCGCGATATTCAGCCTCGGCCATGGCTCGTTCCTCCTGTTTGGCGGAAAGCCTACGGCAGGACCGGAGAGCGGAGCATGCGGATTTGCGTATACGGGGCCGGCGCCATCGGCGGCAATTTCGCGGCGCGACTGGCAGCCTCCGGCAACGACGTCTCGATCGTGGCGCGCGGCGCGCATCTCGAGGCGATCCGCGCCAGGGGCCTCACCCTGCTGGCCGGCGACGAGAAGATCGTCGCCAAGGTGAAGGCCTCGGACCGTCCGGCCGAGCTCGGTCCGCAGGACGCCGTCCTGGTGACCCTGAAATCCTCGGGCCATCATGCGCTTGCCGAGGGCATCACGCCGCTGCTTGGTCCAGACACGCCGGTCGCCTTCGTGCAGAACGGCATTCCGTGGTGGTACGGCCATGGCCTGTCGGCGGAGCGGCCGCCGGCGCCCGACCTGTCGCGTCTCGATCCGGGCGGTGCGATGGCCAGGGCCGTCGGCATGCACCGCGTCGTCGGCGCCGTCGTGAGCTCGCCCAATCACGTCATCGAGCCCGGCGTGATCGAGAACGAGGTGCCGGACCGCAATATCCTGTGGGTCGGCGAGCCGGACGATCGGCCGAGCCCGCGCATCGAGGCGCTGCGCCGCGCGCTCGTGGCCGCGGGCATCGGCTCGCCGGCGACCACCGATATCCGCTACGAGATCTGGCACAAGCTGATGGCCAACCTCACCGGCTCGACGGCCTGCCTGATGACCGGCCAGCCGGTGCATGTCCAGAAGACGCCCCTGATGAACCGCCTGTCGCGGCGCGCCCACGCCGAGGCGCTGGCGGTGGCCGCCGCGCACGGCGTGGTGCTCGACGACCATCCCGACCAGCGCTACGGCCCCAAGCGCGTCTACACCAGCCATCGGCCGTCGATCCTGCAGGACTACGACCTCGGCCGGCCGATGGAGATCGAATCGATCGTGCGCGCGCCAGTCGCTTTCGCCCGCAGCGCCGGCGTCGACACGCCCACGCTCGACGCCATCGAGGCGATCTGCGTGACCCTCGCCCACGCCAAGGGGCTCTACGCGCCCTAGCTCCGTGGCCGTCCTGGCGCTAGGATCGATCGAACAGCACAACGACCGAGGGGAACGCCATGAAGCCCAGGATCATGCGCGCCGCGTCCCGCCCGACCGCCAAGGCGGAAGCGGCCAACTTCGTCGGCCATGTGATGTCCGATCCGGTGTTCGCGCCCGAGGGCCCGTCGCGGCTGCGCGCGTCGCGCGTGTCGTTCATGCCGGGCGGCCGCACCAACTGGCACAAGCACGCGGTCGGCCAGGTGCTCTACGTGCTCTCGGGCGTCGGCCGCTACCAGCTCGAGGGTGAGCCCGTGCAGGAGATCAAGCCCGGCGACACCGTGGTGATCCCGCCCAACGCGCGCCATTGGCACGGCTCGGCGCCCGACACCATGATGGTCCATCTCGCCATGTCGGAAACCAACGAGAAGGGCGAGGCGACGACCTGGCTCGAGCCGGTGAGCGACGCCGATTACAGCAAGGCGCCGGCGAAAGCTTAGATCATGATGGGTTCCAGCTGGAATCAGCTGGACCCATCATGCCTCCTGCAACACGCGCGGACTCCGGCTCCGCTCAAACTGACGAGCGTGGAGGCGCGTGGCCCGGCGAAAGCTCAGGTCGCCGTGCCGCCGACGGTCAGCGCGTCGATGCGCAACGTCGGCTGACCGACCCCGACCGGCGCGCCTTGGCCGTCCCTGCGGCACGCCCCGTCTCCTGTTGAGCCCCGGTTTGCGTCCGCCTTTCAAGGCGAACCTGCTATTCGTCTCATAGTACCATGATGTTGACGATATTCGTCACATATGAGACTGTTTGAGATGAAGTCAGTCAGGAAAACCAAAATGGAAGACGGAAACAGCCAGCAGCTGACCGATTTGGATTTCCAGCTCATGGGCATCCTGCAAATCGATGGCAGGCGATCGAGCACCGAGATCGCCAAGGAACTCGGTGTTTCCGAATCGACGGTTCGCCGCCGGATCGATTGGCTGACCGAGAACAAGTTCATCCAGATTTCCGCGATCTGCGATCCGATCAGGATCGGGTTCTCGATCTGGATCATCGTGCAGCTTCAGGTCGACCTGAGCGAGATCGAGGTCGTCGCGAAAGAACTCGCACAATTGCCGGAAGTCTTCTTCATCGCGACGACGACAGGCGCCTTCAACATCTATTTCACCGGCGTCTTCACGTCGAACGAGCACGTCTATCATTTCATGACGACCAAGCTCGCCGCCTACCGTGGCATCAAGAACAGCTCGTCCTACACCATCTTGCGGCTCGCAAAGCGCACCTTTGCCTTGGCCGATCCACGACGGATCGCGGGCGAAACGCTCGCCTCGAAGAAGAAGCCGAAGGCCAAGGGAAAATAGAATGCCGACCGCGCCGCCAATCGACCGCATCACGCTCGGGATCTTGAGCCATTATTTTCGCGCCGCCGCGGAGATGATGGGCTACACCATCGAGCGCACCGCGCACACGACGTTCATCAAAGAGAGCCAGGATTTCGCCACCGGGCTCGTATCGCCGACCGGCGAGCATTTTGCCTACTCGGCTGCTGTCGGCTCCCAGAATTTCGTCGGTACCGACTGTAGCGCCATGATCGACGCGCTGGCGCCCTGGCACGAGGGAGATATCGGCATCGCCAATTGCCCTTACCTCACCGAAGGCATGTCCACGCACTTGCCGGACTATCATCTGGTGAAGCCGGTTTTTGCCGACGGCAAGCTGATCGCCTTCGCCTGGGCCTTCATTCACTCGACCGACATGGGCGGCATCGTCGCCGGCAGTATCCTGCCAAGCGCCTACGAGTTGTTTCAGGAAGGGTTGCGCATCCCGCCGAAGAAGCTGTTCAAGCGCGGTATCGTGCAGGACGACGTCAAGGATTTCCTGCTGGCCAATGTTCGCATTCCCGACGGCAATTGGGGCGATTTGAACGCCGTGGCCGCGGCGCTTGGCATGGCCGAGCAGCGCATCCATCACGCCGTCCGCAAGTGGGGCATTGCCATAGTCGAGGCCGGCCGCGAGGCGCTGATCGGCTACGCCGAAGAAAGGGCGCGGGCGTTGATCGCGGCGATCCCCGACGGCGTCTACCAATTCTGTGACTATCTCGAGGACGACGTCGTTTCCGACATGCCGGTGCGGGTCAAGATGACCGTGGCCAAGGAAGGTGCGAACGGTCTTCACATCGATTTCACCGGCAGTGATCCGCAACTTGGCTCGGCCTTCAACCTGCCGACCGGCGGACGCCGTCATCCCTTTCTCTGCATGGGGCTGCTCGGCTACTTCCGCACGGTCGATCCGGCGATCCCGGTGAATGGCGGACTTCTGCGGCCGCTTCGCATGACGGCGCCGGCAGGCTCGGTCGTGAACTGCTCTTTCCCCGCCGCCGTCGGCGTCAGATTTGCCCTCGCGCAGATGATCTACGGCGTGATGCAAGGCATCCTAGCGCAAGCGCTGCCCGATGCGGTGCCCGCCGCGGGCGCCGGACAAGTGAGCATTCTCGCCGTGTCCGTTCTCGATGTTCAGACCGGGCGGCGCCACATCTCCGTGGTGCAGCCGATGGCCGGTGGTTCGGGCGGTCGGCCCGAGCAGGATGGCGTGGAAGGATGTGATTTCTCCCTGGGAGGGCTCGCGAACACGCCGACAGAGTCCATCGAGAACGAGGTTCCGATCCTGATCCGGGAATACAGCGCGATCCCTGACTCGGGCGGTCCCGGCCTCTATCGCGGCGGTGTCGCGCTGCGCCTTGATTTCGAGGTATTTCATCCCGACACCATCGTCACGGCCCGCGGCATGGAGCGCTTCCGCTTCCAGCCTTGGGGGCTGCATGCCGGAAAGCCAGGCGCTGCCGGCGATTCCTACGTCAACCCCGGCAGGGCCGACGAACGCCGTCTCGGCAAGATCGACATGCTGCGTTTGAACGCAGGCGATGTCTTCAGCGTCAGGACGCCAGCGGGCGGCGGACGCGGCGATCCCTTGGCGCGCTCAGTCGACAAGGTTCTGACGGACGTGCGGGATGGGCTGGCGACGCATGACGGCGTCCGGGCGGACTACGGCGTCGTGATCGTCGGCGACGCAGTGGACGCCGCCGCAACGACAGCCGAGCGCAAGCGCCTCACGGCAGCTCGGCACGCCGACACCGAGGCGGCGCTCGTGGCGACGTTCGATTTCGGCCATGCGCGCGAGGACCACGAGCAGCTTGTTCCTCCGCACTTCGCCGACGGCCTGGCATCTCTGCTGTTCACGCTTCCGGTCGGGCTTCGCTATCAGGCGAAGCAACGGGTGTTCGAGCAGCTTCGCGCGAACGGGCCGGGCGGCGACAGCGGTCCGCAGGCGTTGCAGAAGCTTTGGCAGAACGCATTGCGGGGCCTGGGAATGGCGCCATCGCTCGATGCGGCCGCGGCGCCCTCGACCACGCGCAGGGAGGAGCTCGTCGATGCAGGTTGACGGCGGCGGGCTGGTACAGATCGCGGGCGCGGCCCGCTATCGAGTGGGTGTCGATATCGGCGGCACCTTCACTGATTTTGTCGTGCTGGACTCCGAAACCGGCCACATGAACGGGATCAAGGTGCCGACCGTTCCGAGCGAACCGGTGCGGGGCGTGCTGGATGGGTTCGACCTCCTGGCCCGCGAATTCGGCATCAAGCCCGACAGCGTGGACTATTTCGTGCACGGCACCACGATCGCGGTCAACACGCTGATCGAGCGCAAGGGCGCAAAGCTCGCGATGCTGGTGACCAAGGGATTCCGCGACCTGCTGCTGATCCAGAGGCTGCGCATCCCCAATACGCCGGCATGGCATGGCAATCGGCCGACGCCGCTCATCGCGCGCGAGCGGGTGTTCGAGATCGACGAACGCATCAAGGCGAACGGCGAGGTCGTCCAGCCGATCGACGAGGCATCATTGCGCGAGGCGCTCGCGCGGGCACGCACCCAAGGCGTCAGTGGGCTGGTCGTTTGCTTCCTCCACTCCTATCGCAACCCGGCGCACGAGAAAGCGGCGCGTGCGTTCCTCGCCCGCGAGGCGCCGGACCTGTTTCTTTGCTGCTCGCACGAGGTCTGGCCGCGCATGCGCGAATACGAGCGCGCGATCATCGCCGTCGTGAATGCCTACATCATGCCGCCGGTCGATCGCTACCTCGGAAGTCTCGAGCAACGGCTGCGCAGCCATGGCGTGGTGGCGAAGCCGTACATAACGCGCTCCAACGGCGGCATCATGACCGCGGAGAGCGCGCGGCGCGTTCCCGCCGACACGTTGATGTCCGGACCCGCCGCCGGAACGATCGGCGCCGTGGCTGCGGCTCGACAGGCCGGGATCCGAGACTTCGTGACGCTCGATATCGGCGGCACCAGCGCCGACGTGGCGATCATCGAAGGCGGCCAACCGCAGATCAGCCAAAACGAGCATGTCGCCGACTTTCCGATAACGATGCCGGTGATCGGCGTCTCATCGATCGGCGCAGGCGGCGGCTCGGTCGCGCATGTCGATGACGCGGGCGTGCTGCACGTTGGCCCCGAGAGTGTCGGATCCGATCCCGGGCCGGCCTGTTACGATCGTGGTGGTCGACGTGCCGCTGTTACCGACGCATTCCTTGTCGGCGGGTACCTGGATTCGGAAAATTTCGCGGCCGGGCGCATGACATTGTCGCGAGATCGGGCATTACGGGCAGTGACGGATGTCGCGAACCGATTGCGCGTCGATCCAGCCGAAGGCGCCGAAGCGATCCTCGCCGTCGCGACGGCGTCGATCTACGCTGAGTTGTCGAACCTCGCGGCGGCACGCGGGATTTCCCTGCGCGACTATGCGCTTGCACCGTTCGGTGGCGCCGGGCCCCTGCTGGCGTGCGCGGTCGCCGACGAACTCGCGATGAAGCGAATTCTGGTGCCGGCCGCGCCAGGAACGCTGTGCGCCCTGGGTGCGCTCTCCGCCGACGTCGCCGGCGATTTCATAGAGAGCGTTGCGTTGCCGCTTCCGCGGGCGGTCCCGAAACTGGGAGGCGTCTACAAGAGGCTCGTCGCGGCAGCGGGCGCCTGGCTGGAAGGGGAAGCGCCGCGCGTCGATGGCAGCACGACCTCGCTGTCGGCGGATATGCGCTATGTCGGCCAGTCCTTCGAAATCGCCGTGCCGCTCGAGCCGGCGATGGTTCTCGGAACGGATGGGCCGGCGATCGCCGATGCTTTCCATCGCATGCACCACAAGCTGTTCACGCATGCCAACCCTGAAGCCGAAGTAGAGATCATCGATCTGCGCGTCCGGATCGCCGGCGCGACCGCCACGCCCGCGATGGCCAAGCTCGCGCGCGCCGAGGCGCCACCATCGCAAGCCGGCGAACGACCGATCTGCCGCGGCGGAGCCGTCTGCAATACGCCGGTCTATCGACGAGCTGCGCTTCTCGCAGGCCATGCGATCGACGGGCCTGCGCTGATCGATCAGGACGACACGACAGTCTACATCGCCGCCGGATGGCGCGGGGTCGTGCATGACAGCGGAAGCCTGATCCTGGATCGGCAGGAGATCTAGCCGCCTGCAGCGAGGCGGACGCTCACGGGGAGGGAGGAGCAACGATGCAACGGAAACGAATTTGGATGATCGGTGCTGCTGCGGCATGTCTGGCCGCAATGTCGGGTGCGGCCAGCGCTGAGACGGCGCTGATCGTGCCGCACAATTCCGAACCGCGGACGCTGAGCCCCGACCTTGCGGCGGATCCCGGCGGCTACGATCCGACAAGCAACTTCTATTGCCATTTGGTCGTCGTCGATTGGGGTGTTTCCATCGGGGGACCGGTCTATGGCGACCTGGCCGAAACATGGACCACCTCGCCCGACGGCAAGACCATGACGTTCAAGCTTCGCCAGAATGCGAAATGGCATGATGGAAAGCCCCTCACGTCGGAAGACGTGAAGTTCACATACGAGACGATCCTCAAGAAGAAGTATCCATTCGCCGCCTATCTGGCGAATGTCGAGAAGATCGAAGCGCCCGACGCGCATACGCTGACGATTACGCTCAAGGATGCCGACGCCTCGTTCCTGCCGATGTTGGCGCAGGCCGCGGCCTGGACAGGAAAAATCTATCCTAAGCACATCTGGGCGGCTCAGGACGGTTTCGACAAGGGCCCGGCGGTCAACAATCCGGTCGGCTGCGGCCCGTTCAAGTTCAAGGAGTGGGTGCGCGGCAGCCACATCGAGATGGTGAGGAACAAGGACTACTTCCTCAAGCCGCCCGCCGTCGATCGCTTGATCTTCAAGTTCATGACCGACGGCAATGTCGCCCGGGCAGAGTTCGACGCCGGCAACTATCCCTATCTTCCGTATATCTTCGCGCCGTCCTGGGGTGAGATCCCGAAATTCGAAGCAAGGTCGGACGTCGAAGTGGTGCTCCAAGAAAGCCACTATGGGCGCGACATCCAGCTCAATACGCGTCGCAAGCCTCTCGACAACTTGAAGGTGAGACAGGCCATCAGCTACGCCGTCGACCGCGAACGCATGTCCAAGCTCGCCTTCAATGGCTATTGGAAGCCCGCCTTCCACGCCATCAACGACGCGCCAAGCCCATGGAAGAACGACACCGCGAAATTTCCCGCCTATGACGCCAAGGCCGCCGAACGCCTGTTCGACGAGGCAGGATTGCCGCGGAAGGCCGATGGCTTTCGTTTCAAGCTCTCTGTGACAAGCCCGTCCTTTCCCGACTGTCGCAACATGATGGAAGTGTTGGTTCAACAGCTGCGTGAGGTCGGCGTCGACGCCCGTCTCGACAACTACGACTACTCGACGTGGAACGACAAGGTCCAGAAGGGCGACTACGACATCAGCTGCTACTTCACGCGCTACGGCCCTGATCCGGACTCCTATCGCGAGCACTTCGCCAAGGGTGGCGCCCGCAATTTCATGGGTTACGCCAACGCCGAATTCGACCAGCTCGCGGAAAAGGCGCGCGTAACGCTGGATCCGGCCGAGCGGAAGAAGATGTACGACCGGATGCAGGAGATCATCGTCGCCGACGTGCCGTACATCAACCTGATGAACGTGCGTCAGCCGTCGCTGGTGCGCAAAGGCTGGCAAGGATTCAGCCCGCAGCCTTCGGGTTTCAACAAGTCGGTCACCTGGTTCGGCTACTACGCGGTGACGCCGCCGAAGAAATAAGGAGCCGCGGGCCGGGGCGCTGGACGCCGTGGCCCGCAGTCTCCGCTTCCATAAGGCGAGTTCCATGCGTCTG
Organism: Pseudomonadota bacterium; assembly: GCA_023386865.1. Taxonomy (GTDB): domain Bacteria; phylum Pseudomonadota; class Alphaproteobacteria; order Reyranellales; family Reyranellaceae; genus Reyranella. The sequence goes on from JAEWIV010000492.1 coordinate 14,277, forward strand.
CAGCGCTACTTCCTGCTTCGGCTGCTTTATCTCGTCCCGGTGGTCGGAGCGGTGATCATCGTCAACTTTCTTCTCATTCACCTCGCGCCGGGCGACGTTGCGACGACCCTTGCGGGCGAAGACGCCAATCCGGACTATGTCGCGCACATCCGGGAACTCTACGGGCTCGATCGGCCGTTCCTCGAGCAGCTCGCCGCCTATCTTTGGCGCGTCGCCCAGGGCGACCTCGGCCTGTCTTTCCGGTCTCGCGAACCGGTACTCACGGAGATCATGCGCCGGGTTCCGGCAACATTGCTGCTCGTCGGCACGTCGCTGGCAGCGGCGGTCACCATCGGAACGGCGTGTGGTGCGCTTGTTGCGCGCCGACCCGGTGGAAGGGCCGATACCGTTGCGAGTGCGCTGGCGATCGGACTCTACAGCGTGCCCGTGTTCTGGATCGGCCTCATGCTCGTGTTGCTGTTCGGCGTGAAGCTGCGCTGGCTGCCGGTGTCGGGCATGTACGATCTGCTGGGGCCACGCGACGGGCTGGCCGGCGCGCTGAACGTCGCACGGCATCTCGTGCTGCCCGCGGTAGCTCTCAGCACCGTGTGGATCGGCCAGTATCTTCTGCTGGCACGGGTCTCGGTTATCCAGGCGTTGGCCGAGCCCTATGTCACGACGGCGCGCGCGATAGGGTTTCCCGAAAGAACGATCCTGCTGCGGCATGCGCTGCGTAACGCGCTCCTGCCGCTGGTTACCGTGCTCGGCCTGCAGCTGGGATTGGTTCTCACCGGAGCGGTGCTGACCGAGACGGTATTTTCCTGGCCGGGCCTGGGCCGCATGATCTACGAGGCGATCCTGACGCGCGATACGCCGGTGATCATGGGTGCGTATGTCGTGATGTCGGTCACGGTGGCGTTGGCGTCGTTGATCACCGACATCGTCTACGCGGCGCTCGACCCGCGGGTGAGGCTATGACGCCGCGGATGAAGCGCTGGGTCGACGCCGCCGGCGATGCCGGACCAATGTTCGTGCCGAGCGCGATCCTCGTCGCGACCGCGGCATTGCTCGCCGCGCTGGCGCCGCTTCTGCCGATCGTCGATCCAAATCAAATGATCGGGCCGGCCTTTCGGGCGCCGGATGCGGAATACCTCCTGGGAACGGACAATTTCGGTCGGGACGTCTTTGCCAGAGTGGTCTGGGGCACCAGGCTCGCCCTGCTCATCGCCGTCATATCGTCGGCGGTTTCGATCGCGCTTGGCGTCGTGCTCGGGTCGATCTCCGGATACTTCGGCGGCTGGGTCGACGCGTTCATGGGCCGCCTGTTCGACATCTTTCTTCTGATCCCCGTCTTCTTCCTGGTTATCCTGATCATCGCGCTGTTCGGCTCCAACGTCTTCTACATCATGTTCGCCATCGCGGTGACGACGTGGCCGAGGTCCGCGCGTATCATGCGCGCGCAGGTCCTGAGCCTCAAATCACGCACCTTCGTCCAGGCCGCGCTCGGTGCCGGTGCGGGCCACTGGCACGTCCTGTTCCGCCACGTGATTCCCAACGGCCTGCCGCCGATCGTCACCGACGCGACGCTGCTGATGGGGCTTGCCGTCTTGACCGAGGCCGGCCTGAGTTTCCTCGGCCTCGGGGACCAGAACACGGTGAGCTGGGGGCGCATGATCTTCGAAGGCCAGCAGCAGCTACGCATCGCGCCGTGGATCTCGATCTTTCCCGGCATCGCGATGCTGCTCCTGGTGGCTGCCTTCAACTTCCTCGGAAACGGCATGAACCAGGTCATGAATCCCGGAACGCGCGCCCCCCGCTACCGCCGTGCCGGCCGGTCGGCATCCGTGCAGCAGGCCGTGGTACATGACGCACCGCCGCCGGCCCAGGACGTCCTGCTCGACGTTCGCGACCTGCGCATGCACTTCCACCTCGGCGACGCCCGTGTCCGTGCGGTGGACGGCGTGTCGTTCTCCGTGGCGCGCGGCGGCAGCCTCGGCATCGTCGGAGAATCGGGCTGCGGCAAGAGCAGCCTGGGATTTGCCCTCATGCAGACCCTGCCGGCGAACGGTGAACTCGTCAGCGGCCAGATCTGGTTCGACGGACGACGTGTCCTTGACGCGCGACAGCCCGACGCGCCCGGCTTTTCCGCCGTTCGCTGGACGCACATGTCGCTCATTTTCCAGACTGCGATGAACGCGCTCAACCCCGTCTTCACGGTGCGGCGGCAGCTTTTCGAGGCCTACCGGCTTCATCGTCCGAATGCTACGGGCAGGGAGATCGCGGCGCGCATCGACCAGATCCTCGATGTCGTCGGAATCCCGCGCGATCGCGTCAATTCCTATCCGCACGAGCTCAGCGGCGGCATGCGGCAGCGCATGATGATCGCACTGAGCCTGCTCCTCGATCCCGATCTGGTCATCGCCGACGAGCCGACCACGGCACTCGACGTGCTCGTGCAGGATCAGATCATGGGCAAGATCGAGGAGCTGCGGCAGCAGATGAACCTGGCGCTGATCCTCATCTCTCACGATCTGGGTGCAGTCGCGGAGTCATGTGAGCGAATCGCCGTGATGTATGCCGGCGAGATCGTCGAATATGCGCCGACGTCGGTCATCTTCGACAATCCCCGCCACCCCTATACGACAGGACTGGTGGCCGCTCTCCCCAACCTGCGCGGCGAGAAGCGGGAGCTGGCTGCACTTCCCGGTGAGCCGTTTGCGCCGATCGGCGATCCTCTCGGTTGCCGTTTCGCGCCACGCTGCGCATTCGCAACCGATCTCTGCTGTGCGCAAGCGCCACCACGGGTGAACATCGCAAGCAACCACATATCGGCCTGTCACTACGCGCTGACCGGCGACTTTGCCGCCAAAGCCGCGTCATGACAGGTACCGCCATCCTGCAGGCGACCGCCCTGCGCAAGGACTATGAACTCGCCGGTAACGTATTCGGCCGCCTGCTCGGCAAGCGCAGCCGACGCATAAGGGCGGTCGACGACGTCGATCTCGCCATCCACGCCGGCGAGGGCCTGGCGCTTGTCGGCGAGAGCGGTTCGGGCAAGACGTCGCTCGGCAAGTTGATTGCACGGCTCGATGACGCGACGGCGGGCCGGATCTGCTTCGACGGCAAGGACGTGACGACGCTCGTCGGCGCCAGGCTCAAGGCGTTCCGCCGCGACGTCCAGATGATCTTCCAGAATCCCTATGATTCGCTCGACCCACGCATAAGGATCGGCGCGGCAGTCAACGAGCCGCTGGCGCTGCATGGCGTCGGAACGGCGCTCGAGCGGCGCCGGCGGGCCGTCGAGGCGCTCGCCAGCGTCGAGCTTCGGCCGCCTGAGCGCTTCTTCGACAGACTGCCCCGGGAACTGAGCGGCGGCCAATTGCAGCGCGTCTCGATCGCGCGCGCGCTTGTCCTGTCGCCAAAGCTGATCGTGGCAGACGAGGCGGTGAGCATGCTCGACGTGTCCGTGCGTTCGGGTGTGATCAAGCTGATGCTTGCGCTGCAGCGCGAACGCGGGATCGCCTATGTCTACATTACCCACGACCTCGCGGTGGCGCGGTACATGGCAAGTCGCATCGCCGTGATGTATCTCGGAGCGATCGTCGAGGAAGGCCCGGCCGATGCGGTGATCGCCAACGCCGCTCATCCCTATACGCGCCTGCTGATCTCGGCGATCCCGGAGCATCGGAGCGATCGACGGCGGGCGCGGGTCAGGATCGCGGGCGACAGCGGGGGGACCGCGCAGACCCTGCAAGGTTGCCGCTTTCAGTCGCGCTGTCCCCTGGTGCAGGAACGCTGCCGTAACGTCGCTCCAACCAAGATCCAGGTCGCGCCGCGGCAATGGGCGCTTTGCCACTTTGCATCGGACGTGGCCGCCGGCGTGGCTCCGCTCGTGAAGGGGCGCACGGTCGTCGGCACCGCAAGTGAGAGAGGCTTGTGAAGATGGATAGCGTCGCGGCGTTTCGCCTGGGGTTCGACATCGGCGGCACATTCACCGATTTCGTGCTGGTGAACGAGCGCACCGGGGACGTCTACCTGAACAAGCGCTTGACGACCCCGCGAGCCCCGGCGGAAGCGGTGATGGACGGTCTTGGCGTACTGTTGGAGAAGGCGGGCGTCGGCGGCACCGATGTTTCCATCGCAATTCATGCGACGACGCTCGTAACCAACGCCTTGATCGAACGGAAGGGGGCGACGACGGCGTTGGTGACGACAGAAGGCTTCCGTGACGTTCCCGAGATGGGCTCGGAGGTCCGCTACGACATTTACGATCTCGCATTGCGCAAGCCCGAGCCCCTGGTGCCGCGTGCGCGCCGCTACGAAGCACGCGAGAGAATGGACCACGAGGGCCGCGTCCTGACGCCGCTCGATGAGGACGGGTTGCGCGCCGTCGCGGCGCAGATCCGCGCACAGAGCGTCAGCTCGATCGCCATCGCCTTCCTTCACTCGTTTCGCAACGCCGCCCACGAGGTGCGCGCGGCGGACATCCTTCAGGAGGAGCTGCCCGACGTCAGCATCAGCCTCTCGAGCCTCGTCGCGCCGGAGATTCGCGAGTATGAGCGGATGAGCACGACGATTGCGAATGCCTATGTGAAGCCTCTCACGAAGCGTTATGTCGACGTGATCGAAGAGGGGCTCCGGCTGAAGGACTATGCGCGGCCTCTGTTCCTGATGCTGTCGTCGGGCGGTGTCGCGACCGCGCGTACCGCGCGGGATCTGCCGATCCGGATCGTCGAATCGGGTCCCGCTGCCGGCGTTCTCGCGGCGATCTATTTCGGCCGCAGAATCGGCATTGACGATCTGGTGACGTTCGACATGGGCGGAACGACGGCAAAGATCGGACTGGTGAGACATGGTCGCGCCGCAAGAGCGAACATGATCGAAGTCGATCGCGTCGAGCGATTCAAGAAGGGCAGCGGCACCCCGGTGAAGACACCGATCATCGAGCTGATCGAAATCGGCGCCGGCGGAGGCAGCGTCGCGCACATCGACTCGCTCGGCCTGATGAAGGTCGGACCGCAGAGTGCCGGCGCAGAGCCGGGCCCCGCGTGTTATGGGCGTGGCGGCACGGCGCCGACAGTGACCGACGCGAACGTTCTGCTGGGCTACCTCGACCCCGATTTCTTCCTCGGCGGCGCAATGAAGCTCGACGGCGATGCGGCGCAGCGCGCCTTTGCCCTATCCGTCGCCGGGCCGCTCGCACTTTCCGTCGATCAGGCCGCGCGTGGTGTGGTCGAGGTCGTCAATCGAAACATGTTGTCGGCGGCGAAGGTGCACATCGCCGAGCGGGGCGAGGATCCCCGGAAATTCTACCTGTTCGCGTTTGGCGGCGCGGGCCCGATGCATGCCTATGAGCTCGCCCGGCTGCTCGGCATGAGGGGAGTGATCGTTCCGCCGGGCGCCGGCGCGACGTCGGCGATGGGTCTGGTCACCAGCGCCGTATCGTTCGAGCTCGGGCGATCATATCTCGGCCGGCTCGACAGCATCGACTGGCATGATCTGCGCGTCACATTCGACGCCATGATCGACGAGGGGCGCAGGGTGCTGCGCGAAGCAGGCGTCGATCCCGGCGGGACGGACATCTCGATTACATGCGGCATGGATCTCAGGCACAAGGGCCAAGGCCATGAGGTTACCGTCGAGGTCCCGCTGGAGTTGGTTGCGAGCGCCGCCGCGCCGGCGATCGCCGATCTCTTCTTCGACGCCCATGCAAGGCGCTACGGTCATGCCCATCGCGGCCTTGCGCTCGAGCTGGTCACCTGCCGCGTGTCGATCAGCGGACCGTCACCGGAGATTCCGCTGGTGGCCAGGCCGTCGCGCACAGTCGATCCGGCGACGGCGAGAAAGGGCGAACGCGACGCCTATTTCTTCGAGACGGCATCGGTCGTGTCGACGCCTGTCTATGACCGCTATCGACTGGCGCCCGGAATGACGTTCCCGGGTCCGGCGCTCATCGAGGAGCGGGAATGCACGATCGTCGCCGGGCCATCGGCGCGCGTTCGGGTCGACCCACACGGCGCAATCGTCATTGACGTCGGCAAGGAGTGAGCCCGATGCAGACCCGCTCCGAGGCGCGATCGACGCCGAAGATCGATCCCATCTCGATCGAGATCCAGTGGGGACGGCTGATCGCGATCATGGACGAGGTGGATGTCGCCGTCATCCGCAGCGCCTTTTCGACCATCGTCGGCGAGAGTCGTGATTTTGCGGTGGTGCTCCTCGACAGGTTGGGGCGCAGCGTGGCGCAGTCGCAACTGAGCTCGCCGGCCTTCACGGTGACGCTGCCGATGACGGTTCGCAGCCTGTTGGAGAGCTATCCGGTCGAGACCCTGCGGCCGGGCGACGCCCTGATCACCAACGATCCCTGGATCGGATCGGGCCACCTGCCGGACGTCAACATCGTCGCGCCGGTCTTTCATGACGGCGCGGTTGCCGGCTTCATAGGATGCGTAGCGCACGTGGCTGATATCGGCGGCCGGCAGGATTTCTTCGATGCTCGCGACGTGACGGAGGAAGGGTTGCTGATTCCGCCGAGCCGCATCAGCGAGGCCGGCCAGGAGAACGACCAGCTTGTCCGCATCATCCGGGCGAATGTCCGTGTTCCCGACATGGTCCTGGGCGATATCCGGGCCCTTGTCGGCGCGGCGCGCATCGGCGCGGCGCGCATGGACGACTTCCTCCACGATCATGGCGGATGCGCCGGCTTCGACGCGCTTGTCGAGGAAATCTTGAATCGTTCCGAAGCCGTCGTGCGCGCGGCGCTTCGGGACGTGCCGGACGGCGAGTGGAGCTATCGACTCGAGTGCGACGGTTACCGCGAGCCCGTGACGATCGCGGTCAAGGTGACGAAGCAGGGCCAAGGCCTCCGCGTCGACTACGCCGGCTCGTCCGCCCAGGTGACGAACGCCTCGATCAATTGTCCATTCAACATGACCGTGTCGGATTCGGTCTATCCGCTGAAGTGCTGCCTGGCACCGCACGTGCCGAACAACGACGGCGTCGTGCGTCCCTTCAGCGTAACCGCGCCGCGGGGCTCGATCCTCAGGCCGGAGCGCCCGAGCCCGGTCAAATCACGGTCGAAGACATCGTTTCACCTTCACATGGCGATCTATGGCGCGTTGGCGCAGGCGATCCCGGAACGTGTGCAAGCCGGCAGCGGATCGTTCTGGTCGGTGATCCTGCAAGGGCGTCGACCGGCCGACGGTGGCGAATTCAACGTGCAGATCCTGCCGAACGGAGGGAAGGGGGCGACTTTCTCGCAGGACGGGTTGCCGACGATCGCGTTCCCCTACAACGGCATGGTGACGCCAACGGAGATCGTCGAAAACCAGGCGCCGATCGTCATCGCGTACAAGCGCCTCGCTTGCGATTCGGGTGGCGCGGGCCGCCAGCGCGGCGGGCTGGGGCAGGACATCGGCTTTCGCGTCGTTCGCGATGAGCCGGTAACGATCACGCTCCGGCCCGACAAGGTTCGACATCCGGCCAGCGGCCTTCGCGGCGGCCGCGCCGGCGCACCGGGCTTCTTCTCGCGCAATGGCGAGGCGATGTCCGTCGGACCCGTCGCGCTCGGCCTCGGCGACCTCGTCGAAGTGCGGCTTCCGGGCGGAGGCGGTTATGGACCGCCGCACGAGCGTTCCGTCGAGGCGGTCGTCGAGGACGTGGCGAGAGGCTATGTCAGCGTCGCCGCCGCCTTGCGTGACTATGGCGTCGCGATCGACGAGACGGGCGCAGCAAGCCGTTCGGGCGTGACCGACGAAGAGCCGGGCGCAACCGCCGATATATCCAGCACGGGAGAGAGTCGATGAGTTTCAAATGGCATGGCCGCACGGTCGCGCGCGGCACCAAGGCCTACTTTGCAGTGCCTGTCTGCACGATGGCGAGCGGCTATGAGATGACCCTGCCCGTGCATGTCCTTGTCGGCCAACGGTCGGGACCGACCGTGATGATCGCCACCACGTCGCATGGCGACCAGATTTGGGAGAGCGAGTTCTGCCGCAGATATCACGACAAGCTCATGGCCGATGGCCTGAACTTCAACGGCGTGCTCGTGCTTTGCCCTTTGCTCAACCCGATCGCTTTCGAATCGGGGACGCGCAACTCGTGGCTCGACATGCACAACCTCAATCGGACGTTCCCCGGCTCGGAGGCTGGAAAGAACTGGTTCACCGACGCGTTGGCGGGCGTGATCATGCGGGAGATCGTCGCTCATGTCGACGCGGTGATCGACTATCACGGTGGATCGAGCAATACCGTCATCCGCTACACCTATACGCCGAGTCCGAACGGCTCGGCCGCCGATCGCTTTGTCTACGAGATGGCGAAAGCGACCGGCGCCGAAGTCATCTGGGAGCATCCACAGCCGCCCGGCAGCCTGAGCGGTGCCTGCGCCGCCATCGGCAAGCCGGCGGTGCTTTTCGAGGTGGGGGGCGGCAGCGTCATCGAGGACGAGACGGAATTCGACGTGGCTATGGAGTCGACCGATAACGTGCTCAGGCTGCTCAAGGTGCTCGACGGCGAGCCAACCAAGGGCCAGACACGCATCGTCGTCCGCAAGGGCGTGCTCCTGCGTCCCCGGCATGGCGGTATGTTCCATCCGACGATCGGCGCGAAAGCGCTAGGGAAGACGCTCGCGCAGGGTGAAATCCTCGGCAGGGTCTATTCGCCGCACACGTTCGACGTACTCGATGAAATGGTCGCCCCCTATCCGAGGACCGAGGTGATGCAGGTGAGAACGCGCATTTGCCGCATCCATCCGGGATCGTATGCATACATCCTCGGAGACGGCGACTCGGGCTACGCACCCTGACGGCGCGCAAGGCGCCGGCGAAAGCCTAGGTCGCGGTACCGCCGACGGTCAGCGCGTCGATGCGCAGCGTCGGCTGGCCGACGCCGACCGGCACGCCCTGGCCGTCCTTGCCGCAGGTGCCGATGCCGGGGTCGAGCGACATGTCGTTGCCGACCATGCCGACCTTGGTCAGCGCCTCGGAGCCCGCGCCGATCAGGGTGGCACCTTTCACCGGCGCGCCGAGCTTGCCGTCCTCGATCAGGTAGCCCTCGGTCACCGTGAACACGAACTTGCCCGACACGATGTCGACCTGGCCGCCGCCGAAATTGGCGCAGTACAGGCCTTTCTTCACCGAAGCGATGATCTCCTTCGGATCCGCCGTCCCGCCCAGCATGAAGGTGTTGGTCATGCGCGGCATCGGCGCATGGGCGTGGTCCTGGCGCCGCCCGTTGCCGGTCGGCTTGACGCCCATCAGGCGCGCGTTCTGGCGGTCCTGCATCAGGCCGACAAGGCGGCCGTTCTCGATCAGCACGTTGCGCTGGGTCGGCGTCCCCTCGTCGTCGATGGTGAGCGAGCCGCGGCGGTCGGCGATCGTTCCGTCATCCACCACGGTGACGCCGGGCGAGGCGATCATGCCGCCCATCATGCTGGTGAACATCGACGTCTTCTTGCGATGGAAGTCGCCTTCCAGCCCGTGACCCACCGCCTCGTGCCACAGCACGCCCGACCAGCCCGAGCCCAGCACCACGGGCATTTCGCCGGCCGGCGCCGGCACCGACTGCAGGTTCACCAACGACTGGCGAATCGCCTCGTCGGCCTCGCGCCGCCAGTACTCGGGCTTGAAGATGTCGCCGTAGGCGGCGCGCCGGCCCGCGCCGGTGCTGCCGGCCTCCCTGCGGCTGCCGTCGGCGCAGACCACGCTGACGTTCAGCCGCACCAGCGGGCGGACGTCGGCGGCGCGCCAGCCGCCGGCCTTGATGATCTCGACGACCTGCCACGAGCCCGCCAGCGAGATCGAGACCTGGCGTGCCTTGGGCTCCTTGCCGCGCACATAGGCATCGATCTCCTGCAGCAGCGCCACTTTCCTGGCGAAGGCCTCGCCGTCGATCGGGTTGTCGTCGGCATAGAGCAGCCGGTTGGTGCCGTGCGGCGCCTCGCCCATCGCGCCGCTGTGGCCCGCGCGCACCGCCTTGACGGTGGCGACCGCGCGCTTCAGCGCCTGCTCGTCGAGCGCCGAGGCATGGGCGAAGCCCGTGGCTTCACCCGCGACGCTGCGCAGGCCGAAGCCTTGCGTCGTGTCGAACGAAGCGCTCTTCAGCTTGCCGTCGTCGAACGACAGGCTCTCGCTCTGCACGTACTCGAGGAAGAGCTCGCCGTCGTCGCAGCCGACCAACGCGTCGTCGACCATCTTCTCCGTCCTGCGACGATCGAGGCCGCCCTTGCCGAAGAACAGGTTGTCGGCGGTGGCGAGATGGTTGATCGACTTGACCATGCGAATACTCCTCAGACGACGAGGACGATCTTGCCAAAATGGGCATTGGCCTTCATGTGCGCAAGCGCCTCGGCGGCCTGGCTCAGGGGAAAGGTCCTGTCGATCGGCAGGCTGAGCTTGCCCGCCTCGATCGCCGGCCACAGGTCGGCGCGCGCCGCCTTGACGATGGCCCGCACCTCCTCGGGCGAGCGGGTGCGGAAGGTCACGCCGATATAGTCGATGCGCTTCAGCGCATGCAGGTCGAAGTTGAACTCGCCCTTCATGCCGCCCAGGCGGCCGACATTGACGATGCGGCCGAGAATGGCGGCAGCTTCCATGTTCTGGTTCATGACGCTCGAGACCTGGTCGACGATCAGGTCGACGCCCTTGCCGCCGGTCGCCTCCTTGACCTTGTCCGGCCACTTGGGATCGCGCGTGTCGAGCGCGAGGTCGCAGCCGAATTCCTTCAGCCGCGCGCGGCGGCCGTCGTTGGTCGAGGTGCCCATGACGATCGAGGCGCCCAGGTGCTTGGCGATCTGCATGCCGAGAAGGCCGACGCCGGAGCTGGCGCCCTGGATCAGCACCGATTCGCCCTTCTTCAGCCGGCCGGCGCCGACCAGGGCGTTGTGCATGGTCTGCACCGCCACCGGCATGCAGGCGGCCTGCTCGAAGGTCATGTTGTTGGCCGGGATCCTGTGGGCCCGGCCGGAATCGGCGACGGCGTATTCGGCGAAGCCGCCGGCCGCCGAGCTCATGACGCGATCTCCGGGCTTGAAGCCCTCGACCTCTCCGCCGACGGCCTCGACCTCGCCCGCGCATTCGAGTCCGACGATGGTGCCGGGACCGCCGACCGCTCCGTGACGGCTGCCGGCCGCGACCGCGAGGTCGGCGCGGTTGAGCGAGGCGGCGCGCACCTTGATCAGGATCTCGTTGGGCTTGGGTGTGGGCTTGGGCGCGTCCTGGTACCGCACGCCCTGCTCGGTGACGACAGCAGCCTTCATCGGAACCTCTCGGATTGGCGCACCCCACCGCACGGTCGTTCAGGTCCGGAGCGCGCGCTGGCGACGGTTGTCGCACAGGACACGATCCGTTTCAGCAGATTCCAGCCGGACGGTTCGTGCCTCAGACGATCTTGCTGTCGCGTCCCTGCCAGTAGCGGTCGCGCAGCAGGCGCTTGTAGAGCTTGCCGGTGGGGTGGCGCGGCAGCTCGGCTTCGAAGTCGATGCTGCGCGGGCACTTGATCGCCGAAAGGTGCCGGCGGCAGAAGGCCAGGAGCTCCTCGGCCAGCGCCGGGCCGGCATCCGCCATGTTGCGCGGCTGGACGACCGCCTTCACTTCCTCGCCGAAGTCGGGGTTGGGCACGCCGAACACGGCGCAGTCCATCACCTTCGGATGGGTGACCAGCAGGTTCTCGGCTTCCTGCGGGTAGACGTTCACGCCGCCGGAAATGATCATGAAGGCCTTGCGATCGGTGAGGTGGAGGAAGCCGTCGGCGTCGACGTAGCCTACGTCGCCCAACGTCGTCCAACCCTTGGCATTGCGCGAATCGGCGGTCTTCTTGGGATCGTTGTGATACTGGAACGGCCGGCCGTCGGCGAAGTAGACCGTGCCGGCTTCGCCCTGCGGCAGCTCGTTGCCGTCCTCGTCGCAGATCTTCAGCGTGCCGACGACGGCGCGGCCCACCGTACCCTTGTGCGCCATCCATTCGGCGGAGTTGCACATGGTGAGCCCGTTGCCTTCGGTGCCGCCGTAGTACTCCCACACGATCGGTCCCCACCACTCGATCATCTTCTCCTTGATCGGAACGGGACAGGGCGCGGCGGCGTGGATGGCGCAGCGGAGCGACGACACGTCGTATTTCAGCCGCACCTCGTCGGGCAGCTTGAGGAAGCGCACGAACATGGTCGGCACGACCTGGGTGTGCGTGATCCCGTGCCGGCCGACCAGCTTCAGGAACTCCTCGGCGTCGAAATGCTCCATGATCACCGAGGTGCCGCCCAGCCGCATGACGCTCATGTTGAAGCGCAGCGGCGCCGCGTGATAGAGCGGCGCCGGCGACAGGTAGACCGTGTTCTCGTCCATGCCGTAGAGCTTGCGCGTGATGGCGAGCAGCGGATTGACGACGTCGATCGGCTGCGGCTCGACCACCGGCAGCACGCCCTTGGGCTGGCCGGTCGTGCCCGATGAATAGAGCATGTCGTGGCCGGCGGTCTGGTCGGCGATCGGCGTCGCCGGGAAGGGGGCGATCGTCGCCTCCCAGGGGGCGTAGCCCGGGATCGTGCCGTCGATCATGTAGCGGTGCGCCACGCCTGCCAGCAGAGGCGCCAGCTCGGCCGCCTTGTCGGCCAGGTACCTCGAGGTGACGAAGAGCCTGGCACCGCAATCGCGCACGATGTAGTCGACCTCGGCCGCGGTCAGCCGCGAGCTGATGGCGGTATAGACCAGGCCCGCGCGCTGGGCGGCCCAGCAGATCTCGAAGAACCGGGCATTGTTCTCCAGGAACAGGGCGACATGGTCGCCGGCCTTCAGGCCGAGCGAGCGGAAGAGCTGCGCGATGCGGTTGGACTGCCGGTCGAGCTGGCGATAGGTGACCGTCTCGCCGCTGCCGGCCATGATGTAGGCGGGCTTGTCGGGGTGCGTCTGGGCGTGAATGTAGGGATGCATGATCGGGCGGCATGAAACCGGACCCGACGGGCTCTCGCAAGCGTTGACCAGGTTCCGCTCATCGGCTTTATTCGCGGCGCACCAGAGCGTGCCCCCGTGGCGGAATTGGTAGACGCGCCTGACTCAAAATCAGGTTTCCTCACGGAAGTGTTGGTTCGAGTCCGACCGGGGGCACCATCGGCTGAAAGCATCCGTGCCAGCAACCGGCCTCGCCGTTGTGGAGTCCGCACGCTGCGAGTGACGGCAGCTGAGGACCTGTTGGAGCTCCAAGGGCGCTGACCGACGTCGTCGACGAAGAAACTCGTCTCAGGGAACGCCGTTCGTGCCTGCAAGGACGTCGACCGCCCGTGCGAGCACCTCCCGTTCATCCCAGCGCAGGCGCTCGAACACGGCGGCGATGCGTGCCTTCCCATCGAGGATGTGGAGTTCGATGCGGTGGCGATTCACCAGCGACCCGACGTAATTGACCCCCAGGCCGAAGTGGTCGCGCACGGCGTCGTTTCCGGTGACGGCACGAAACAGTCGATGGCCGGTGTCCATGCGGAGGCCTCGATCCTGGCCATAGGCGCGAAGTCGAGGCGGCAGATCGAAGGCCGGATCGTAGGTGATCGCCGCGGTGCGGATCCGGTCGGCGAGACCCTGTGCCTCCAGCAGCTGTTGCACCCGCGCGAGCTTGGCAATCGTCAGCGAGCATTTCAGCGGGTTGTCGCAGCGCGTGTAGAAGAAGGCCACGATGGAGGGCTGGCCGCCGAAGAACGCCTTGAAACCGATCCTGTCGCCTGCGTGATCCTCCAGCAGGACCGAGTCGATCTTCCCGGCGCTGCCGCAGCACTTCGGCGCCGGAGCCTGTGCGCCACAGCACGCCGCCGTGCCGGGTTCAATGGCGCCATCGCCGGCGTCACGGATGGCCTGCAGCGCCTGTCGGATATTGCCCCGAAGCTTGGGGGGGAGGCCGTTCGGCTTGAGCAAGGCTTCGAGCTCCGGGACGGCGTCTCTGGCGTGCGGGCCAAGCCATGCGAGCGTCGCCAGGAGTTCGCTCACGGCGCTGGTGCCGGTGGCCGACACCGCATAGGCGCCGTAGGCAGCGAACGAGAGCGGCTCGTCGCGATAGCGGATGTTGGCCAGCGCTCCCAGGACGAACGGCACGAGCGTCGCACTGGGCCGCGGGTAGGAGCGGAGGGCCCGCGCCGCCGCCGCGACCAGGTACGGATCGGTGCCGACGTCGAGTTCCTCGAGCACGAAGGCGAGTGCTCGCTCCGAGACGCCGGCGCGTTCCAGGGCAAGCAGCACCCAGCCGCGCATGCGCGTGATCGTCGCCGCGCTGCGATCGCGATAGAGCGCATGCTCCTCGCGCAACAGATCGAGCAGTTCGTCGAACCGCCGGACGTCGGCGGCGATCGCATCGACCAGGGTTGCGAATTGCAGCTCCGTCATGGGGCTGGATTGGTCACGCGGCATCGAGGCAGGCCTCACCGGGCGTATTTGCTGAGGAACCGGCGCGCCGTCTGTTTGTACCTGGGCGGCGTCTTCCCGGTGCTGAAGCGATCGACGCTCTTCATCAGAGCCTTGTCTTCGGAAAGCGTTGCGTCCCCCAGCTGGGTCAGAGCCGCCAGGCTGGTGGCCTTGATGTCGTCGTAGTCCGACTTGTCCAGGAGGATGTCGCGCGCGCGCTTTTGCATCCGCTCCGGCCGCAGTGCGTAGAGCGCCGACGCCGCGATCTGGCGGATCTCGCGCAGCTCGCCCTTGTCGAGCAGCAGCTTCTCGAACAGGGGCGCGGCGGTGGCGTCCGCCGCGAGGAGACGCAGGGCCTCGCGGCGGGCGGCTTCGTTCGGCGGCTTCCTCACGATCGCGCGCGCCACCGCGTAGGCATCGGCATGCACGTCGTAGCTCAGAAGCTGGAGGGCCTTCTCCGGCGGCACCAGGGCCTTGTCGGGATCGTGCAATCCCTCCAGCAGCTTCTTCTGCGCAAAGCCGTCCTTCTCCCGCATCAGTATTCCCAGCACGCGTTGCCGGAGCTCCGGATCGCGATCGTCCGCGACCTGGCGCAAGGTCGCGATGTAGTCGCCGCGGCATCCCTCGAAGGCCAGCACGCTGAAACTTGCAGCCTGCAGCGCCTGCAGCGCCGCGAGGCGCAGCTTCGCGGGCTCGTCGTCGTCGCGCAGGAGCTTCAACATCGCCTGGAAATCCTGCTCGCTCTCGCACACCGCCAGGGGGGCGGCCATGGCGGCGGCGGTCCGTTCCTTCACCGGGCGGCGCGCGCTGGCGGCGATGGCGACAGCGCGAGAGGCGGTCGTCTTGGGCGAACCGCCGCGCTTGCGGCCCCGCTGCTTGGCAGCATGCCGCGCCTTCTTCTTCGCCGCTTTACGTTTGGTGGCCATCGTTCGTGCCTCCTGGATCGACGCTAGAACGCGACGTCGTCATAGTCGAACCCCATCCGCGCCGCGGCGCCGACGGCGCCCTGGTAGTCGAGCG
>JAEWIV010000547.1 GCA_023386865.1 Pseudomonadota bacterium
ACGCCGCCCTGCGCGCCGCTGCCAGCTCGCCGCTGGTCTGTCACGCGCCGGCCGTGGCGGCGCGGCTCGGCCTGGACAACCTCCGGGCGCTCGATCTTCTGGAACTCTTCGCCTTCGTGCGGCCGGCCAAGTTCTGCCTGCCGACGCCGCGCGGCATCTGCGAGGCGCTCGACCTCGCGGTGCCGGCGACTCCCGAAGAAGAAGTCGCTGCCCTGCCGCAGGCCGCGGCCGTGCTTCTCGACGAGCTCGAGGACATGGCGGCGCTGGCCTCGCGCGAGCTCACCGACACAGCGCTCGCGATGGCGCGTGGGCAATGGCCGTGGGGCGATGCGGTGCTGGCCGCACTCGGCATCGATCCGGCCGGCAAGAAGCTGCGGCCGGGCGCCGGGCTCGATATCTGGAAGAGCCTGCCGCAATGGGAGGAGCCGCCGCCCGCGCCGCCGCCGTCGAGCCAGCCGGTCGAGCCGCGCGAGGCCCGGCTCAGGCTCGCCCAGATGGTCGCGGCGGGCGCCAACATCGCCGAGGCGCGGCCGACCCAGAGCGACTATGCCTCGGCCGCGGCCCAAGCCTTCGCGCCGCGCGAGCGCGAGGACCATCCCAACGTCGTGCTGGTCGAGGCCGGCACCGGCGTCGGCAAGACCCTGGGCTATGTCGCGCCGGCGAGCCTGTGGGCCGAGAAGAACGGCGCGCCGGTGTGGATCGCCACCTACACCCGCAACCTGCAGCGCCAGATCGACAACGAGCTCGACCGCCTGCACCGCGATTCGGCCGAGAAGCGCCGCAAGGTCGTGATCCGCAAGGGGCGCGAGAATTATCTCTGCCTGCTGAACTTCCAGGAGGCGGTGCTGCGCACGGGCTTGGCGCCCGAGAACGCCGTCGGCCTCGGCCTGCTGGCGCGCTGGGCGCTCGCCAGTCGCGACGGCGACATGGTGGGCGGCGACCTGCCGGCCTGGCTGCTCGATCTGCTGGGTCGCGGCCGCATCTCGCGCCTGGCCGACCGGCGCGGCGAATGCATCTACTCGGCGTGCGAGCACTACCGGAAATGCTTCGTCGAACGCACCATCCGCCGCGCGCGGCAGGCCGACATCGTGATCGCGAACCATGCGCTGGTCATGGTGCAGGCGGCGATGGGCGGGCTGGACGACGCCACGCGGCCGCTGCGCTACGTGTTCGACGAGGGGCACCATCTGTTCGACGCCGCCGACGGCGCCTTTGCGGCCCACCTCAGCGGCATCGAAGCCTCCGACCTTCGGCGCTGGCTGCTCGGTGCCGAGGGACGCCGCGGCAGCCGCGCGCGCGGCCTCGAGCGGCGCCTCAACGACCTTCTGGGCGACGATCTCGAAGCCCACAAGGCGCTGCGCCGGCTGCTCGACCTTGCCCAGCAGCTGCCCTCGCCGAACTGGCAGACTCGGTTGGCCGACGGCACGGTCCTGGGCCCGGCCGAGGAGTTCCTGGCCCTCGTGCGCCAGCAGGTGCGCGCGCGGGCGTCGGGCGACGACCAGGGCTTCGGCCAGGAATGCGACGTGCGCCCGCTCAATCCCGGCCTGCTCGAGGCGGCCGACCGGCTGGGCGAGGCGCTGGGGCAGATGCTGGCGCCGGTGCGCCGGCTGCGCCAGGCGCTGCGCACCAAGCTCGAGAGCGAGGCCGACAAGCTCGATTCGGGTCAGCGCGGACGCATCGAGGGCGTCGCCCGCTCGCTCGCCAACCGCTGCGAGCTCACGCTCGAAGCCTGGCGCGCCATGCTGCGCGGCCTGCACGACGAACCCGATGCCGCCTTTGTCGACTGGTTCGCCATCGAGAAGAGCCAGAATCGCGAGATCGATGTCGGCATGTACCGCCACTATCTCGATCCCACCGAGCCGTTCGTCAATTCGGTGATCGTGCCGGCGCACGGCGCCGTCATCACTTCGGCGACCCTGCGCGATTCGCTGGGCGTGCCGGCCGCCGCCAATGACGAGCCAGTCGCATCGCTGGCCGACTGGATGGTGGCCGAGGCGCGCACCGGCACGCGCCATCTGCCGGCGCCGGCAATCCGCGCCGCCATGGCCTCGCCGTTCGACTATGCCCAGGCGACCCGCGTGCTGATCGTGCGCGACGTCAAGCGCGACGACGCCGAGCAGGTGGCCGCGGCCTACCGCGAATTGTTCCTGGCGTCGGGCGGCGGCGCGCTCGGGCTGTTCACCGCCATCGGCCGTCTGCGCGCGGTGCACCAGCGCATCGCACCGGCGCTCGAGGAAGCGGGCCTGCCGCTCTACGCTCAGCATGTCGGCGGCATGGACGCCGCGACCCTGGTCGACATCTTCCGCGCCGAGGAGCACTCGTGCCTGCTCGGCACCGACGCGGTGCGCGACGGCGTCGACGTGCCCGGCCGCTCGCTGCGCCTGATCGTGTTCGACCGCGTGCCCTGGCCAAGGCCCGACATCCTGCACCGCGCCCGCAAGGCCTCGTGGAAGGAAGCGGGCGCCGGCGCCAACGCCTACGACGACATGCTGGCACGGCTGCGATTGAAGCAGGCCTACGGCCGGCTGATCCGCCGCGCCGACGACCGTGGCGTGTTCGTCATGCTCGATTCTCGTTTGCCCAGTCGGCTCCTGGGTGCCTTCCCGCCCGGCGTCGCCGTCGATCGCGTCGGGCTGGCCGAGGCGATCGCCGCGGTGAAGGCGTTCCTCGCACCGCCGTAAGTGACGCAGGCGCCGGCGACAAGGGCGACCTTGTCCTTTAGAGAGGGTGCCATGTCATCGCCCGCTTCAGTCATCTACGCGTCCGAACCCCGCCTCGACGTCGACGAATTCTGTCGTGTGCTGCTCGAGTCGGGTCTCGGCGCCACGCGGCCAACCGGCGACCGGCGGCGCATGCAGCAGATGCTGGACCAAGCCGGTCTCGTCGTCACCGCACGGCTCGATCGGGTCGACCGCACGCTGGTCGGCGTCGCCCGTTCGATCACCGACTTTTCCTGGTGCTGCTACCTCTCCGAGCTCGCGGTCTCCTCTTCGGCCCAGGGCCTCGGTGTCGGCAAGGGCCTCATAGACGAGACGCGCCGCCTGCTCGGGCCGCGCGTCAGCCTGGTGCTGGCGTCGATGCCCGAGTCGGTGGGCTTCTACGAGCGCATCGGCATGCCGCGGCAGGCCGACGCCTTCTGGTTCAAGCGCAGCGAGTGATCAGTAGCCGGCCGAGCGGTCGACGACCTCCTTGAGGGGCGCGCCGTCGAGGAAGCGGCCGAGATTGTCGACGAACAGGCGGGCGACGAAGCGGTCGCGCTGCGGGTGCGGGCCACCGATATGCGGCAGCACGATGATGCCGTCGGTGGTCCAGAACGGATGCTCCGACGGCAACGGCTCCTGGCGGAAGACGTCGAGCAGGGCGCCCGCGATCTTCTTCGACTTCACGGCGGCGATGAGATCGTCATCTTTGATGATGTGGCCGCGGCCGAAGTTCAGCAGCCAGGCCGACGGCTTCATCTTGGAGAGCCGCGCTTCGTCGATGAAGTTGTCGGTCTCCGGCGTGGCCGGCAGCAACAGCAGCACGAAGTCCGACTGCGCCAGCACCTCGTCGGTGCGCGCGCCGGGCAGCACCTCGGCGACGTTCGGCATCGGCGCCACGCGACGCTTGGTGCCGATCACGCGCATGCCGAGGGCGGCGGCGATGCGCGCCACCTCGGCGCCGATCGCGCCCAGGCCCAGGATGCCGAGCGTCTTGCCGGTGAGCGGCTGCGCCACCGTGTGCACCCACTTCGAGTGCTTCTGGTGGTCGGCGACCGTCCGGTAGGGCTTGGCGACATGGAACAGCGCGCCGATGATGTTCTCCGGCATCGACTCGGTGTGCGTGCCGCGCGCGCAGGTGAGCGTGAGACCTGCCGGCAGGTCGGGCAGCGCCAGCCAGCCCTCGACGCCGGCGCTCATCGCCTGCGCCCAGCGCAGCTTGGGCATGCTGGGCAGCAGACCGGGGGGCACGCCGCCTGCCATCAGCGCCTCGGTGCGCGCGAGCTGCTCGGCCGACGGCTTGCCCTTGCGCGGAAGCGTCTCGACGGCCACGCGATCGGCGAGGCCCGCCGCCTTGATGGCGTCGAGATAGGCGGCGGTCTGGTCTGTCCACAGCAGGACATGCGCGCGATTGGTCACGAGGGCGGCTCCGGGCGTCGGGTGAGGCCAGAACGGTAGCGGAAAGGCATCGTCGCGCAAACGTCTTCCTGCCCAGCGCGGGCTGGGGAGGTGTCGCCGTCACACGGCGACGGAGGGGTCATGGGCGCCATTTGATCCTTGCCGTGACTCATGACCCCTCCGCCCGCGAAGACGCGGGCACCTCCCCAGCGCGGTATCTGCGCTAGGGAGGGGCTATTGATGGAGACTCTTATGGACCGCGAAACCCGCGACATGCTGCTCGAGACCGCCGACCGCTTCTTCACGGAGCGTTGCGGCCGCGCCGTCGTCAACGACGTGGAGAAGGGCGTGTGGCCCACCGATCTCTGGAAGGAGATCGAGGAGATGGGCCTGCCGATGATCGCCGTGCCCGAGGAAAAGAACGGCGCCGGCGGCACCTTGGCGGACATGCTGGCGCTGCTGCGGCTGGCGGGCTCGCACGCCGTCCCCGTGCCGCTCGCCGAGACCTCGCTGGCCAATCTGCTGATCGCTGCGGCCGGCAGCGAGCCCAAGCCCGGACCGACGACGCTGGCGC
>JAEWIV010000549.1 GCA_023386865.1 Pseudomonadota bacterium
GTCCGCGAGGGGGCAGGCGTCGCGGCTGATCTTTGAAATTTCAGATCTGAAAATTGAGAAATCCCGGTTGGAGCTTTCCCCCTCCCTTACCCTCACCCGTGTGACGGGGGAGGGAATGCTTTTAGGCTAGTCCAGCCTGACCGCGATCCCCTTCATGTCGTCCCGCGACGCCGGATACTTCGTCATCACCTCGGCGTCGTGGCCGGGCACGACCATGTCGACGTGGCCGTCGGCCAGCTTCGTGAGCTTGTCGTAGCCCGCCAGCATGTCGGCCACCGAATAGACGATCGAGAACAGCTTCCTGTCGCGAATGCCCCAGTAGTAGTGGCTGGCGTCCGAGGCCAGCACCAGCCAGCCGTTGCGCGTCATCACCCGCACCGACTGGATGCCCATGGTGTGGCCGCCGATGAGATGCACGGAGATGCCGGGCTGGATCTCCTCGTCGCCGTCATGGAACACCACGCGCTGGCCATAGACGGCGCGCACCATGCCGACGATGTCCTCGACCTCGAAGGCGTGGCGGAACGGGGCGTGGCACATGTGCCGGCCGGTGGCGAACTGCATCTCCTTGTCCTGCAGGTGGAAGCGCGCCTTGGGGAACTTGTCCCAGTTGCCGACATGGTCGTAGTGCAGATGGGTGATGATCACGTCCTCGACCTCCTTCGGGTCGATGCCGAGGTCGCCCAGCAGATCGGCCGGGTTGCGCTTGACCTCGCGGCCGCGCTGCTTGCCGATCTGGGCATTGAAGCCCGTGTCGATCACGATCGGCTTGCCGCCGATCGCCCGGTTGCCCGCCTCGTCGAGCGGGATCGCCACCCAGACGAAATAGTCCATGGGGAAGTCGGCGTCGTGCGGATCCGGCGTGATCTGGACTTCCCAAGCCTTGCGCGGCAGGTGGGCATATTTGACGGCATGCACCTCGTAGACGGGCGTCGAACGCATCTTTGTTTCCATCCCTTCCTCGTTTGAAGAAAGCGTAGCCTGCCGGCGAGCCGCGGCGCTATAGTTAGCTCATGGCCCGCATGGACCTCCTCGGTCGGCGAATTAGCACCCCGGTTTGCACTGCAAACCGGAACGTCGCTGTTCGTCCGATTTACCGGGAGTCCGTCCATGTCGTCCGTGTCCTCCGCCGTCCTGGCGCTTAAGCGCAACTCGTCCACCGTCCGTTACTGTTTCGAAGCCGACGCCGAGCCGGCCGTGCTGCCGCGCGCGCTGGAACTGCTCGCCAAGCGCGGCCTCGTGCCGGCGCGCGTCTTCGCCCAGGCCGATGCCGATCAGCTGTCGGTCGAGATCGAGGTCGAAGGGCTCGAACCCGACACAGCCGACCATGTCGGCCGATGCCTGTCACAGATCGTCGGCGTGCGGCAGATCTTTTGAGGCAGCCGTCATGGCTGCCTTCACGCTGCGCCCGGCGACGCCGGCCGACGCCGAGGCGCTGTGCGCCCTGCACAAGGCCTCAGTGAGGACGCTGTGCCTCGGCGCCTACAGCGCAGACGAGATCGAAGCCTGGCTGCGCGAGCGCGATCCGCAGGGGGTTCGCCATGCCATGACACAAGGCGGCGAGACGGTGCTGGTGGCCGAATGCGAGGGCACCGTGGTGGGTTTCGTCTCGATCAAGGAGGCGGTGCTGTTCGGTCTCTACGTCGACCCCGCGACGGGCAGGGGCGCTGGACGGGTGCTGCTGGCGGCGGCAGAGGACGAGGTTCGGCGGCGTGGTGCTACCGTCCTGTCACTGCAGGCGACGCTGAACGCCGTGCCGTTCTATCGCCGGCACGGCTTCATGCGGCAGCACCGCTCCACCATGCGGCGCGGCGGGCGGGACCTCGCAGTGCTCGATATGACGAAGACCTTGTCATGAGCTTCTTCAAGTCCCTCTCCCAAGCGGGCAGGTGAATCGCATACGGCTCCAAAGTTCGTCATCCCGACCGGAGCCGAGCGTAGCGCCTGCCCTGAGCGTAGTCGAAGGGAGGCGCGGCGGAGGGACCTTTTCTGTCGATGCGTCGACCAAAACAGGTTCCTCGGCTACGCCGCCCTTCGGGCGCCTTCGCTCGGGATGAGGAGCATGATGGCAAGAGGTCCTATTCGACGCCTTTGACGATCACCAGATCGGCGATCGCCGAGCGGCGGCGAAACTCGGCCGCCGCCTGGTACTCGGGCGAGTGGTAGTAGGCCAGCGCCGTCTCGTAGCTGTCGAACTCGATGATCACGTGGCGTTGGCGGGCACTGCCCTCGAGCGCCTGGAACTCGCCACCGCGCGCGAGGAAGCGTCCGCCATACTTCGCGAAGACCGGGGCGTCGTGCTCGATGTACTTCCGGTAGGTGTCCGGATCGTTCACCGTGACGTGGAACATCCAATAACCCTTGGCCATCAGCGTCCTCCGAGGGAAAGCCGTTCGACGATGGCGTCGATGTGCACGCGCGCGCAGTCGATGCAGGGGAAGCCTGCCGTCTCCTCGTCGAAGATCATCGCGAGGTCGGTGCCGGCGAGCAGGATCGCTTCGACGCCGTCGCGGCGCTGCAGGTCGGCGGCGATGCGGCGCAGCCCGGCGGTGTCCTCGTCATGGCCGCGCTGGGTGTCCAGCAGTCGCTGGTAGGCGCGGCCGACGAAGGCGATCTCGTCCGGCCTGGGCTTCACGATCTCGACGCCGGACAGCTGGCCCCACAGGCTGCCTTCCATGGTGAAGGTCGTGCCGAACAGCGCCACGCGCCCGAGCTTGCGCGCGCGGAGCTCCGTGCCGATCGCATCGACGATGTCGATCAGCGGCAGCCTGATCCGCGGCAGGAGCTCGGCGATGCAGATATGCGGCGTGACCGCCGGCAGCACGGCGGCCTCGGCGCCGGCGCGACCCAGCCGATCGATGAAGCCCGCGAGATACTCAGCCAGCGCCTCGAGCTTGCCCTCGCGCACGTAGCCCTGGCCGCGATCGACGTCGGCATGCACGAACACCAGATCGGGCACGAAAGCGCGCGCCTTGCAGGCCGCGGTGATGCGCTTGTAGTAGTCGACCGTGGCGCCGATGCCGAGACCGCCCACGATCCCGACGCAGGTCATCGCGGCTCAGTCCATCGTGATGTTGTTGTCGCGGATCACCTTGCTCCACTCGGCGACCTCGCTCCCGGCGAACTTGTCCATCTCGGCGGGCGTCCAGTCCTTCAGCACCGTGCCGAGCTGGTTGGCGCGTTCCCGGGTGACGTCCATCTTCGCGATCTTGCGCATCGCCGCGTTCAGCCTGTCGATGATGGGCTGCGGTGTGCCGGCCGGCGCGAACAGCGCGAACCAGGCGTCGAGCTTGAAGCCCGGCAGGCCCGCTTCTGCGGCAGTCGGGATCTCGGTGAACGCCGGATGGCGCTGGTCGCTCGCCAGCGCCAACGCCTTCACGGCGCCGCTGCGGATGTGGCCCGACACCGACGGCGGCGTCACCACCATCAGCTCGACCTGGCCCGCGACGAGATCGGCGGTGGCCGGCCCCGCGCCCTTGTAGGGCACGTGGGTGAGGTCGATGCCGGCGGCCTTGTTCAGGAGCACGCCGCCGAGATGCGGCACCGAGCCCGGGCCGACCGAGGCGTAGTTCAGCTTGCCGGGATTGGCCTTGGCGTAGGCGATGAAGCTCTTGAGGTCGTCGGCTGGCACTTTCTTTGCGATGACGATGACATGCGGTGCCACCGCCCCCATGGCGATGCCGGCGAAGTCGTCGGGCTTCCAGTTCAGTCCCTTGATCAGCGCCGGGTTGGCCGAGTGGTAGGCCGAGTACTGCATCAGCAGCGTGTAGCCGTCGGGCTTGGCGCGGGCGACGATCGCGGTGCTGACATTGCCGTTGCCGCCGCCCTTGTTGTCGACGATCACCTGCTGGCCGAGCTCCTGGCTCAACAGGTCGGAGTAGAGGCGGGCGACGAGGTCGGTGCCGCCGCCCGGCGGGGCCGGCACCACCATGGTGATGGGCCGGTCGGGATAGTTGCCCTGCGCCTGGGCGCGCGACGCCAGGGCAGGCGTGAGCGCGCCGAGCGACAGCGCGATGAGATGGCGGCGGTGCATGAGGTCCCTCAGTTGGCCGGGAAGTTGCGCTTCCACACCTCGGCGAGCTCGGGCACCTGGTCGGCCCGGCGGGCGATGGCGAAGAGATGCGGCGTCTCGGTCTCGAACCAGCCGCGCTTGGGCCGCCAGCGCGTCATGATGCCGATGTAGATGTCGAGCGCCGAGAAGCGCTCGCCCAGGAACCACGGGCTGCCGGCCTCGCGCTCCAGCTGGCGCCACAGCCGCTGGGCATAGGCGTCGGTGGCGGCGCGGAAGGGATCGCGCGCGGTGCTGACCGACACGAAGCGCGACGGATCGTCGGCGTAGGTGAAGGTCGGATAGATGTTGGCGACGATGAAGACCAGCCAGCGCAGGAACTTGCCCCGTTCCTTGGCTGCCGGCGGCGGCACCAGCGACTCCTTGCCGGTGATGTCGGCGAGCAGCAGCGTGATCGCCGCGCTCTCGCTCATGACGCTGCCGTCGGGCATCTCCAGGGTCGGCACCTGGGCCAGCGGATTGACCGTCTTCAGCTTGGCGGCGGCGTCGGGTGTGCGAAACAGATCCTCGACCGGCTCGAAGGTGTAGGGCAGCCCGTACCAGACGAGCTGCGCCTCGACGATGGCCGAGCCCCAGCCGGCGCGCCCCCAGAGCTTGTAGCTGCTCATCGCCACCCCTCTACGGCTTCTGCAGCGGCTGGATCAGGCTCGACGTGTCCCAGCGTCCGCCGCCGCGTTCCTGCACGCGGCCATAGAACTGGTCGACCAGCGCCACCAGCGGCATCTGGGCCTTGTGGCGCTTGCCCTCGGCCATGGCGATGCCGAGATCCTTGCGCATCCAGTCGACCGCGAAGCCGTAGTCGAACTTGCCGGCGATCATGTTCTGCCAGCGATTCTCCATCTGCCAGCTCTGCGCCGCGCCCTTGGAGATGGCGGTCATCACCTTGTCCATGTCGAGGCCGGCGCGCTGGCCGAGATTGAGCGCCTCGGCGAGGCCCTGGACGATGCCGGCGATGCACATCTGGTTCATCATCTTGGTGATCTGACCCGAGCCCGGCGGGCCGATCAGCGTCACCGCCTTGGAGTAGGCGTCGGCCACCGGCTTCATTCTGTCGAACGGTCCCTGCTCGCCGCCGCACATCACGGTGAGCTGGCCGTTCTCCGCGCCCGCCTGGCCGCCCGACACCGGCGCATCGACGAAATCGATGCCGCGCTTCTTGCCCTCGGCGTGCAGCTCACGGGCGATGTCGGCCGAGGCCGTGGTGTTGTCGACGAAGATCGTCCCCTTGGCCATGCCGGCGAACGCACCGTTGTCGCCCAGCACGACCGAGCGCAGGTCGTCGTCGTTGCCGACGCAGCAGAACACGATCTCCTGGCCGGCCGCGGCTTCCTTGGGTGTCCTGGCCGCCTTGCCCTTGTGCTTCCTGGTCCAGTCCTCGGCCTTGGAGAAGGTCCTGTTGTAGACCGTCACATCGTGGCCCTTGGCGGCGAGATGGCCCGCCATCGGGAAGCCCATCACGCCCAGACCGAGAAATGCCACCTTGGCCATCGCCCACTCCCGCAAAATTTCGTCGAGGGCGCGATCATAGAGGCAAATTGGGCCGATGCCAGTGATGAAGGCATGCCTCCCAAAGCGTAGCGTGGGGAGGTGCCCGCGCAGCGGGCGGAGGGGTCATGGGCAACCGTGATGATGCTCATGACCCATCCGCCCTCGTATGACGAGGGCACCTCCCGGCTTCGCTGGGGAGGAATGCTTCAGCTGACGAAGCGCAGGCCGGGAACCGTCGCCGAGAGCCAGTCGCGCATGCCCGAGACGCGCGCGAACCAGCACTGCGAGCCGTAGGTGTCGCCGTTGCCGTTGGCGTTGACGCCGCAGATCGCCCAGCCGCCGGCTTGCGTCCTGATCCAGGCCGAGCCGCCGCTGTCGCCCGAGCCGAGGATTCCGTCGAGTCTTTCGGCGCCTTCGGACTCGCGGCGGAGCGTGACGCCCAGCCAGTTGCCGGCATCGCCGCTGCTCGGCACCGGGCGTACGACGTCCATGACCTCGTCGACCTTGTTGGTCGCGGCGGCCTTGCCAGGCTCGACGTAATACTGCGGCTTCTCGCCGGCCGAGCCGATGCCGCGGCTGCCCCAGCCCACCATGACGATGCGCTGGCCCTCCTCGCGATTGCCGCCGTAGAGCGCGGGCGGAGGACCGGCATCGTCGATCGGCCCATCGAGCTGCACGATGGCGAAATCGTAGCCGGTGCGCTCGGCGTTGTTCCAGTTGTAGAACGGATGGAAGACGATGTCGGTGCCCTGCATGGCCGTGCCGTCGGGCGCGCGGTAGACGTAGTCGTCGGCGGCGCCGTCGCGATTGAAGACGTGCGCGGCGGTGAGGATGCGGGCGTGGCCGCGTACATTGCCGATCCAGCTGCCGGAGCCCGAGCCCCAGACCTGGCCATCGTCGCTCGACAGGGCGATCACCGAGGCGAACTGCGGCTGGTCGGCGAGGGCGAGATGGGCGCGAAAGCCGCCTTCGGCGCGCCAGGTGCCGTCGAGGACGATGACGGCGCCAGCCGGCCTCGCTGCGGCGGTGAGGGAGCCCACGGCGAGGGCGCTCGCGGCGAAGCGGCGTCGGGTGAAGCTCATGAGCGTGCCAGCAGGATCATGATGGCGGCGAATCCCGTGACGAGGGGCGGCAGCGCGAGCGGCCAGGCGCGACGATAGAGCGCCGACTCCGGCATCGCGAGCGCCAGGATCGCCGCACCCATCGAGACCCGGATGGGGGACAGCATGGTGAGGTTGGTGCAGACGCTGTTCTGGACGGCGGCGATCCAGGCGGGATCGATCTCGACGGCGCGGGCGAGCGCCGTCACCATCGGCATCAGCATGGCGTTGGCGGCCGCGCCGCCGCCGGTCAGGAAGCCGCCGATCGCCGCGAACAACGGCACGCTGAGAGCGGCATCGCGGCCGGCCGCGGCACGCAATGCCTCGGCGATCGAATCGGCCATGCCCGAGCCGACATAGAACTCGGCCATCACGACGAACAGCAGGGTCACGACGCAGGCCCGCCAGGCGCCGCGGCCGGCTTCGGCCAGCACGCGGCCGAGCGGTGCGCGCGCCTGCCACACGACGACCAGGCCGATGGCGACCAGCCAGAAGCCCGGCGCGTAGAACGGCGCAAAGGCCGGCTGGTTGTCGAACGGTTTCAACGCCCACAGGGGCTTCAGGAGATCGCGCAGCGGCGGCACCAGGCGGGTGGCGCAGAGCGCCAGGGTCAGCGCGACGTAGGGCGCGTTGGTCCTGAGCGCCGCGACGAGCCGGGCGCGGTCGGGACGCTCGTCGCGCCAGAAGCGGATGGCGAGCAGCAGCGCCGTCGCGGCCGCGCCCGCGATCTCGACGTCGCTGTAGAAGTTCAGCAGGCAGATCAGGCCGAGCAGCACGAGGGTCCACACGGCATCGTCGACCTTCTGCGCCAGCGGCACGCTCACCCCCGCATCGCGGGCGAAGCGCCAGTAGAGCACGAGATAGAAGGCATGGATCGGCGCCTGCAGGATCGCCGAGCCGAGGCCGAGCTGGTTGGGCGTCTGGCCGGCGAGCGTTGCGCCCACGGTGGTGCCGATGGCGAGCGCGCCCCACGGCACCAGCGACTGGCTGTAGAGGCCGAGCACCAGCGCCGGCAGGCCGCCGATGCCGATGCGGCGCAGGCCGGTGAGGGCGATGATGTAGCCGATGCCGAAGCCGGTCACCGCCTCGCCGAACGGCGCCAGCAGGAAGCATACCGACCACAGGCGCCGCGGATTTCCCGTCAGCGTGCCGCCCGCATCGGCCTTGCCGTCGCGCGCGTGCAGGCAGCGATGGAAGAACATGCCGGCGGCGATGATGGCGATGACATGCCAGGCAAGCCACGCGCCGGCCGCCGTCTCGCGCAGGAACAGCGGACCGATCGCCGCGCTGCCGCGGCCTTGCAGCACGGTGACGAACGAGGCGGCCAGCGTCGCCGACAGGCCGGCGAGACCGGCCACCAGCGCGCTGACGCGGCCCGAGGCCAGCAGGCCGAGCACGAGCAGCAGCGGGGCGAGGGCGAGCAGGGTGGACATGGACGCGGGGGCGAACGGCGTGGCGCGCTGCCCGGTTAGATCGCGCCGTGCCAGCCGGCCGGCAGGCCGAGCCACGCGCAGCGGCCGTCGTTCGACACGGTGGCCGTCGGTTCGGCCAGGGGCATCTCGGTGAAGCACCCGCCGGCGACGCCCGTCCAGGCGGGCCATCGGTCGGCCTTCCAGAGCAGGGTGGTGCCGCAGTCGGCGCAGAACCAGCGGCGCTGCGGATTTGCGCCGGCAATGGCATAGACGCCGAAGTCGCCCGTCCTGGCCCTCACCCGCTCGTCGGCGAAATAGGCCGACCAGCCGAAGGCGCTGCCGGTCCGTCGCTTGCAGTCGGCGCAGTGGCAGACGGCGTTGAGGAGGGGCTCGCCCTCCACCTCGATGCTGCAGGCACCGCAGCAGCAATCGGCCTTGCGGGTCATGGTCGAGCTCCCCCTAAGCGCGGCCGGATGGCCGCTTGCGCGCCGCGGCCGGTTGGCCGCTTGCGCGGCTTGGGCCTTTCGCCTAGAACCCGCGCCGTGCCCCGATAGCTCAGCTGGTAGAGCACGTCATTCGTAATGATGGGGTCGGCGGTTCGATTCCGTCTCGGGGCACCACTGCTCCCAATCCCATTTCCAACATGTTGATATACTGAA
Organism: Pseudomonadota bacterium; assembly: GCA_023386865.1. GTDB lineage: Bacteria > Pseudomonadota > Alphaproteobacteria > Reyranellales > Reyranellaceae > Reyranella. Next base: position 8,729 of record JAEWIV010000549.1, read on the forward strand.
GGAAAACCGGGGTTGGGTGCCGCACGTTTTGCTAACGAGCCAGGTGCGACACCCTACGCGCTGTTTGGTTCCCCGTGGCGACAACGAGGTGCAACGCTCCTCGGCGAGCCGCATCGAAGGGCGTCGCGCGCGGCGAGACGATGTAGACCAGGTCCTGGTCGAGCCCTCGCGGCCTCGACGCTGCAGCCGGCGCCCGAGGGTCGCCCCCTGGATCGAGGACGACTTGCCGCGGCAAGTCTCCTATCAGGGGCAGCGCGAGGACAAGCCGGCTTCCCACGTTGGGCGCCGTGTGCCGCATCCGCTTCGGGCGAGGACCTGAACGCGACAGACCCGCTCTTAGTGCTGCCGCTCGCTGGAAACAACGTTGCTGTAACGTCGACGGCCGGCCTCGGTTAGAGACCACTGACAGCCGGTCCACTCGATCAGATCAAGGTGCAGCAGGCGACGAACATGCGCTAGGTCGAGCTGGTCTCCGCTGCCGAAACCGACCTTGCGAAGCGCGGCTTCTTCATGAGGGCTGAGCGGCGCGCGCATACTTTGGAGCGACGCTTCCTCTGCGCCGTGCAAAGTGCGCTCATCTGAGGTCATGCTATCCCCCGTCAGAATATGAGCGGGAGCGCAGCAGGTTTTGAGAGTGGTTGCCGCTGTCTCTCAGTCGTCAGCGCCCGAGATCTACGAGCTGGCGATGGTAGCATTTGCCGCTGAAATGTCGCCTGATGCAAGGGAGCGGACCCCTGTATTTTCTCGGGCGATGACAAACGACATACCTTTCCATCCGACCATCCGGAATTTTTTTATGCAACGGCCACGACCCATTGAGGGCATCGCGTGAATTAGCGACGGCGGTCGTTGTCGATTTTGACCTGACGTGACCTGCCGCAATCTTCAGACAGAGCTGTCCGGCACCTCGAACGGAGTTCATCATATTCTGTTTGCGCAGGGATGGATTCATCGGGCCGGATCCCGATGTCGCGCGCGTTCACCGGATCTGCTGTCGCAGCCGGCACACGCACGCAGACCTGACAATTTTAGCCGTCTGCCAAGAATGCGGATGTTTCACGAGATGAGATGGAAGCGCAGGTGGTTCGATCTTGTCCTTCGTATTGAACCCCCAATGGGCCGGGAATGCGGGTTGCACCAGGGCGTGATGGGTCCAGCCAATTCGAGCTGCATCCATCGTGCTCCAGCATCGTGCGTTTCAAATCAGGGCAAGTCGTCACGCGGGTCAAGCGAGCGACCATTCGAGGGTGCTGTGGTGGGCGTCACCGGCATCAGTTCGGCCCGCAGCATGTCCAGCTCGGCCTGGTCGCCGATCGCAAACAGAGTTACGTCGCGACTGCCGCAGGCCTTGCAGAAGAACGGTCGAGCGTAGAGAGGCGAGCTATCATCTTCGCTGGTGCACAGCAGGCGGAACGGCACAAGCCGGCGGTGACTATTCCCGCAAATCGCCACCAAAGGACGGCCACTAAGGCCGCAGACGGCAGAACCGGGGGCATCGAAAGGCAACTGGCGCATGGCGGCACCATAGCGTCGCCCGTCAATCGCGGTCCCGTGCCTGCATGTGCTGGCAAGGTGCGGCACCGCATCGCGCAGCAGCGCATGCAATCCGTCATGGTCGGGTTGCCGGGTCGATCCAGTCGATGGTTTGAACAGCGCCCCACAGGGTAGCGGCTGTCACGACGAGCGAGCACAGAGCAGCGAGCAGGCCGAGCAGGAGGGCAAAGCCGTCCTCCTCCAGATACGCGACCGCCAGAAGCATGACGACCAGCGCCGGCACGAGCTGGCCGAAGGGCACGGGAGACACGAAGGTCAGGCCCACGAGAAGCATCGCCACGCCGACCAGCCGTCGCAGAGCTTCGAACAGCCGGGGCCAGCGCGGACGGATCAGCCGCTCTACTTGGGCGAGCCGAGGCACGACCATTGCGATGACGTCTGCCAGTCGCTGCACGTCGATCTCGCGCTGCGCCATGGCCCTAGGCAGCGACGCCGCTTCATGCCCGAGGATGAGTTGGATCGCGGGCCAGGCGATCAACACGCCGACCACCGTCGACAGGCCGGGCAGCAGCGCGATAACGGCCATCATCAGCAGCGTGAGCCCGAACGAACGCTCCCCGAGTTCTTCCAGCAGCCATCCGATCGAGACCCGCCTGCCTTCCGCCCGGTCCAGCATGCGAGAAAGATGCACCGACGTCGGCACGAGCCGGGATGAGGTGTCGCGCTCCAGAGCCACTTGCCGGCGTCCCTGGTCAAGAAGCGATGGTTGGCAGTCTGGAACCGGATGCGTGACGATGCAACAACGCCGACCCCACTCTAAGCCTGAACTGACGCTGCTGTTGGCGGGGCCATAAGCTGGTTGTGGAATAGCAGGTCGAATAATCATGCCATCGTCGCCGGCCTGGCGCCGATCTGGGTCATATCGTTCCTGACGATTCCGGAAATGGCGAGCTTGACGCCGGAAGATCTGAAGAAAGTCTCGCCTTCGACGCCAGCATCCAGCCGGCAAGTCCGCTGACAAGGATTCCTCGCTGCGATTTACCGGAGCAGCGAGTTCGCGCGAGTAGTGAAGGCCACGAACCGGGCGATCGACCATCTGCCGTCGGGCTGGCGTCGGAAGATATCCATGCCTTCCTCCGTGGTCGTGTCCGAGGCTCCATTGGCTTCTGTCCTCAGGGTCCACGTCAACCGCACGACGGCGATATCGCCCGACACGATGATCTCGTCGGGCTCCTTGTAGCCGACCCTTATGTCGGTCCTGGCCAACAGCTTGGCGAGATTTCCGCACATGGTTTCCTGCGTTCCATGCACCGCCTCCGGGATCGAATAGGCGAGATCCGGAGCAAAGAGGTCGCAAACCCCCACCGCGTCCCTGGCGTTGAAATCCGCCGTCCATCGCTGCAAGCGCTGGGTAATGGCCGCCTTGTCGGTCGCGTCGTCCGCGTGCGCCGGCGCGAAGGCCATGGCAACCACGGCAATGGCGAGGAATGCTGCCGATCGATCGCGGACCATGCGCGCCGCTCCATTGTGTCCGTCAGGCGCCGTGCTTCGCCGGCCCACGACCGTCAGCCAGCTCCCTGGCCGAACAGCCGCATCAGCCGGCCTTCGAGGGCGGCGCGCATGAAGGGCTTCATCAGCAGCTCGCTGTCGGCGCCGAGCGGCTTGAGGTTGCGCTGGGCGTAGCCGGTCATCAGCACGATCTTGACGCCGGGCACCAGGCGGCGCGCCTCGGCGGCCAGCCCCCATCCGTCGCTGCCGCCCGGCAGGCCGATATCCGTCATCAGGAGGTCGATCCGGTTGCCGCCCATGAACTCGAGCGCCGCGGCGGTGTCGCCGGCGGCCACCACCTCGAAACCGAGATGGCGCAGGATCTCGGCCACGTGCTCGCGCACGCCCTGCTGATCCTCGACGACCAGGGCGCGCCGACCGTCGCCGCGGAACACGCCCGTCTCGTCCGCCGCCGTCTCGACCGTTTCGGCGCCGGCCGGCAGCCGTGGAAAGCGCAGCTCGACGGTGGTGCCGCGGCCCTCGGCCGACTCGATGTCGAGGCTGCCGCCCGACTGCTTCATGAAGCTGTAGACCTGCGACAGGCCCAGTCCGGTGCCTTCGCCGGTGCGCTTGGTGGTGAAGAACGGCTCGAGGGCGCGCTCGACCACGTCGGCCGGCATGCCCGTGCCGGTGTCGATCACCGACAGGACGACCCAGCCCGGCTCCGGTGCGGCGGTCCGCAGGGTCAGCGTGCCGCCGCCGGCCATGGCGTCGCGCGCATTGACCACGAGGTTCAGGATCGCGTTCTCGAGCTGGTTGGCGTCGACGTGCACCGGCGGCAGGCCGCCGGCGAGGTCGGTCTCGAGCCGGATCGATTCGCCCAGGGTCCGGTGCAGCATCTCGATCAGCCCGCCGATCAGGGCGTTGAGGTTGGTCGGCTTGGGATCGAGCGGTTGCGGGCGCGCGAAGGCCAGCAGCCTGTGGGTGAGGGCGGCCGCCTGGCTCGCCGCCTGCATCACGAGGTCGGCGCGGCGATGTTGCGCGGCGGCATCGACCGGCAACGAGTTCTTCAGCGATTCGGTGGCGCCCAGCACGACCGTCAGCATGTTGTTGAAGTCGTGGGCGATCCCACCGGTAAGCTGGCCGACCGCCTCCATCTTCTGCGCCTGGCGCAACGCCTGCTCGGCGCGCTCGCGTTCCTCGATCTCGCGGCGAAGCTTGGTGTTCGCCTCCATCAGCGCGCCGGTGCGCGCCGCCACCTCGTTCTCCAGCCAGGCATTGGCGCGCTGGATGGCATCCTGCTCGGTCTTCTCCGCCGTCCGATCGCGCAGCACGAGGATGAAGCCGGTGACGCCGTTCATGCGCGCGCGCAGGGGAACCAGGCTGCTGCTGGCCCACAGCCGGCGGCCATCCTTGCGCACCAGCCAGCGATCGGCACGGGCGCGGCCATCGATGGTCGCCCTCTCGCGATCGCCCGCCGGCACGTTGGCCGCCACGTCCTCCGGCGTGAACAGCCGGTCGATCGATTGGTCCTTCATCTCCTCTTCCGACCAGCCCAGCACGTGCCGGGCGCCGCTGCTCCAGGTGCGCACGCGGCCGCCGAGGTCGAGCGTGACGATGGCGTAGTCCGTGGCGCTCTGCACGATGACGCGGTAGAGCTCGTTGCTCTCCTGGGCTTCCTGCTCGGCCCGCTTGAGGCGCAGCAGGGCGCGCACCGTGGCCAGCAGCTCGGACGGCTCGACCGGTTGGCTGAGATAGGCGTCGGCGCCGCTGTCGAGCCCGGTGGCACGGTCGCCCGGCGCCACGAACGAGGCGGAGATCTGCAGCACCAGGAGCTTGGGCATGCTCTCCTTGAGCAGCCGGCAGACCTCATAGCCGGAGACGTCGGGCAGCTTGACGTCGAGCAGGACCAGATCCGGCTTGGCATGCTTGGCCGACTCCAGCGCCTCCACGCCGGTCCGCGCCTCGATCACTTCATAGCCGCCCAGGCGCAGGATGCGGGTCTTGATGTAGCGGCCCGACTCGTTGTCGTCGACGTTGAGGATCAGCGACCTGCTCATCGCCCGCCTGCCCGCCGCATGGACTGCGACACATGGCCCAACAGGATCGCGCGCGACAGGCTGGACTTGGACAGGACCCCGATCGAGCCGCGCAGGCGCTCGATGTGGTCGGGCCCGAGGATCGACGAGGTCAGCACCAGGACCGGGATCGACGCAGTCTCGGGGTCGCCCTTCAGCGAGCGGAAGACCTCGAAGCCGTTCAGCCCGGGCAGGTGGAGGTCGAGCAGGATGAAGTCCGGCATCTCGGCCTGGGCGAGCCGCAGGCCTTCGGTGCCGTCGGCCGCCTCGATGATCGCCCACGGGTCTTCGCCGCGCAGCATGTGGCGAAGCACGTAACGCGTCGACTCCTCATCGTCGATGATCAGGATCTTGCCGCCGGCCTGATCCGCCGCGGCCTGCTCGGCGTCGCTGCCCGGCAGCACGAGGGGGATGTCGAGCGTGAAGGTCGATCCGCGCCCGGTTTCGCTCTCGACCGTGATGATGCCGCCCAGCAGCTCGGCAAACTTGCGCGACAACGGCAGGCCCAGTCCCGAGCCCTTGGTCCGGGTCTGCAGCGGGTTCCGGACCTGCACGAACTCGTCGAAGATGCGGCCGTGCTCCTCGGGCGGAATGCCGATGCCGCTGTCCGCGACCGCGAACGCGATGCGGCCCGGGTCGAGTCTCGACACGGTGACGCGAACCTGACCGCGCTCGGTGTACTTCAGGGCGTTGGACAGCAGGTTGCGCAGGATCTGCGAAAGCTTGCCCTCGTCGGTGAACAGCGTGGCGCCGCCCGTCTTGTCGTCGAACACCAGCTCGACCGCGTCGCTCAGCTGCAGCGGTCGCATGATGCCGCGCAGGGCCGCCAGCAGATCGGCCACCGCGACCTTCGAGGGATGCAGGTCGACGCGGCCGGCTTCGACCTTGGCGAGGTCGAGCAGGTCGTTGACCAGCCGGCTCAGCGTGTTGGTGGCCTGACGGATATAGGAGACCTGGCGCTGCTGCTCGTCGTTGAGCGGCCCGTCGGCCTGCTCGGCGAGCATGCGCGAGAGGGCATCGATGGCGTTGAGCGGGGTGCGCAGCTCGTGGCTGACGGCGGACAGGAACTGGCTCTTGACCTCGCTGGCGCGCTTCAGCTCCTCGGCACGCTGGTCGAGCTCGGCATAGAGCGCCAGCACGCCGCGGTTGGTGCTTTCCAGCTCGCTGTTGGCCTCGCTGAGCTCGCTGCGCGCCGCTTCGAGGTCGGCCATGCTGGCCAGCAGGTCGCGGTTCTGCGTCAGCACCTCGTCGATCAGCGCCTCGGGCTCGGCGCGCGACAGCTCGGCGGTCAGGCTGGCCGGGGCCTCGAGGGTGCCGCCACGGGGCAGGTACTTGCCGAAGCTCACGGTCGTGCCGCGACCCGCCGCGCTCTCGACCTCGAACGTATCCATGAGCCGCCGGGTGCCGACGATGCCCATGCCCATCCCGGTCGGGGAGACGTAGCTGCCGTCGAGGATGCTCTGCAGCTCGGCGATGCCCGGACCGCTGTCACGGAACGTCATGCTGAGCTTTCGCTGACGCGCCGGGCCTTCGAGCGTGAAGGCGAGCGACCCACCGCCGCCGTAGGTCACCGTGTTGCGGGCGATCTCCGAGACGGCGGTGGCGATCGACGTCTGCGCCTGCCGGTCGAAGCCCATCAGGCTCGCGATGTGGCGGGCGCGCTGGCGGGCGCGGACGATGTCCTGCTCGCCGGCGAGGGTGAGCGACAGCAGAGGCTGGCCTGTCATGGCGCCCTCTTCATCACCAACACGGTGGCATCGTCCCGGCTGCGACCGTGATCGCGCAGCAGCACGGCGGCGATCAGGCTGGCATGGCGCGTGGTCAGCCCCTGGTAGCGGTCGAGCGACCAGTTGGCCGATATGCCGTCGGAGTGCATCACGATGACCAGTCCAGCGCCGTCGCACGGATAGACGAACTCCCTGAGCGTGCCGGCGGTGTGACCGGCGATGCCGTTCATGGAGACGAAACGCCGAACGTTGCCGCCGGCTGCCGTCAGCCCCGAGATGTTGCCCAGCCCGCAGAACACCGCCCGGCCCGCCGCCAGGTCGACCGTGACGACGCCGACCGCGGCGCCGCGCGTGGCGCGCAGACCGGCATGGATCTTCTGCACCGCGGCAACCGGCGAGGCCGCGAACGCTCCGCAGAACAGCCGCCGCGCCTCTTCCGCCGCGGCATTGGCCATCACGCCGTGGCCCAGCCCGTCGACCACCATGGCGGAGACGGTGGTGCCGGCCTGCAGCACACCCATTGAATCGCCGCACACTCTTTCCTCGCGCTTGGGCACCGAGACCGCGCCGATCTGGGCAACGCGGTCGACGACGGGCTGCCGCCGCGGCCACAGCCGCGCCAGCACCGCCGTGCCGCGGCCCGGCGTGGAGAAGATATCGAATTCGTCGGCCTGGCGGCGGATGGCGCCCAACCCGGTGCCGGACGAGCCGCCCGAGGAGCCCCAGCTCGAGCTGCCGTCGAGCAGGCTAGCGGCGACATTGGCGATGCCGGGCCCGCGGTCGATGGCGATGAGCTCCAGCCCCGTCGCGGTATCGGCCTTGATCGCCTTGGCCAGCACGTCGCCGCCCCTGCCGTGCCGGGCAAGGTTGGTCGAGAGCTCGGTCGCGACCAGGGCGGCGCGGCCGCGGTCCTCCTCGTCGAAGCCGATGCCGCGCGCCAGCGCCTCGACCTCGCGGCGCGCCCCGGCGACGTAGCTGGCGTCGGGCACGGCGAGCAGGGTGTTCATCGCTTCCACCGCGCGATGGTGACGGTCGTGCCCTTGCCTGGCCGGCTCTGGATGTCGAACTCGTCGACCAGCCGTTTGGCGCCGCCCAGCCCGTGACCGAGCCCGCTGCCCGAGGTGAAGCCGTCGGTCATCGCCTGCTGGATGTCGGCGATGCCCGGCCCCTCGTCGCGGAAAACGATGCGCACGCCGCGCTTCAGCTCGGCGATGGTCTCGATGTCGGCATGGCCGCCCTTGCCGTAGTCGAGCGCGTTGCGGGCGAGCTCGCTCGCGGCGGTGATCAGCTTGGTCTGGTCGACCAGCGACAGGCCGATCTCGACGGCGCGGATGCGCACCTTCTGGCGCACCCGGACGATGTCGTCGCCGTTCTTGATGGGCAGCGTCTCAGTCGTCGTCGGCATCGTCCGCCGCCGGCTCGCCGCGCACGCCACCGATCAGGGCAAGCCCTCGTTCGGCGTTGAGCGCCGTCTTGACCCCGGGCAAACCGAGCCCGAGCTCCACCAGGGTGATTGCCACTTCGGGACGCATGCCGACCACGACCGTGTCGGCATCGAGCAGGCGCGAAACGCTGGCGATGTTGGCCAGCATGCGGCCGATGAAGCTGTCGACGATCTCCAGTGCCGAGATGTCGATCAGCACACCGCGCGCGCGGTGCCGGACGATGTTGGTCGTGAGGTCTTCCTGGAGCTGGGTGGCCAGCCGGTCGTACATGTCGACCTGGATGGTGACCAGCAGGGCGCTGCCGATCTTGAGGATGGGAATATTGTCCATGGGACGAGCCTCAGTCGCGATTCTCGGCGACCGGCTCGTCGGCATGGGTCTTGGCATTTCCCTTCACTTTCGCGACCGTGCGGCCGGTGCGGCGCAACGCCAGCGCGAGCGCGTCGGCCAGCGTCGCCTTGGACGTGACGTTCAGCTCGACGCCGAGCTGCACGATGGTCTGGGCGATCTGCGGGCGGATGCCGCTGATGATGCAGTCCGCACCCATGAGGCGGGCCGCCGACACGGTCTTCAGCAGATGCTGGGCGACCAGCGTGTCGACGGTCGGCACGCCGGTGATATCGAGAATGGCGATCTCCGCCCCGGTCTGCACGATGGTCTCGAGCAGGTTCTGCATCACGACCTGGGTGCGCCCGCTGTCGAGCGTGCCGATCAGGGGCAGGGCAACGATGCCGTCCCACAGCTCGACGACCGGCGTCGACAGTTCCTCGATCTCATGGCGCTGACGCTCGATCAGCTCGTCGCGCATCTTGTGGAACGTCTCGATGGTGAACAGTCCGAGCTGGTCGAGCAGCACGCTGAGCGCCCACACGCTGTCCGCCATCTGCCGGGCATCGGCGGTGGTCGTGCGGATGCGTTCGAAGAGGGCCCGCTTCAGGGAAAAGACGAAGGTCGCCGTCTCGGACGGCGAAAAGCCTTGCAATGCCCGCGAGCGGGAGAACTCGGCCAGCATGTCGCGCACATCGGCGAAATCAGCACCGTGGATATCGCTGACGTTGCCATCGGCCACGGCCTTGCCCAGGGCATGCAGGAATTCCTTTCCCTGCGCCTGCGCTTCCTGGGTCGAAATCCGGCTCTCCGACGCCGACAGGGAGCGGACCCAATCCGCCAGTATCTCCGCTTCGCCGCTGGAAATCAGACGGGCCAAGGCCGTCTGCGTCGCCGATTTCGTCATGAGGTACCCCCGTTCATCGGCGCGCCTCGGACGGACTGCACCGAAGTCTCGAACGCACGACGGGCCGTGGGGGTTCCCTCGACGACGCAAATTATGCTTGGCGGCCCTGCTGCGGTCGGGCGGTCCGGAAGTCCTTGCCGCCGCTACCGATCGGGAAAGTGCTGATGATTGTCGTGCCCCTGGTCGGGAAAGTGCTTCTTGAAGGCCGCCGCGCACATCGCGCCGGTGCCGCCGCGCTTGGTCAGCTCGTCGATGATCTCCTCCAGCGCCGTCACCAGGTCGCCGGCCGACTTGCTGGTCATGGTCTGGCCCACCGCCGCCGCCAGGGTGGCGGCGACCATGACGTCGTTGTCGCTCAATCTCACGTGAATGCCCCCGAAGTTTGTGTGGCGGGGGCGATGGTGGCAGGCTGGTCCGTGAACGTCGAGTCGCCCCATGATCGCGAACGCTTCAGCCCACGATCTGTCGAGCCTGCAGCAGCGGGCGGTCGCTTTGGAGAGCCATGCCGCGGCCGAGACGCAGGCCTACCAGCGCGCGACCTGGATCAGGTTCGTGGGCGTGTTCTTCCCGATCCCGTTCGTCGTGGTCCTGCTCCGCCTCGAGATGGCGGCGTGGACCTACTATGTCTGGGGCGCGTTGATCGTGCTGGCGGGCGCGGTGCTGTACGTGATCGACACCGCCGCCTCGACCAGGGTGGATGAGGCGGTCGAGGCGGCGGCTACGGCGCGCAAAGCTTACGAGGAGGCGGCGCGGGGTGGGATTACGCCGCCATAGGCTTTTCGTTGGCCGCAGTCATCATCGTCGTCGAGAGCACGATATAGGCGGTCGCCCAGGCGTCCTTGACCGCAGGCGTGAAGCCCTCGCCGAGGCCCTTCTCCAGGGTCCACAGCAGGGCCGAGCCGACGGAGGCATAGTGCTGGGCCTTCACGCCGTAGCCGGCATGGCGGCGGCCGAGCGCCTGCACGGCGGGAAGCAGGGTTTCGAGGTGGCTCAGTCCCGCCACCGCCGTGCCCAGCATGGCCATCAGCTTCTTCTTCTGCTCGCCGAGGTCGTTGGGGAACATGGTGCGCAGGTGGGGGGCGATCTCGAAAAGGCGGCCGTAGAACAGATCGGCGGCGGTGGCCGAGATCGGGGCGACCTGGGCGAAGCTGGTCTGCACGAGCTTGATCTGGCTGGGGTTCATGGCAGGGTCCTCGGCGGGCGTGGCGTCGCGCGAGGGTGTACCCGGGGCGTGTCTCGTAGCGATGTCGTGGCGCGGTGAAATCGTATCGCCTGTGTCGCCGGCCCACGCGGGCCCGGCGTCCGGTCAGGCCTTCGCCTTGGTCGCGGCCTTCGGCGGCTTGGGACGGGCGGGCAACGGCGCCCACATCAGGGGATGCAGCTCGCTGTACTCGATCCACGGCCCGGTCTCGGCGAAGCCCTGGTCGAGCTGGCCGACGTCGCTCACCCAGTAACCGAAGGTGCGGCGGTTGGCGTCGAAGCGCCAGACGCCGACCACGATCTCGCGCGCGACGTTGCCCGTGAGACCCGGGCAGTAGAGCAGAACCGGGACTTCGTCCTTGGGCGCGGTGCCGATCGGTTGCCAGACACCCGGCACCGCACGCAGGCGCTCGATCTCGGCGGCCGCCCGCTGATGGAGGTCGTGATCCTCCTGCGAGCGGGTGCGAAGCTCCTCGACGATATCCGCCCTGGCGTCACTCATCGTCGGTCGTCCTGGTCCTCGCCTTGCGCGGCTGTTGCAGGAGCACCTCGCGCGCCTGGTAGACTCGCCTGGCGAGATAGGCCGAGCCGCCGCGGTCGGGATGGACCAGCCGCAGCAGGCGCTTGTGCGCGGCGCGGATCTCGACCTCGTCGGCGCCGGGCTCCAGCCCCAGCACCTCCAGCGCCTCGCCGCGCGACATGCGCTCGGGCTCCCCGTCCTCGCCCAGACGTTCGTCGCGCAGCGCCATCAGCGATGCCTTGCTGACATAGGCTTCGAGGATCGCCGCCGCGCGGCGTACGGTCTCGGGATCGTCCGGCGGGTCCTGCCAGATCTCCATGTCGAAGGGCCGCGGTTTCGGACGGATGTGGTCGAAGAGCGAGCGCAGCGGCGCGAACAGGGTGCGCCACTTGAGCAGGGTCGGGATCACCAGCATGGCGGCGCCGATCAGCATCGCCGCCGCCCACTGCTGGTTGGATATGGTCATGACCAGCAGCGGGGTGCAGGCGAGCAGCAGCAGCAACAGCATCCACCGCGACGTGCGCACCATGGTGCGCGGATCGGAGTGCAGGAACCAGTCGAGGAACTTCGCCACGGTCGCGAGAACGGACAGACCGAGCACGACGGCACTGATCACGACCATGTAGTCCATCGAAGCGCTCCCGCGGTGGCGGGCGGAGTGTGCGCCAAGATGATCGCCGCTGCCAGTCCCGCCGCATTCGAGCTCTGCGCGGACGCAGTCAGCAAACCGTTTATTTTCTCGCAGAGGTCTGTCTAGTATCGCCCGGCATCGACCAACGATGAGGGGGGACGAACTTATGGCGAAGCGCGGCAAGCGGACGACCACCGAGACGCCTCAGCGCGACGTCGCCGGCGCGAAGATCGTTTCGGAGGAAGGGAAGCTTCCGGCACGGGCAACGGCCGCCGACTATGCGCGCCGCCGCGCCGAAGTGGATGCCGCGGACTACACCGACTTCCAGAACTACCTCGCCGCCAAGAAGGAAGCCGCCGCGCGCAAGCAGGTGGCGACGGCGACGCAGCCCCGGCGCCGCGGCTTCAGCCGGCGTACCATGTTCAACGTCGCGGTCGGCACCGCCGTCGCGGCCGAAGCGGCCGTGCTGGGCTATAATGCGCTCAACGGCAGCTCGGCCTCGGGCGAGGGCGTGCGCCAGGCCGGCGGCGCGGTCAGCACGGCGCCGCAGACCCACGGCATCACCCGCGAGGTCGTCGACAGCCGGGCCGATGTCCGCGGCCAGAGCCTCGGCAGCTGGGTGGCGCTGCTGCCGACCAAGCTGGGCGGCGGCACCTATGCCATGGACCTCAACTCGAACCGGGTGCTGGCCTCGATCTGGTACTGGAACTACGGCGACTACAATCCGATCAGCCACCATCTCTGCGCCTTCCCGAGCGCGGACCCGTATCACGGCTTCGAGTTCGTCAACTCGACGCAGGGCGGGCAGAACTCGCTGATCTACGGCATCAACACCAACGTCACCGCGGAAAGCGCGCCGCCGGGCACCAACATCTACCGCGTGCGCTACGACGGCACGCAGATGCAGCTGATCGAGAACGTCTCCGAGACGACCGGGCTGGGGCTCGGCGTGCACGTCACCGTGAATCCGAAGGACGCGCAGTCATATTTCGTGACCGACGGCCAGAAGGACATCGCCGCCTGCTTCGATCGCACGACCTCCAAGGTCAAGGCGGCACTGCGCTTCGACTGGCAAGCCAACGTCGAGAACCTGCGCGAGGCCTGGATCAAGGGCGGCACGCTCACCATCAAGAAGATCTATCCCGATGCCAAGACCGGCCTCTACAACTACCGGGGCACGAAGGGCAACAAGATCGACTGGGAGATGATCCCCATGGGCGAGCTCTTCGTCGAGGAGGGCTCGATCACCGGCGAGGCGCCGCTGACCTTGACCGGCGCCGACGGCACGATCTGGCATCCCGAGGGCCGCTGGGCGGCCACCGTCGTGCGGCTGTGCGGCGGCATCGCCATCCTCGATCCCGAGAAGAACTTCGATCCGGTCGCCTTCCTGCAGTTCAACAAGGATTCGCAGGACCAGTATCCGGTCGAGCAGGTCGACAAGGACACCTGGAAGGTCGTGTTCGACAAGATCCATTCGCCGGGCCACGAGATCGGCTTCTCGCCCGACGGCAAGTTCCTGGTGATGATGAACAACCTGCGGGAAAACAACTGCTCGATCTTCAGCTGCGCCGATCCCGACCCGAAGAAGTGGCGCAAGATCGCCCATGTCGAGGATCCGCTGTGGCGCGGCAAGTATCCCAACCCGTTCCACATGGTGTTCTCGCTCGACAGCTCGAAGCTCTACCTGTCGATCCTGCACCCCTCGCCCGCCTACAGCGGCATCATGGTGGTCGACACCAAGACCTGGACCATCCTGAAGGAGATCCAGGGCATCGGTCCCGACCTGCAGACGCCCGCGATCACCTACGACGGCAAGTACGTGCTGACGCCGTTCTCCGGCTTCCAGCGCCAGTCGAGCGGCATCGCCGTCATCGACACCTCGACCGACACGCTGATCGGCATCCTGCCGTCGAACGGCGGGCACCATGACTGCGTCATTATCCCGACCAAGCTCGAGCACATGAAGCACACGCGGTCCTGCACGCTTTGATGCGCTGGCTGCTCCTCAGCCTCGCCCTCCAGAATCTCGGCCGCCGCAAGGCGCGCAGCCTCCTGCTCGTTGCCGCGGTGGCCCTGGGCAGCGGCGTCGTCTTCACCGGCGCCGTGCTGATGCAGAGCATCGACCGCAGCATGGCGGTGGGCTTCACCCGACTCGGCGCCGACATGATGGTGGTGCCGGAAGGGGCGCTCACCAACATCACCGCCGCGCTGCTGGTCGTCGAGCCCGGCGAACTGGTGCTCGATGCCGATGCGCTCGCCAGGGCGCGCATCGCGAGTCTCGGGCGCATCGCCGCCCAGAAGATCATGCGGGTCGAGCATTCGGGGATCGGCAGCCATCACGAATCCGCCGACCTCATCGGCTTCGAGCCGGCGCAGGACTTCACCGTGCAGCCCTGGCTCAGCGAGAGGATCAACCGGCCGATGCGGGCCGGCGACGTCATCCTGGGCGCCGCGCGCGACGGCGTGCTGGGCTCGGAGCTGCTGATCTTCGGCAAGCCCCACATCGTCTACGGCCGGCTCGGCCGCACCGGCGTCGGCACGCACGAGCGCGGCGTGTTCATGTCCTTTGCCACGCTCGAGGCGCTGGGCCCCGCGATCGGCGGCCACGGCGCCAAGCCCGCGGTTTTGGCGCCGGGCAAGGTGACGGGCTTCCTGGCCGAGCTGGCGCCCGGCGCCACGGCGCTGCAGGCGCGCTTCGCCATCCTGTCGACCGTCAAGGGCGTGAAGGTCGTGTCGGGCGACACCACGCTGTCCGGCATCCGCCAGGGACTGGCGACGCTGCTCGACGGCATCCTGGCGCTCATGGTGCTGATGTTCGCCAGCATGGCGCTGATGGTGTCGGTGCTCTTCTCCGCCATCGTCACCGAGCGGCGGGCCGAGCTCGGGCTCCTGAAGGCGATCGGCGCGCGGCGCGGCCAGGTGCTGGGCGTCCTGGTCACCGAGGCGATGCTGGCGACCGGCATCGGCGGCGTCCTGGGCGTCGTGCTGGGCGTGCTGGTGATGCGCCTGTTCGAGCGCTCGCTGGTCTACTACCTCGAGAACGTCGGCGTTCCGTTCCTGTGGGCCGACCTGCCGCTCACCATAGGCTTCGCCGTGGCCGCCATCCTGCTCGCCTCGGCGATCGGCGTGGCGGGCGTGCTCTATCCGGCGTGGGCCGCGAGCCGGCGCGACGCCTACGAGCTCGTGCGCAGCGGAGCCTGACCATGCTGTCGTGCCGGGCCTTGCGCAAAAGCTACGTCACCGAGCGCGGCGAGGTTTCCGCCGTCGCCGGCATCGACCTCGACGTCGAGGCGGGCCGCTATGTCGCCATCATCGGCCGCTCGGGCTCGGGCAAGTCCTCGCTGATGGCCATGGTCGGCGGCCTCAGCCGGCCGTCGGACGGTACCGTAAGGGTCGACGGCACCGACATCTGGAGCCTGTCCGATGACGGCCTGGCGGCCTTCCGCAATCGGCGCATCGGCTTCATCTTCCAGTTCGCGAGCCTGCTGCCGACGCTGCGGCTGGTCGACAACGTCGCCTTGCCGGCCCTGCTGGGCGAGCAGACCGATGCCGATGTCTACGGCAAGGCGGCGATGCTCCTGTCCCGCATGGGGCTCGGCGATCATCTCGACGCCTATCCCTCGGAATGCTCGGCCGGCGAGCAGCGCCGCGCGGCGATCGCCCGGGCGCTGATCAACGATCCCGTGCTGCTGCTGGCCGACGAGCCGACGTCCGATCTCGACGAGCAGACCGAGATCGAGATCATGGACGAGCTCCTGGCGGTCAACCGCGAGCGCGGCACGACCCTGGTGCTGGTCACCCACAATCTGGCGCTGGCCGAGCAGGCCGAGCAGATCGTCCATATCGCGGGCGGCGTGATCGCGTCATGAACGCCAGGCGGCCCGATCTCGCCAACCTCACCTCGGCCGAGAAGGACGCGCTGATCCGCGATCTGTGGCGGCAGGTGGCGGCCGGGCAATCGGAGGCGCGCGTGCTGCGTCGCCGGCTCGGCCTTGCCGAACAGGCGGGCGAGACGGGCGAGAGCGTCCTGCTCGAGAAGCTGCGCGAGGCGGCGCCGCGCCGTCCGGTCGAGCCGCCGGCCGGCTTCGCGGTGAAGCTAGGGCGCGGGCTGCGGTTCTGGCAGTCGCCGGTGGTGATGGGCACGGTCGCGATCCTGTGCGCCGCCTTCGCGATCGACGGCGGCATCGGCATCTGGCAGCAGCGTGCCCTGCAGCAGCAGCGCCAGGCGCGACTGCTGCTGGAGCACGAGGCGCGGACCTCGCTCTATGTCGAGCTGAAGCGGATCGTGCTCGAGCCCGACGGCAAGTCCTACCGCATGACCATGGCGCTGCAGAACATCGACCCGGCGCGGCCGCTCTACGTCATGCTGAATGCCGTCGGCGTCTACGTGCAGGCCGGCATGAGCTGGCAGCAGGTGCCGTCACGGCCGCTAGGCGAGGCGGGCAGCGGCGTGATCAAGCTCGCCGACGCCCATGCCTACGAGGTGCTGTTCACGCCCGAGGTGACGGGCTGGGCCGAGCTGATCCCGGGCTACATGCACGTCCGCATCCAGTCCGACATGCTGATCAGCCGCAGCGCCCAGCCCGGCAACGACATCGTCGAGCGCCGCACGCCGTTCTACGTGTATCTCAAGCCGCACGGCGCCAACGACGCCGAGATCATGGCGCGCGGGAAGATGTCCGGCACGCCGCCGGTGTTCATCCCGATGCCGCCGCATTGAGCTCGGGCGCGGGTGCGGCCGTCAGGCCGCCAGTGCCGACTCGCTCGCCGGGTCGCCGGCGATGCGGCTGTGCCACATGATGCGGCGCTGCGTCATGTCCCACGGCGTGGCCTGGTGCATCAGGCAGCGATTGTCCCACACCACGGCATCGCCCGGCGCCCAGTCGTGATGATAGATGCGCGGCGGCCGGCAGGCGAAGTCGATCAGCTCGGCCAGCAGCCGGTCCGACTCGTCCTGGGCGAGGCCTGGGATGTTGTGGGCGTGACGGCCCGCCAGCAGCGACTTGCGGCCGGTCTCGGGATGGGTCTTGACCAGCGGGCGCAGCGGCACCGGCCCGTCATGGAAGCCATAGCCTGAATATGCGCCATCGGGCTTCTTGGTCTGGTGGCCGAGCCGGCCCTGGCTGTAGTGCAGCGAATGGTGGGCGTTGAGGTCGTCGATGCGGGCTTTCGTCGCCGGATCGAGGGCGTCGTAGGCGGCGCGCATGTCGGCGAAGCCGGTGCGGCCGCCGATCGTGGGCACGACCTCGGCGCTGAACACGGCGCCTTTGGCCTGCACGGGCATGTAGGTGCTGTCGTGATGCCAGCCCATGTTGCCCTTCAGGATCTTGATCACGTCGTCATTGTCCTTCTCCGGCCGGACGGTGCCGTCGGAGCGGACGTTGCTGATCGCCGCCATCTCGAACTCGAGCGGGCCGAAGCGCCGGGCGAAGGCGATCTGCTGGTCGCGCTTCAGATGCTGGTCGGGGAAGATCAGCAGCGCGTATTCCAGCCAAGTGTCGTAGAGCTCGCGGAAGATCGGTTCATCGAGCTCCGCGACCTTGATGCCGCGCACCACGGCGCCGAACGTCGTATCGGCAAGCGGTTGGACGTCGAACAGGCGAGCCATGCGGGATCCCTCCTCGGATCCCGATCATAAAGGAAACGGCCGGGACTGGCCCGGCCGTTTGCGCCATCGAGACTTGGCGGTTTCGCTTACTGGACGACGATCTCGACGCGGCGGTTCTGCGGCTCGCGCACGCCGTCGCCGGTCTGCACCAGCAGGCCCTGCTCGCCGCGGCCGACCACGCTGATCGACTGGGCCGGCACGCCCTCGCGCACCAGGGCGTCCTTGACCGCGTTGGCGCGGCGCAGCGACAGCGCCATGTTGTAGCTCTCCGGACCCGACGTGTCGGTGTGGCCGGTGGCGGTGATGCGGGCGCTGCCCTTCTGCTTGAAGGCATCGGCCGCCTGCTTGATCGTGTTCAGCGCCTGCTGGCTCAGGTTGGAGCGGTCCCAGTCGAAGAACACCATGAACGACGGCGGCGCCACGGCTGCCGGCGGCGGGGGCGGCGGCGCGGCCGCGGCCGGCTGGCCGAACTTGTAGGCGAGGCCCAGCATGGCCGTGAAGTTGTTGTTGTAGTAGCCGGGCGGGTTGGTCGTGCCGTAGTAGCGGACGTCGAGATTGACGCGGAAGTTCTGGCTGGCGTTCCAGCCCACGCCGACGATGCCCTGGTAGGCGAACTGCGTGCTGCACAACGAGCAGCCGTTGATGTAGGCATCGGCGAAGGCGATGCCCGCACCGGCGCCGATATACGGCGTGACGGTGGCGCCCGGCAGGAAATCGTAGAGCAGGTTCGCCATCACCGAGACCTGCTCGATGCGACCGCTGACGTTGCTGAAGATGTTGCCGAAATTGGCGGTGCCGGAGCCGTTGTTGCTGCGGAACATGCCCTCGATCTCGACGCGCGGCCCGACGAAGTCGTAGCCCACCATGCCGCCGACGGCATAGCCCAGATCCATATTGTAGTTGTTGCTGTTCAGCAGCCAGTTCAGGCCGCCCTGTGCGCCGACATAGACGCCGGGGAAGGTCGGGCCGGGATCCCAGATCGACTGGGCTTGCGCGGCGGCGGGAACGGCTGCCGCGACGGCGGCGGCAGCGACAAGACGGGCAATCTTCATTCGTCAGTCCTTTTCTCGTTAGCGGTCCATGGGCGGCCCAATGGTCGTGAGAGAAGAAGGTGACGGCCTGCCGACAACTACGCCGCGGTGTTGCCGCAAAGCCACACAATCGAGGCCTCCAGGGTGCGATAACGCACGCCCGCGCTTCTCGCGCGCACCGTTCAATCTTCGCGCGCCGCGCAACTGGTGACCGCTCTGTGTCCGCCGCGGGGTTCCGGCGGATGTCGACCGCAACCTTGTCGGGATCATGCCATTGCCTGCCGACACCGTTCAGCGCAGGAGCAAATCATGAAAGTGAGCGACGTGATGAGCCTCGACGTGCAGATCGCACGTCCCGACCAGACCATCGCGGAGGCGGCCCGGATCATGTGCGACTGCGACGTCGGCGCCCTGCCCGTGGCGGAGAACGACCGCCTGGTCGGCATGATCACCGACCGCGACATTTCCGTGCGCGCGGTGGCGGAGAGCAAGCCGCCCTCGACTCGGGTTCGCGACGTCATGACCATCGACGTGCGCTTCTGCTACGACGACGAGGACGCTGGCCGCGTCGCCCGCAGCATGGCCGATCAGCAGGTGCGCCGGCTGACCGTGGTCAACCGCGACAAGCGGCTCGTCGGCATCGTGGCCCTGGCCGACCTCGCGACTCAGGGCGGCGCGCGCCAGGCCGGCGAGGCGCTGGAGGGCATCTCCCAGCCGCGCGGGAACCACCACACGCAGATGCCGCTCTGACTCTTCAAAGGAAGGGCTTGCCGCCGGTCACCGGAATGGTGGCGCCCGAGGTGTAGCTCGAGAGCGGATCGGCCAGCATGACGAACGCAGTGGCGAGCTCGGCGGGCTGGGCGGGCCGCTTCATCGGCACGTTGCTGCCGAACTTGGCGACGGTGTCGGGCGGCATGGTCGACGGGATGAGCGGCGTCCAGACCGGGCCGGGGGCCACGGCGTTGGCGCGGATGCCCTTCTCCGCCAGCAGCTGGGCGAGGCCCGCGGTGAAGTTCTGGATGGCGCCCTTGGTCGTGGCGTAGGGCAGCAGCGTCGGATTGGGGAAATCGGCATTGATCGACGCGGTGTTGATGATGACGCCACCCGCCTTCATGTGCGGGACCGCCGCCTTCGTCAGGTAGAACATGGCATGGATGTTGACCTTGAAGGTCAGCTCCCATTCCTCGTCGCTGATGTCCTGGATGTCCTTGAAGGGCGCCTGGTGGGCGGCGTTGTTGACCAGGACGTCGATGCCCCCCAGCTTCGCCACCGCCTCGTCGACGATCTTGCGGCACTGGGCCGGGTCCTGGATGTCGCCGGCCAGCAGTGCGCACTTGCGGCCCGCCTCCTCCACCCAGCGCGCGGTCTCCCTGGCATCGTCG
>JAEWIV010000041.1 GCA_023386865.1 Pseudomonadota bacterium
CCTCTCCCCCTAGCGGGGGAGAGGAATACGAATGCGTGAACGTCATCGATTCGGATTCGATCAATTGCGCGCGCGCTCGACCGCATTGATGGCGGGGGTGGCGCGCAGCGCCGCGGTGATGTTGGCGAGGTGCTTCACGTCGGTGACCTCGACGTCGATCACCATGTCGAAGAAGTCCATCGACCGGTTGACGATGCGCAGGTTGGAGATGTTGCCTTCGTGGCGGGCGATCACGGTCGAGAGCTTCGACAGGCTGCCCGGCTGGTTGGCCACGGTCACCTTCAGGCGGCCGGTGTAGATGCCGGGCACGGCCTCGGTCACCGAATCCCAGCCGACGTCGATCCAGCGCTCGGGCGCCTCGGAGAAGCTCTCGAGCGTGGCGCAGTCGATGGTATGGATGGTGACGCCCTTGCCGGTGGTGATGATGCCGACGATTCGGTCGCCCGGCAGCGGATGGCAGCAGCGCGCGAAGTGCACCGCCATGCCCGGGATCAGCCCGCGGATGGCGATCTGGCTGCCGGCCGGTTCCTTCTTCGCCCGCGCCGCGTCGGCCGCGGCCTTGTTGCGCGCGCGCGAGATCGGCACGACGTCGGCGCCGCCGTCCTTGCGCTGCGGCTGCTTGAGGCCGGGATAGACCGCCATCATCACCTCGCGCGAGGTGACGATGCCCGCGCCGACGGCGGCGATCAGATCGTCGGTGGTCGCCTGCTTGAAGTTGGCGCGCACGCCGTCGAGGCCCTTCTCGGTGACCTCGTAGCCCTCCTCATGGAAGGTCTTGTCGAGCAGCGACTTGCCGAGCTGCAGGTACTGCTCGCGCTGGCGCGTGCGGATGAAGCGGCGGATCGCGGCCTTGGCCTTGCCGGTGACGACGAAGCGCTCCCAGGTCGGCGACGGCGTCTGGGCCTTGGACGTGATGATGTCGACCTGGTCGCCGTTGGAGAGCTGCGTGCGCAGAGGCAGCATGCGGCCGTTGATCTTGGAGCCGACGCAGGTGTCGCCGACCTGGCTGTGCACCGCATAGGCGAAGTCGATCGGCGTCGCGCCCTTGGGCAGGGCGATCAGCTTGCCCTTGGGCGTGAAGCAGAACACCTGGTCGTGGAACATCTCGAGCTTGGTGTGCTCGAGGAACTCCTCGGCGTTTGGCGCCTTGTCGAGGATCTCGATCAGGCTGCGCAGCCAGGCGTATTGCGGCGCATCCGTGGAGGGACCGCCCTGCTTGTAGATCCAGTGGGCGGCGACGCCGCGCTCGGCCTGGTCCTGCATCTCCTCGGTGCGGATCTGGATCTCGATGCGCTGGCCCAGCGGGCCGATCACGCCGGTGTGCAGCGAGCGGTAGCCGTTGGGCTTGGGCACCGAGATGTAGTCCTTGAAGCGGCCCGGGATCACCTGGTAGGTGCCGTGCAGCAGGCCGAGCGCCTGGTAGCATTGCGTGACGTCGGCGACGATGACGCGAAACGCCATGATGTCGGCAAGCTGCTCGAAAGAGACGTTCTTGTTCTGCATCTTGCGCCAGATCGAATAGGGCGTCTTCTCGCGGCCCGAGACCTGCGCCTCGAGCCCGCCCTCCTTCAGCGTCTTGATCAGCTCGGCCTCGATCTCCGGCACCAACCGCTCGCCGCGTTCGCGCAGGTAGCCCTGGCGCGCCAGCACGGAAGCGCGCCCGTCGGGATTGAGCTCGGTGAAGGCCAGCTCCTCGAGCTCGCGCTTGACCTTCTCCATGCCGATGCGCGAGGCGAGCGGCGCATAGAGATCCATGGTCTCGAGCGCAATGCGCCGGCGCCGCGCCGGATCCTTGATGTGGTGCAGCGTGCGCATGTTGTGCAGGCGGTCGGCGAGCTTCACCAGCAGCACGCGGATGTCGGACGACATCGCCAGCACGAGCTTGCGCAGGTTCTCGGCTTCCTTGGTGCTCTCGGACTGGACCTCCAGGCGGCTGAGCTTGGTGACGCCGTCGACCAGGCGGGCGACGTTCTCGCCGAACAGGCCGGCGATCTCCTCGCGGGTGGCGTCGGTGTCCTCGATCGTGTCGTGCAGCAGGCCGGTGACGATCGAGGCGGTGTCGAGCTTCATCTCGGCCAGGATGCCGGCGACCTCGACGGGGTGGGAGAAATAGGGGTCGCCCGAGGCCCTGAGCTGGGTGCCATGCTTCTTCAGGCCGTAGACGTAGGCGCGGTTCAGCATGTCCTCGTCCGCATCCGGATCGTAGGACTGCACGCGCTCAACGAGTTCGAACTGACGAATCATCGCAATCGTCCATTATATGGGGACGATTGCGCTCACTCCATGCTGTTTGCGCGAATAGCTGGACTCAATCCAGCTAATGGCAACGCGACGACTACTCGACGATGTCGTCTTCCTCGGCCATCGGCAGGGCCTTGGGCTGGGCGGCCTCGGCACCACCCTGGGCCAGCGCGGCGGCGAGCTCCTGCTCGAGCTCGGCCATCTCGTTGACCTCTTCGGGCTTGTCGATGTCGGCATGCTTCTGCATGCCGGAGATCAGCGAGTCCTTCAGCACGGCCTGGTCGAGCTTGGTCTCGGCGATCTCGCGCAGCGCCACGACCGGGTTCTTGTCGCGGTCGCGATCGAGCGTGATCTGCGCGCCGGCCGAGATGTCGCGCGCGCGCTGGGCGGCGAACATGACGAGCTCGAAGCGGTTGGGCACCTGCACGATGCAGTCTTCGACGGTGACGCGGGCCATACGGACCTCTGGTTTCCGGGAGCGGGCGGTTATACGCGCCCTCGCCCAAAAGACAAGGGTTTTGCCTTTGCCGACCGGGTGCCCCTAGAGGCGCTCGATCGTCTGATCGGCCGGCAGCGCCGCCAGCAGGGCCTGGATCGAGGCGCCGGTCCGCGGGTGACGCCAGCTCGGCGCCAGATCGGCCAGCGGCCGCAGCACGAAGGCCCGGGCTTCCATGCGGGGATGCGGCAGGATCGCCCGGCCCGCTCCGCCGGCCGCAATTTCCCCTTTGAAATCAAGGAGATCGAGATCGATCAGCCGGGCGGCATTGGGTACGCTGCGCACCCGCCCGAAGGCGTCTTCGACCGCGTGCAGGCGCGCCAGGAGAGCGTCGGCCGACAGGTCGGTCGCGACCTCGGCCACGGCGTTGACGTACCAAGGCTGATCCGACGCCGGAACGGGCGCCGTCCGGTACCACGGAGAGACAGCGAGAATCGCCACGCCACGGCCCGCCAGATCGGCCAAGGCAGCCTCCAGGACCTTCCGGGGCGGCCCATGGATCGGGTGATCCAGGTTTGCTCCCAGCGCGACGAATACCTGTGACCGTCCGGTGTTTTCCACCAGCAAAGAACTCCAAGCCCTTGTGATCTATAGGTTAATAGCGTAAACTTAACCTGCTGTGGGAGAGGTGTGGGTTACGTAGCTCCTTCAGCTAAATAAATTTTTTCGCTCCCTCTGCGCATATTCCAAAAAGGATTCGCGGCCATGAAAGGCAATTTCTACGAGAACGAGCGCGTCGCGCTCTTCATCGACGGCGCCAACCTCTACTCCGCTGCACGCGCGCTCGGTTTCGACATCGACTATCGACGCCTGCTCAAGGTCTTCCGCGAGAAAGGCCATCTGGTGCGCGCCTACTATTACACCGCCCTGGTCGAGGATCAGGAGTATTCGCCGATCCGCCCGCTGATCGATTGGCTGGACTACAACGGCTACACCATGGTGACCAAGCCGACCAAGGAATTCACCGATGCCATGGGCCGCCGCAAGATCAAGGGCAACATGGATATCGAGCTGGCCATCGACGTGCTGGAGATGGCCGAGCATCTGGACCATGTGATCCTGTTCTCGGGCGACGGCGACTTCCGCCGCCTCGTCGAGGCGGTGCAGCGCAAGGGGCTGCGCGTCTCGGTGGTCAGCACCATCAAGTCGTCGCCGCCGATGGTGGCCGACGAGCTGCGCCGCCAGGCCGACGACTTCATCGAGCTGTCCGAGCTGGCGCCGCTGATCGCCCGCAACCCGTCGGAGCGTCCGCAACGGACGGCTGTCGCCAACGGCGATCTCGACGACGGCAGCGCCGATCATCTGATGAAGTCGGCCTGATCGTCGGTGGCGGCGTCGCGTTTCGAGGAACCGGGACTCGACTGTCCGCGCTGTCCCAGGCTCGTTGCCTTCCGGCACGAGCTCCAGGGCCAATACCCTGACTGGAAGAACGCGCCCGTCCGCTCGTTCGGCAGCCTCGACGCGCGCCTGCTGATCGTCGGCCTCGCGCCCGGCATGCGCGGCGCCAACCGTACCGGCCGTCCCTTCACCGGCGACTATGCCGGCGACCTGCTCTATTCGACGCTGCTGGCCTTCGGCTTCGCCCAGGGCACCTACAAGGCCGATCCCAACGACGGGCTTCGCCTGGTCGATGCGCGCATCGCCAACGCCGTGCGCTGCCTGCCGCCCGAGAACAAGCCGCTGCCCGTCGAGTTCACCAGCTGCCGCCCGTTCCTGCAGGCCGAGCTCGCGGTGATGCCGGCGCTCGAGGTCATCGTGGCCCTGGGCAAGGGCGCGCACGACCAGGTGCTGCGGGCGCTGACGGTGCGGCCGGCCGGAAGCTATCCGTTCATCCACGGCCGCCTGCACAGCCTGCCGACCGGGCTCACGCTGGCCGACAGCTACCACTGCTCGCGCTACAACACGAACACCGGCCGGCTGACGACGGCGATGTTCCACGACGTGTTCGAGGCGGTGAAAGCAAAACTGTCGTCCCGAGCTTAGCGAGGGACCGGCGACACCGTACTAAAGCGCCTTCTCGATCGCGTCTGTGATCTCGCTCGAGCCCGGCCGCACCCGGCTCGGCCAGGCGCCCTGCAGGCTGCCGTCCTTGCCGATCAGGTACTTGTGGAAGTTCCACTTCGGCGCCGCGCCCTCGCCCGCCTCGTCGGCGATCCACCGGTAGAGCGCGTGGGCGTCGGGGCCGATCACCTTCTGCTTGGCGGTGAGCGGAAACGTCACGCCGTACATGCTTTCGCAGAACTTGGCGATCTCGGGCTCGGTGCGCGGCTCCTGGGCGCCGAAGTCGTTGCACGGCACGCCCAGCACGACCAGGCCCTTGGGCCCGTAGGTCTCGTGCAGCTTCTCGAGGTCGGTGTACTGCGGCGTGAACCCGCAATAGGAGGCGACGTTCACCAGCAGCACGGGCTTGCCGGCCAGGCTCTTCATGTCGAGCGGCTTGTTGTCGATGGTGGTGAAGGTGAAGTCGTGCGCCGATGCCATTGTCAGCCCTCCTCGTCGTAGCGCTGCTCGAGCCACGGGTCGCCGTAGTTGTGGTAGCCGCGCACTTCCCAGAAGCCGGGCTTGTCGTGCACCGAGAACTCGATGCGCTTCAGCCACTTGGCGCTCTTCCAGAAGTAGAGCCTGGGGATCACCACGCGCAGCGGCCCGCCATGCTCGCGGCTGATCGGCTCGCCGTTCCAGCTCCAGGCCAGCATGACGTCGTCGGCCGAGAAGTCGGCGAGCGGCACGTTGGTGGTGTACGTGTCGTAGGCGTGGAAGATGACGTGCTGCGCCGCGGGCTTGGGCTTCACGAGCCGCAGGAGGTCGCGGGCGCGGACGCCCTGCCACTCGTTGTCGTAGCGCGACCAGGCGGTGACGCAGTGGATGTCCGTCGTCAGCATGGTCCTGGGCAGGTCGGTGAACTCGCCCCATTTCCAGGTCGTCGGGTTCTCGACCTCGCCGTCGACGAACAGGCGCCAGGCGTGGGTCGGGATCTCGGGCTGGATGCCGAGATCGAGCACCGGCCAGGTCTCGACCTGGCGCTGGCCCGGCGGCAGGCGCTGCGCGTGGGAGGCCGCCTTGCCGGTCAGCAGCCGGCCGCTCTCGGCCCACTTCTGCTTGCTGTCTATCAGCTTGTTCCTGAGCTTGCCGAACAGGGTGACGTCGTCGTCGGACATGATTTCCTTCAGATGCTGCGGCCCGCTTTCTCCCAATATGGCGCACGGAGCTTGCGTTTGAAGATCTTGCCCGAATCCTCGCGCGGCAGGGCGGCGCTGAACTCGACGATCCTTGGCACCTTGTAGCGCGCCAGATGCTCGCCGAGCCAGGCCCTGACGGCCGTCGCATCGATCGCCGCGCCGCCCAGCGGCTCGACATGCGCGCAGATCTGCTCGCCGAACTCCTCGTCGGGGATGCCGAACACCGCGCAGTCGCGCACGCCCGGCATCTGGATCAGCACCGACTCGATCTCGGCCGGGTAGATGTTGACGCCGCCGGAGATGATCATGTCGCGCTTGCGGTCGCACAGGAAGAGGTAGCCGTCGGCATCCTGGTAGCCGACGTCGCCCACCGTCACGAGGTCGCCCAGCGCGATCTCGCGGCGCTTGGCATCGTCGTTGTTGTAGGTGAATTCGGCCAGGTGAGGGCCGCGCAGGTAGATCTCGCCCACCTCGCCCCGCTTCACGTCGTGGCCCTGCTCGTCGACGATGCGCATCACCGCGCCCTCGACGACGCGGCCCACGGTGCCGGGCTTGGCGAGCGCTTCCTGCGAATTGTGCCAGACCACGATGCCGGTCTCGGTGGCGCCGTAGTATTCGTTGATCACCGGTCCCCACCAGTCGATCATCCGGCGCTTCACCGCCGGCGGGCACGGCGCGGCGCCATGAGTGACCCAGCGCAGCGACGAGAGATCGTAGCGCCGCTTCACCGCGTCGGGCAGGCGCAACAGGCGCACGAACATGGTCGGCACGATGTGCATGTGGCTCACCTTGTGCCTCTCGATCAGCCGCAGCATGTCCTCGGCATCGAAGCGCGGCTGCAGCACCATGCCGAGACCGAGCCGCGCGCTGCCCATGCCGTAGGCGGCTGGCGCGGAGTGGTACATCGGGCCGTTCATCAGCACGACGATCGACGGATCGGCCTTGATGCCCCAGTACTTGGCGGCCTCGCCGGCCGCCAGGGCCTGCAGCTCGGGCGAGGCCGGCCGGCGGCGCACGCCCTTGGGCCGGCCGGTCGTGCCCGAGGTATAGATCATGCTGCCGCGCGCCGCCTTGGGCGGCTCGGTGTTCGCCGCGCTTCCGGCGACGAAGGCGTCCCAGGTCTCGATGCCTGCGGGCGCGCGGCGCTTCTCGGCCGGCACGTTGTAGGCCGCGGCGATCTCCTCGGGTGTCGGCACGATGAGCACCGTCACGCCCGCCGGCACCCCGGGCGCGATCTGGGCGTAGAGGTCGCCGTGAGCCACCAGCACCTTGGCGCCGCAGTCGGCCAGGATGTACCCCGCCTCCTCCGGCGTGAAATGCCAGTTGATAGGCACGGCATAGGCGCCGATCTGGCCCGCCGCCATGTTGACCTCGAAGGTCGCGAAGTCGTTGCGCAGCATCAGCGCCACGCTGTCGTCCTCGCCGATGCCCAGCGCCCGCAGCCCGCCGGCGGCGCGTGCGGCGTTGGCCTGGACGTCGGCCCAGCTCCTGAAACGCTCGCCCGCCGCCACACCTGGAGTCATCGCTTCCGTCCCGCCTTGGTCTTCGCCTTGGCCGGCGCGGCGCCCTTCAGCATCAGCGCGCCATGGAAATTCGCCAAGGTCCGATAGTCGGGAGCATGGTCCAGCATGCCGGCCTGCTGCAACATCACCAGCCCGTGCGCGGCCGCCCACATCGCATAGCCGAACATCGTGGGATCGACATCGATCACGCCGGCCTCGGCCAGGCTTTCGGCGGCGCGGGTGATGTACCTCGCGGCACGGTCGGCCTGTGGCCCGAGATCGGGGTGGCTGTCGTCGATCGGCGCATCGATGTCGAACATGATGCGATAGGCGTGCGGATTCTGCATGGCGAAGCGGAAGTACGCCTCGCCGGTGCGTCGCGCTCGTCCCGCCGGATCGGCAGGCGCGTCGGCCAACGCCGCTTCCAGCGCGTCGGCGAACTTCGCAAACGCCTGGCCGCGCACGGTCGCCAGGATGTCGGCCTTGTCCTTGAAATAGCGGTAGGGCGTCTTGGGGCTGCAGCCCAGCGCCTCGGCGAGCTGGCGCATGGTGACGCCTTCGTAGCCGAAGCGGGCGAAGCGCTCGGTCGCGACCTTGCAGAGCTCGGCGCGGAAGTCGGCGATGTCCTGGTCGGTGAGGTAACGCGGCATGGTTTAGGTACACAGTGTGTACGCAAAGCAACCAACCGTCAATGATGCCTCCCCAAGCTTCGCTTGGGGAGGAAGTGCTAAGCCGTCTCGGCGAACAGCTCGCGGCCGATCAGCATGCGGCGGATCTCGCTGGTGCCGGCGCCGATCTCGTAGAGCTTGGCGTCGCGCAGCAGGCGGCCGGTCGGATAGTCGTTGATGTAGCCGTTGCCGCCCAGCAGCTGGATGGCGTCGAGCGCCACCAGCGTCGCCTTCTCGGCGGCGTAGAGAATCGCGCCGGCCGAATCCTTGCGCGTGGTCTGGCCGCGGTCGCAGGCCTTGGCGACGGCGTACACATAGGCCTTGCAGGCGTTCATGGTGGTGTACATGTCGGCGAGCTTGCCCTGGACCAGCTGGAACTCGCCGATCGCCTGGCCGAACTGCTTGCGCTCGTGCACGTAGGGCACGACGACGTCCATCGCCGCCTGCATGATGCCGAGCGGGCCCGCCGCCAGCACGGCGCGCTCGTAGTCGAGGCCGCTCATCAGCACATTCACGCCCTTGCCGACCTGGCCCAGCACGTTCTCGGCCGGGATCTCGCAATCCTCGAACACCAGCTCGCCGGTCGACGAGCCGCGCATGCCCATCTTGTCGAGCTTCTGGGCGACCTTGAAGCCTTTGCGGTCGGTCTCGACGATGAAGGCGGTGATGCCGCGCGGCCCGGCGTTGGGATCGGTCTTGGCGTAGACCACGATGACCTGCGCGTCGGGGCTGTTGGTGATCCACATCTTGGTGCCGTTCAGGACGTAGCGGTCGCCCTTCTTGTCGGCGCGCAGCTTCATGGAGACGACGTCGGAGCCCGCGCCCGATTCGCTCATCGCCAGGCTGCCGACGTGCTCGCCGGAGATCAGCCTGGGCAGGAAGCGCTTCTTCTGCTCGTCGTTGCCGTTGCGGCGGATCTGGTTGACGCAGAGGTTGGAATGGGCGCCGTAGGAAAGGCCGACGGCGGCCGAGGCGCGGCTCACCTCCTCGACGGCGATGACGTGCTCGAGGTAACCGAGGCCCGAGCCGCCATATTCCTCCTCGACGGTGATGCCGTGCAGGCCGAGCTCGCCCATCCTGGGCCACAGCTCGCGCGGGAAGCGGTCGGTCTTGTCGAGCTCGGCGGCGATCGGCGCCACCTGGTCGGCGGAGAAGCGCTGGACCTGCTCGCGCAGCGCATCGGCGGTCTCGCCCAGACCGAAATCGAACGGCGGCATTGCGTTGGGGATCATGCTGCTGCCTTGCCTGTCGGAGGGTTGTCCATCACTGCGGGTCGCCGATCTTGACGTTGATGCCGATCAGCTTCCACTCGCCGTCGGACGGAATGAACTGGAGATCGAAATAGACCTGCTTCGGCTCGGTTGGGAAGTGGCCTTTCACCAGCAGCCTGCCGTCGTCGTCGACCTTGGAAGCCGGATCGTAGGCGGGCTTCAGCGCGGCGACGATGTCGAAGTCGATGCGCTTGCTGTTGAACTCCTGGAAGCGCCGCGCCAGCCGCTCGACCGGGAACTGCTCGCGGAACGCCTTGGAGAGCCTGGCGTGGAACACCTGGTAGTTGCCGGTGACGTTGGCGTCGTTGAAGGTGAGCAGCGTCGCCTTGACCAGCGCCTCCAGCGCGCGCTCCGACGGCACCTTGTTCTGCGCCTGCGCGAGCGGGGCCGCCAGCATCAGTGCCGCCACCGCCAGCAGGCGAACGATCGTGGTCATCGCGCCGCCTCGCCGCCGTCGCTCACAGCAGGAACAGCGTCGCCAGGCCGAGGAACGCCAGGAAGCCGATCACGTCGGTGACGGTGGTCAGGAACACGGTCGACGACACCGCCGGATCGACGCCGAACTTCTGCAGGCCGAGCGGGATCAGCGTGCCGGCGAGCGCGGCGGCGATCAGGTTGCAGATCATGGCAGCGCCGATCACGGCGCCGAGCCGCCAATCGCCGTACCAGGCGACGACGGCGGCGCCCATGACCAGGGCGAAGATCATGCCGTTGAGGCCGCCGACCGCCGCTTCCTTGGCAACGAAGCGCAGCGCATTGGCGGCCGTGAGCTGGCCGGTGGCGAGAGCGCGCACGGCCACCGTCACGGTCTGCGTGCCGGCGTTGCCGCCCATCGAGGCCACGATCGGCATCAGCACGGCCAAGGCGACGATCTTCTCGATCGCGCCTTCGAACTGGCCGATCACCAGCGAGGCCAGGATCGCCGTGGCGAGATTCACCGTCAGCCAGACGGCGCGCAGGCGCGCGGTGCGCACCGGCGGGGCATGCATGTCGTCGATGCCGACGCCGCCCATCCTCAGGATGTCCTCCTCGGCCTCCTCGTCGATGACGTCGACCACGTCGTCGACCATGATCACGCCTTCCAGCCGCCCGCGCTCGTCGACGACGGGGCAGGACACCAGGTTCTTGTCGCGGAACAGATGGGCGACCTCGACCTGATCGGCGCTCGCCGGCACCGAGGGGATGTCGGGATCGACGATATCGGCGATCGGCACGGGCCGCTTGGTGCGCAGCATGCGTCCCAGGGGCACCGAGCCGCGCAGCCGGCCCGCGGGATCGACGACGAAGATGTCGTAGACGTCGTCGGGCAGGTCGGTCGCCTCGCGGCAGTGGTCGATCACCTCGCCCACCGTCCAGCCGTCGGGGATCTTGACCAGCGAGCGCTGCATGAGGCGCCCGGCCGTGCCCTCGGGATAGGCGAGCGCGCTCTCGATCTCGGCGCGCTCCGCCGCCGGCAGCTCGGCCAGGACCTCGCGACGCTCGTCCTCCGGCAGCTCCTC
Organism: Pseudomonadota bacterium; assembly: GCA_023386865.1. Taxonomy (GTDB): domain Bacteria; phylum Pseudomonadota; class Alphaproteobacteria; order Reyranellales; family Reyranellaceae; genus Reyranella. Next base: position 10,857 of record JAEWIV010000041.1, read on the forward strand.
GAGGATGGTCGCCGCGTCGTCGGTCTCGAGCTCGCGGGCGGCGGCGGCGATGTCCTTGCTGTCGAGCTGGTCGAGGACGTCTTCCAGGACCTCCTCGTCGAGCTCGATCAAGGTCTCGGGATCGAGGTCCTTCTTGAGGATGGCGACCAGCTTGTCGCGCTCGAGCTCGGAGATCTGCTCGATGATGGAGGCCTGCCCGGTGGCGCTGAGACCGGTCAGCAGGCTCCTGACATCCTCGGCATGATCGTCGGCGAGCGCTGCCTCGACGCGCCGGACCAGCTCCGGCGTCACTTCGTCGAGGACGTCGGGCTCGCTCATCCGCGGGCCTCGGCCAGGCGCTGGGCCTCGACGACGGAGAGCGCGGTCATGTTGAGGATGCCGCGGGCGGTGACCGACGAGGTGAGCACGTGCGCCGGCCGCGCGGTGCCGAGCAGCATCGGCCCGATATGCAGGCCGTCGACCGCGTTCTTCAGCAGGTTGAAGGCGATGTTGGCGGCGTCGAGCGACGGGCAGATCACCAGGTTGGCGGAGCCCTTCAGCCGCGAGCGCGGGAAGGCGTTGCTGCGGATCTCGGGATCGAGCGCGGCATCGCCGTGCATCTCGCCCTCGACCTCGAGGGCCGGCGCGCGCTGCTGCAGGATCTTCACCGCCGCCGCCATCTTGCGCGCCGATGGATGGTCGGAGCTGCCGAAGCTCGAATGCGAGATCAGCGCCACCTTGGGCTGGATGCCGAAGCGCAGCACGGCGTCGGCCGCCAGCAGGGTGATGTCGACAAGGGTCTCGGCGTCGGGATCGTCGTTCACATAGGTGTCGGCGATGAACAGCGAGCGGGTCGGCATCACCACCAGGCTGAGCGCCGCCATCCGGTGCACGCCCTCGCGCGTGCCGATGACGTCGCGCACATGGGCAAAATGGGTGCGGAAGCGGCCGTAGGTGCCGGCGATCATGGCATCGGCGTCGCCCAGCCGGACCGCCAGGGCGGCGATCAGGGTCGGGCTGGTGCGCACCAGGTTGCGCGCCGTGGGCTCGGTGACGCCGCGCCGCTCCATGAGCTGGTGATAGGCGCCCCAGTAGCGGTCGTAGCGCGGGTCGTTCGAGGGATCGATCAGCTCGGCATCGACGCCCGGACGGAAGCGCAGGCCAAGCCGCTCGGCGCGGCGGCGCACGATCTCGGGCCGGCCGATGAGGATCGGCTGGGCGACGCCCTCGTCGAGGATGATCTGGGCGGCGCGCAGCACGCGGTCGTCCTCGCCGGCGCTGAAGATCACCCGCTTGGGGTTGGCGCGGGCCTGCTCGAACACCGGCCGCATGACCAGGCCGGACTTGAAGACGAACTGGTTGAGCTGCTGGCGATAGGCCTCGAAGTCGGCGATCGGCCGGGTGGCGACGCCCGAATCCATGGCGGCGCGCGCGACGGCCGGCGCGAGCTCGACGATCAGGCGCGGATCGAACGGCTTGGGGATGATCTGGTTGGCGCCGAAGCCGCCGCCCGCCTGCTCGCCGAAGGCGCGCGCCACGACCTCGGACGGCTCCTTCTGGGCGAGCGAGGCGAGCGCCCGCACGCAGGCGATCTTCATGTCGTCGTTGACCGCCCGCGCCCCGACATCGAGCGCGCCGCGGAAGATGTAGGGGAAGCAGAGGACGTTGTTCACCTGGTTGGGATAGTCGCTGCGGCCGGTGGCGACGATGGCGTCGTCGCGGACGGCGGCGACGTCCTCCGGCGTGATCTCCGGGTTGGGGTTGGCGAGCGCCAGGATCAGCGGCTTGGCCGCCATCTTGGCGACCATCTCCTTCTTGAGCACGCCGCCCGCCGACAGGCCGAGGAAGATGTCGGCGCCGCCGATCACCTCGGCCAGGGTACGCGCCGGCGTGTCGCGGGCGTAGCGCTCCTTCCACGGGTCCATCAGCTCGTTGCGGCCCTTCCAGACCACGCCCGCAATGTCGGTGACCCACATGTTTTCCTTCGGGAGACCGAGCTTCTCGAGCAGGCCGAGGCAGGACAGCGCCGCCGCGCCGGCGCCCGAGACCACCAGCTTCACATTGGCGATGTCCTTGCCGACCAGGGTGAGGCCGTTGCGGACAGCGGCGCCGACGATGATCGCGGTGCCGTGCTGGTCGTCGTGGAACACCGGGATCGACAGCCGCTCGCGCAGCTTCTGCTCGACGTAGAAGCACTCCGGCGCCTTGATGTCCTCGAGGTTGATGCCGCCGAAGGTCGGCTCCAGCGCCGCCACGATGTCCACCAGCTTGTCCTGGTCGTTCTCGGCCAGCTCGATGTCGAAGACGTCGATGCCGGCGAACTTCTTGAACAGGACGCCCTTGCCTTCCATCACCGGCTTGGCGGCGAGCGGGCCGATCGAGCCCAGGCCCAGCACGGCCGTGCCGTTGGTCACGACGGCCACCAGGTTGGCCCGCCCCGTCAGCTCGGCGGCGGTGGCGGGGTCGCGGACGATCTCGTCGCAGGCGGCGGCGACGCCGGGCGAATAGGCGAGCGACAGGTCGCGCTGGGTGGCCAGCGGCTTGGTCGGCACGACCTCGGTCTTGCCCGGGCGCGGAATGCGGTGGTAGCGAAGCGCGCTTTCGGTAAGTTCGTCCGCCAAGCTCGCCTCCCCGTCGCGAAACGCATCATCCCCAACAAAAAGGGCCGCCAATTGGGGGTCCCAATGGGCGGCATATCACCTTTTCGATCGAACCGGCGAGTTTGGTGCGGCCAAGAAGACTCGAACTTCCACGCCTCGCGGCACTAGCACCTCAAGCTAGCGCGTCTACCAATTCCGCCATGGCCGCGCCGGTCGATGCGGCGGGGGATACCAAATAGACCCCGCAGTGGCAAGGCGACTTGCGCTCCGCCCCGGAAGCTCCGATTTTGCCACAATGGACAAACCGGAATGGCGCATTTCCGACGGCCTGGTGCCCTACCCGGAGGCGCTTGCCGTCATGGAGCAGCGCGTGGCCGACATCCGGGCGGGCCGCGCGCGCGAGCTGGTCTGGCTGCTGGAGCACCCGCCGCTCTACACGTCGGGCACCAGCGCCCGGCCGCAGGACCTGCTGCAGCCCATGCGCTTTCCCGTCCATGTCGCGGGGCGCGGCGGGCAGTACACTTATCACGGGCCCGGCCAGCGCGTGGTCTATGCCATGCTCGACCTGCGCGCCCGCCGCCAGGACGTGCGGCGTTTCGTGTCCGACCTCGAGGAATGGACCATCCGCACCCTGGCGCGCTTCAGCGTGACCGCAGAGCGCCGCGCCGGGCGGGTCGGCGTCTGGGTGGTGCGGCCCGACAAGCCGCCCCTGCCCGACGGCACTCCGCGTGAAGACAAGATCGCCGCCATTGGCGTCCGCATCCGGCACTGGGTGTCGTTCCATGGGCTGTCGATCAACGTCGAACCCGACTTGTCGCACTATGCGGGAATCGTGCCCTGCGGCATCGCCGATCACGGCGTGACCTCGCTGGTCGATCTCGGGCTGCCGGTGACCATGGCCGATCTCGACACGGCGCTGGCCAAGACCTTTGAGGAGGTGTTCGCCGAAGGCATCAGGCCGCCAGTCGCTGCTTAAAGAATTTCCTCCCCATCGCGGAATCCGCGGTGGGGAGGTGCCCGCGAAGCGGGCGGAGGGGTCATGAGCATCAGCATGGTTGCTCATGACCCCTCCGGCCCTTCGGGCCACCTCCCCGCGCTTCGCGCAGGGAGGCAAGACTTCAGGCTGTCGGCAGCTGCGTGAACCCCTGGGGCAGGACGTCGAGATCGACCGGCTCGATGTCGACGTTGTCGACACGGGCAGCGGGAGGACCGCGGCGGCAGGCGTCGATCATCTCGCCGACGGACTGGTCGTCGCCGACGATCAGGGCCTCGACCGCGCCGTCCGCGCGGTTGCGGACCCAGCCGGTGAGACCGAGCCGTCGCGCGGTCGTGATCGTCCAGTCGCGGTAGCCGACACCCTGCACACGGCCGCTGATGGTGAGGCGAGCCTGCAGCGCCATCGGCTCAGGCGAACTCGATGATCTTCTGGTCGACGCGCAGGCTGTCGCCCGCCTTGGCGTGCAGGGTCTTGACCGTGCCGTCGCGCACCGCGCGCAGCACGTTCTCCATCTTCATCGCCTCGACGACGGCCAGCGCCTCGCCCGCCTTGACCTCCTGGCCCTCGCTCACCGCCACCGAGGCGAGCAGGCCCGGCATGGGCGACAGCAGGAACTTCGACGTGTCGGGTGCGGCCTTGACCGGCATCAGGGCGTAGAGCTCGGCCTGGCGCGGCGTCAGCACCAGCGCCTCGGCCTGACCGCCTTCGTTGATCAGCCGCCAGCCGGAGCCGGCGGCGTCGACTTGGACCACCATCGCCTGCTTGCCGACGGTCGCATACATCAGCGGCTCGCCGGGCGTCCAGCCGGTCTCGACCTCGAGGCCGCGGCCGCCCGCTTCGACGATGAACGCCGAATTGCCACCGTCCACGGTGACGGCGATGGGCTCGCGATTGAGCAACACCACGCGGTTGTCCGCCGGCGCGCCGCGGCGGCCGAGCTTGATGCGGTCGACGACGGCGGCGACGGCGGCCAGCATCGCCGGATCCTTCGGCGGCAGATGCGCCGTGGTGAAGCCGCCCTTGAACTCCTCGGCAATGAAGTTGGTGGTGAGCTTGCCGGCGCGGAAGCGCGGATGAGCCATCAGCGCCGCCAGGAACGGCACGTTGTGCGACACGCCCCTGACATAGAACTCGTCGAGCGCGCGACGCATGCGCTCGATCGCATCGATGCGCGTCCGTCCATAGGTGCAGAGCTTGGCGATCATCGGGTCGTAGAACATCGAGATCTCGCCGCCCTCGTAGACGCCGGTGTCGACGCGCACGTCGGGTCCGGGCTCGGGCTCGCGGTACTTCACCAGGCGGCCGGTCGAGGGCAGGAAGTTGCGGAACGGATCCTCGGCGTAGAGGCGGGCCTCGACGGCCCAGCCGTTGAGCTTCACGTCCTTCTGCTCGAGCGGCAGCCTCTCGCCGGCGGCGACGCGGATCATCAGCTCGACCAGGTCGAGGCCGGTGATCAGCTCGGTGACGGGATGCTCGACCTGCAGGCGGGTGTTCATCT
>JAEWIV010000126.1 GCA_023386865.1 Pseudomonadota bacterium
GCATCAGCTTGTGCAGGCTGCCGGGGCCGCGCGGCCCCGCGGCAGCCCATGAGTCGATCGATGGCAGGACGCGCTTCCTTCCCAAACGGGTCGAAGCGTAACATGAAATCTTCGGGTGGCGGTTGCCTGTCGCGTTATCCTGGCGCACCTGCCCGAACGAGGACCGTCGTATGGCCATCATCCTCCAGGAAGCGTTGCGTGGGCTGTTCTACGCGCCCTTCTACGTGGCACTGGCGCGCGATGCCTTCGCGACAGAAGGCGTGGAGATCCGCTTCACCAGCTCACCGCATCCCAGGGAGACGGCGCGCCGCGTCATGGACGGCACGGTCGACGTGAGCTGGGGCGGGCCGATGCGGGTGATGGAGACCTATCACAAGCTCCCCGGCTGCGACCTGGTCTGCTTCGGCGAGGTCGTGACACGCGATCCGTTCCTGCTGATGGGCCGCCTGCCCAGGCCCGGCTTCACGCTGGCCGACCTGAAATCGGTGACGCTCGCCACGGTGAGCGAAGTGCCGACGCCCTGGCTCTGCCTGCAACACGATCTGCGCCTGGCCGGCATCGACCCCGCCGGCATCAGGCGCGTGAGCGGCCGGACGATGGCCGAGAACATGGCGGCCCTGAAGGCGGGCGCCGTCGACGTCATCCAGGTGTTCGAGCCGTTCCCCAGCCTGCTGCTGGCCGAGGGCGCGGCGCATGTCTGGTACGAGGCAGCGCGGCGCGGCCCGACCTCCTACACCTGCTTCTACGCGCGGCGCGGCACGCTGGCGTCGCGGCGCGACGAGTTCTTGGGCCTGGTGCGGGCGATCGACCGCACGGAGAAGTGGGTGGCGAAGGCCAGCGGGGCGGAGATCGCCGCCGCGATCGCGGGCTACTTCACCGATCTGCCCTCCGCGATCCTCGCGGCCGCCTGCACCCGCTACAAGGCGCTCGGCATCTGGGGCACCACGCCGATCCTGCCGCGCGCCGGCTACGACCGGTTGCGCGACGGGCTGGTGTCCGGCGGCTTTGTTTCGCCAGGCGCGACCTTCGAAGTCGCCGTCGACAACACGCTGGCCGAGGACGTGATCTCGCTCGGGCTGCCAACGCTGGCGTAATTGCGAGCGGCGCCGGTTGTATCGCACCGGGCAACTTGCCAAACTCGCCTTCAGACTGAGCCGGCCGAGGCAGGCCATGACGAACAGGCCGCCATCGCCGAACTGACAGGAACGCCACCGCGCGCCAGAACGCGGGGCCACTGGGAAGGAGCCGAACGATGGCGGTCACGACCACGACCGACAGCACAGTCGCGGCCACGAATACCACGCCTCTGGCGCGGCGGCGCCGCGGCACGTTTGACGCCGACAAGCTCTGGGCGCTGGCCTTCGTCACTCCGTACGTCGCGGTCTTCGTGGCCTTCGTGATCTATCCGATCGGCTACGGGCTGTGGCTGGGCAGCGATCCGGCCAGCTATCGGGCGCTGTTCAACGATCCGGTCTATCCGCGCACCGTGGTGAACACGCTGCTCTATCTGCTGTTCGGCGTGAACCTGAAGTTGTTTCTGGCGCTGCTGCTGTCGGGCTTCTTCATGCGCAAGGGCTGGTGGAGCAAGGTCCTGCTGCTGATCTTCATGCTGCCCTGGGCGGTGCCGGCGCTGCCGAGCTACCTGTCGATCAACTGGATGCTGAACGGGCAATGGGGGCTGATCAACAACATCATCTGGAATGTGGCGCAGGTCGACGGGCCGCCCTGGCTCGACAGCCACGGCCTTGCACTGGCTTCGGTCATCTACGGCCATATCTGGAAATGGCTGCCCTTCTGGACCCTGATCTTCCTCGCCGGGCGCATGGCCATCTCGCTCGAGCTGTATGAGGCGGCGGACGTCGATGGCGCGAGCCCGGTCCAGAAATTCACGCTCGTGACCCTGCCGTTGATGGCCGGGATGTACCTGGTCTGCACCATGCTCTCCACCATCTGGGCGCTGGGCGATTTCAACGCCGTGCGCTTCATCTCCGGCGGCGGGCCGGCGCTGTCGACGCATGTGCTGGCGACGCTCGGCATCCGTAACGCCTTCGAGCTGGGCGATCCCGGCCTCGGCATGGCGACGGTGCTGACGGCGCTGCCGCTGCTGATCCCGCTGGTGATCCTGCTGATGCGCCAGTTGCGGCGCAGCGAGGTCACGATATGACCGCGCACCGCCGGGCCCGCGCGCTCAACAGCATTGGCGTGTGGTTGCTGTCGTCCGTGCTGCTCGTTTGGACGCTGCTGCCGATCTACAACATCATCCGCGTGTCGATGCAGGAGAAGGAGGAGGTGCTCAGCACCTCCGTCATCCCCGTCGCCCCCAGCCCGCATGCGTTCGAGGTCGTGTTCCGCCAAACCTTCTGGCTGCTGGAGACCTTCTGGAACCAGATGGGCAACAGTTTCTTCATCGGCATCGCTGTCGCGTTCCTGACCCTGACGATCGGCACCCTGGCCAGCTTCACCATCAGCCGGATGCGCATCCGCAACGGCTGGATGCTGACCAATGCGGCGCTGCTGACCTACGTGATCCCGATGTCGTTCCTGGCCATCCCGTTCTACGGCATCATGGGAAAATATGGCCTGACCAACAATCCGATCGCGGTGATCGCGGTCGAAGTGACCTTCGCCACGCCCTACGCGATCTTCATTTTCCAGCAATACAGCGCCTCGATCCCGTTCGAGCTGGACGAGGCGGCGCGCATCGACGGCGCCTCGCCACCGCAAATCTTCTTCCGCATCTATCTGCCGCTGATGGCGCCCGCCCTGGTGGCGATCGGCACTTATGCGCTGCTGCTGTCATGGAACGAATATCTCTATGCTTTCCTGCTGCTGTCGGGCGGCAAGGTCGTCACCGTGCCGGTGACGCTCGGCAAGTTCCTGGTGGGGGACGAGGCGCCCTGGAACTACCTGATGGCGGCGGCGATCATCTATGCCATTCCGCCCTTGCTCATCTACTACGGCGTCCGCCGCAAGATGCATGGCGGTCTGACCATGGGAGGCGTGAAAGGTTGAACGCGGCGCCTGCTGGGCGTCTTGGGAGGAAGCAACATGAAGCGCATGACACGGCGTCGGACATTGGTTGGCGTGAGTGCCGCGGTCGCGGCGGGCACTGGCCTCAGGCCGCGCCGCGCCACGGCGGCTGGGGAGCTCACCGTCTGGTGGACCCAGGGTTTCTACAAGGCCGAAAACGATGCCGTGATCGCCTGGATGGCGGACTGGGAGAAGCGCAACAACACCAAGGTCAATCTGACCATCATGAACGGGCCGGACGTGATCACCAAGCTGATCGCGGCCATGCAGGTGGGCGACGTGCCGGATGTGGTGCATACCGTCACCGGCGACCGCTTCCTGGTGCCGCGCGCGGCCTGGAACGATCAGCTGGAAGATGTCTCCGAAGTCGTGGAATCGCAGAAGGCCGAATTCACGGAAACCGCGCTGATCAGTGCGCGCCTCTATAACGCCAAGCAGAAGAAGTCGTCGTATTACGGCGTGCCGACGAAAGCCTCCTCGCTGCTGAATTCGCACTGGCTGCCGTTGATCGAGGAAGCGGGCTTTGCCAAGGGCGACGTGCCGGGCACGCAGGACAAGTTCTACGACTTCTTCCAGAGCGTGCAGGACAAGCTGCGCTCCAAGGGCAAGCGGATCTTCGGCCTGGGCTATTCGATGGCGGCGAAGGAGGCCGATGCCGGCAACCTGTTCCACCAGTTCCTGGTCAGCTATGGCGGCGTCGGCATCGTCACGCCCGACGGCAAGCTGAACATCGACGACCCTGCCGTGCGCAAGGCGGCGATCACGACGCTGGAGAGGCTGACGACGCCGTTCAAGAAGGGCTTTGTGCCGCCGGGTGCGATCAACTGGGGCGACGTCGACAACAACAACGCCTTCTTCGCCAAGCAGATCGTGATGACGCCCAACGCCACCATCTCCATCGCCGCGGCGCAGATGGACAAGCCCGATCTCTACTACAAGGAGATCATCACCAGCGGCGTTCCGCTCGGCAATGACGGCAAGCCGGTGGCGAGCGTGCTGGCGATTGCCCCCACCATCGTCCCGAAGGGGTCGAAGAACGTCGACGGCGCCAAGGCATTGCTGCGCGATTTCATTCAGCCGGCGAACCTGAACGCCTACCTGAAGGAGACCCGCGCGCGCTACCTGCCGGTGATGGCCTCCATCGTGAAGAACGATCCCTACTGGACCGACCCGAAGGACCCGCACCGCCCGGTCGCGGTCGACATGGGGCTGATCAAGCCGACGGTGCCGTGGTGGATGTCCTACAATCCCGCCTATTCGGCCGTGCTGTCGGAACAGATCTGGCCGCAGGCGGCCGCCAACATCACGCAGCGCAACATGACTCCCGAACAGGCCACCGACGAAGCGGCCAAGCGGATCAAGCAGCTGTTCGAGCAGTATCAGAAGTGACGCCCGACCGCGCGACGCCGGGCGATCGGCGGCGGCTAAATGCGATGGCAAGGAGAACAGCATGCTGGCCAACACCACACGGGCTTTGACCGAAGCGCAACGCGAGCAGTGGGCGGTCGACGGCTACCTTCAGCTCGAGGGCGCGCTCAGCCCGGCGGAAGTGGATTTCTTCTCCCGGCAGATCGACCGTGTGCGAACGCAGCCGGGCTACGAGCCGGCGCCGGGCAGGCTGCCGCGTGGTCACTATGCCTGGGTCGACCACGCCGATCCCAACCCGGAAGCGTTCATGGATCGCCGCGATCTGCTGACCTATCACCAGGCCTTCATCGATCTGATCGACCGCCCGCGGGTATTCGACCTGATCCTCGACCTGATGGGCCCCTACATCCAGTTCTCGATGAGCCAGGCGATCGTGCGCGCGTCCACCGAGACGTTTCCGGGCTACACCCACACCGACGGCGGCGAGGCCCAGCGCGCCATCCGCGTCACCGAGACCAGCCGGCCGCTGGCGGTCAAGGTGATGTACCTGCTGACCGACGTCACCGAGCCCGACAGCGGCAACTTCACGATCTTTCCCGGCAGCCACCTGCGGCCGTTCCCCGAGCGCGCCGAGCGCATCCCCAACCCGCACATGCCGGGCGCGGTGCCGCTGCTGGGCAAGGCCGGCGACGCCTACGTCTTCCCGCACGCGATCTGGCACGGGCCGTCGCCCAACCGCTCGGGCAAGGCGCGCAAGACCATCCTCTACAACTACTGCCAGATGTTCATGCGCGCTTACGATTTCGGAACGCCCTACGCCGCGCTTTTCGAGCGTTGCACGCCGCGCCAGCGCCGCCTGCTCGGCGACCTCGGCCATGATTTCCGCCCGGGCGACTTCTTCTATGCGCCGGAGGACCAGGCGGCACTGATGACGGGCCGCTGATTCGCTCGGCCAGATGTCGCGACGGAGCATGAGGCTGGAAGACGGCCCTGCGCGCCGCTGCGAGCACGAGCCTGAACCGGCACCCGTCGTTTTTTCAGCGCCGGATGGCCGCCGCCTCCTCGGGCGTCTGGGGCCGCGAACGGAACGACATGACACGGCCGCGGATGGTGGCGAACAGGGTGTGCGCCTCCATCTTGCCGGGATAGCGGATGTGGGTGTTGTCGAAGCGTGCCAGCCAGATTCTGATCGGCCGTTCGCGCTCGGTCTCGGCTTCCTTGGGCGCCTCGTCGAACTCGCCGGCGATGCGCTTGGTGTAGATCTCGCAGACCAGCACGTCGCCCTGCGCGCCCGGGATGCCGGTGGCTGCGGCGGGCTCCATGCCGATCTTGCGGAACAGGATGTCGATGCGCCGCTTGCCGTCGTTGCTGCGCACGGTCTTGTCGCAGGCGGCGTCGCCCGCGAAGCCGACGCTGAGCGCCGCCGAGAGGGGATCGAGCGAGTCCTTGCGGTCGGCGTCGCTGATGGTCTGCTGCGGCGTCGGGTTCCAGGCGGGCGTATGCGTTTCCTGCAGGAAGCCCGCGGCGCCGTACTGTGCGAGCCAGGTTCGCGGCTTGCCGTCGACGCTGATGGACAACGAGCCTGCCGTAGGCTGGGCGCCCTTGGTCGAGAAGCCGCCCCACGCCCGGTTGAGGCCGACGTAGTTCATGGTGACGGCCTTCAGCATGCCTTCCTTGAAGGTCTTGGTCTGGACGTCGTAGGTCGTGCCGTTGAAGCGGGCGGTGACGTCGATGCGGAATCCCGAGATGCCGGCGAAGGTGATCTCATACGAGATGTCGACCTGCCGGGCGTCCTGGGCGCCAGCCGCAAGCGGTGCAACCAAACCGGCCACCAAAGCGATCATGGCCCTACGAAATCTCATGAATCCCTTTCCAGCGGGGGCTTACTTCGGCCGTAGGTCCACGATAGAAGGCCATCGCCCACCACGCCACTGAACTCGCGCGCCAAGAAGGCAATTTGCACACATGTCGCTAGCCGCCAAAGATGGCGTTCCCAAGCTCGGTTTGCGGCGCAGCTGGGCCGTTTTGCGCGTCGTCGGCCGCCATCTGTGGCCGGAGGGCGAGACGGCGCTGCGCTGCCGCGTCGTCGTGGCGATGGGGCTGCTGGTCGCAGCCAAGGTCACCAACGTCTACGTCCCCGTCCTCTACAAGCACGCCGTCGATGCCCTGGGCGAGCCCACGGCACAGGCCGTGGCCGTTCCGGTCGTCCTCATCCTGGCCTATGGGGTGGCCCGCATCCTGGCCCAGGCATTTGGCGAATTGCGCGATGCCATCTTCGCGCCGGTCTCTCAGCGCGCCATCCGCAACATCGCCCTCGAGGTGTTCCACCATCTCCATGCACTGTCGCTGCGCTTCCACCTCGAGCGCCAGACCGGCGGGCTGAGCCGCGTCATCGAGCGCGGCACCAACGGCATGGAGTTCCTGATCCGCTTCACCACCTTCAACATATTGCCGACCCTGTTCGAGATCTGCCTGGTCGGCGTGGTGCTGTGGAGCCTCTACGACTGGCGCTTCTCGGCGGTGACCCTGGCCGCGGTCGGCGGCTACGTCGCCTTCTCGGTCATCCTGTCGGAATGGCGCATCAAGTTCGTGCGGCGCATGAACGACGCCGACACCGAGGCCAACGCCAAGGCGATCGACAGCCTCCTGAACTACGAGACGGTGAAGTACTTCGGCAACGAGACGCACGAGGCGCGCCGTTTCGATGTCGGGCGCCGACGCTACGAGCAGGCCGCCATCCGCTCCAGCCGCACGCTCTCGCTGCTCAACGTGGGGCAGGGCGCCATCATCTCCTGCGGCCTGGTCGCGGTCATGGTGATGGCCGGTTACGGCGTCAGGGCCGGCACCATGACGCTCGGCGACTTCGTGGCGGTCAACGCGTTCCTCATCCAGCTCTACCAGCCGCTCAACATGCTGGGCTTCGCCTACCGCGAGATCCGCAACGCCCTGGTCAACATGGAGAAGATGTTCGGCCTGCTGGGCGTGCCGCCCGAGATCGCCGACAAGCCCGGCGCGCCGGCCTTGAAGGTGACGGGCGGCGAGATCGTGTTCGACCATGTCGACTTCCACTACGAGAAGGCGCGGCCGATCCTGCACGACGTGAGCTTTCGCGTGGCGCCGGGCGACACCGTGGCGATCGTGGGCTCGAGCGGTGCCGGCAAGTCGACCGTTTCGCGCATCCTGTTCCGCTTCTACGACGTGGCGGGCGGCGGCGTGCGCATCGATGGTCAGGATATCCGCGACGTGACGCAGGCGAGCCTCCGGCAGGCGATCGGCGTGGTGCCGCAGGACACCGTCCTGTTCAACGACACGATCTACTACAACATCTGCTACGGCCGGCCCGACTGCACCCGCGAGGAGGTCGAGCAGGCGGCTCGGCTGGCCCGCATCCACGACTTCATCATCGCCCTGCCGCAGGGCTACGACTCGACCGTCGGCGAGCGCGGCTTGAAGCTGTCGGGCGGCGAGAAGCAGCGCGTGGCGATCGCCCGCACCATCCTGAAGAATCCCAGCATCCTGCTGTTCGACGAAGCGACCAGCGCGCTCGACACGCGCACCGAGCAGGAGATCCAGCGCTCGCTGGAAGAGGTGAGCCGCGGCCGTACTACCGTGGTGATCGCGCATCGGCTGTCGACCATCATCAATGCCGACGAAATCGTCGTGCTCGACCGCGGCCGCGTCGCCGAGCGCGGCCGCCACGGCGAGCTGCTGGCCCGCAACGGCCTCTACGCCGACATGTGGCGTCGCCAGCAGGAAGCGGCGCGCGAGGCCGAGCGTCATGTCGCAGACGAGCAGGAACCGCCCTCGTTCCGCGCCGAGGGGCATTTGCGTGTCGCCGACTGACGCGGCGGCTCAAGTAGAGACGTTGTGGGGTAAAGACGAGCCATGACGACTGTCGCGGTGTCTTCATGGCGTTCCCTGCTGCCCGTCTTCGCCGCCTGCGCGGCGATCGGCCTGCAGGCGGGCGTGGCCCTGCCGCTGGTACCGCTGGCGCTGGAGCGACAAGGCCACGACAAGCTCACCATCGGCATCGTGGCGGCGGCCTGGGCGATCGGCATGCTGGCCACGGCCTCGCACATCCCGCGCCTCGCGGCGCGCTGGGGCGCCGTGCCGTTCATCATCGGCGCCGTCGTCGCAGGCTCGGCGCTCACCGTCGCCTACACCCTGACCGACAACGTCGTCGCGTGGTTCGTCCTGACCTTCCTGCACGGCGCCGTCGGCGGCGTGCCCTGGGTGGTGAGCGAGATCTGGATGAACGTCGTCGTCGAGGAGAAGCGCCGCGGCCGCGTCATGGCCGTCTATGCCATGCTGGTGGCGCTCGGCCTGGCGCTGGGTCCGTTCGTGCTGCAGATCGTCGGCGTCTATGGCCCCCGGCCGTTCGTCACCTGTGCCGCGCTGGCCCTGCTGGTGGCGGTGCCGCTGCTGCCCTACTGGAAGACCGCGCCCCGGATCGAGCATGCCGAGGACAGCGGGTACCTGCAGGTCGTGGTCATGGCGCCGCTCGCCATGCTGGCGGGCTTCGCCTGCGGGCTGGGCGAGCAGGTCGCCTTCAGCTTCCTGCCGGTCTACGCCGTCGGCGCCGGCGTGCCTGCCGAGACCGGTGCGTTGTGGCTCTCGACCTTCGTCATCGGCAACGTCGTGCTGCAATGGCCGATCGGCTGGATGGCCGACCATTTCGACCGGCGCGCCGTGCTGGCGGGCTGCACCATCGCGAGCGCCCTGCTGGTCGTGCTGCTGTCGGCCGTCTCGGCGCAGTCGCTCGCGATCATCGCCGTGATCGCGCTATGGGGTGGGTTGTCGTTCGCGATCTATCCGGTCGGCCTGGCGCTGCTCGGCCAGCGTATCGGCGGCGGCGACATGGCGCGCGCCAACACCGCCTTCAGCATGCTCTACATCCTGGGCGGGCTGGTCGGCCGGCCGATCGCAGGCGCGGCGATGGACGCGGTCGGCGATCCCGGGCTCGGCTGGACGCTCGCGGTCTTCTATTCGATCGCGGGCGTCGCCGCCTTGCTGGCATTCCACCGACGCCGCTGATAAGGCTGCCGCAGCATGACAGTCGACCCGCTGCTCGAGCCGCTGCTGGCCGGCGATCGCCGCGCACTCGCCCGGGCCATCACCCTGATCGAATCGACGCGCGCCGACCATCGCGAGCGTGCCGATGCGCTCCTGTCGGACGTGTTGCCGCACACCGGCAAGTCGGTGCGGCTCGGCATCACCGGCGTGCCGGGCGTCGGCAAGTCGACCTTCATCGAGCGCTTCGGGCTTTCGTTGCTCGACGGCGGCCGGTCGCTCGCCGTGCTCGCCATCGATCCCTCGTCGAAGCGTGGCGGCGGCTCGATCCTGGGCGACAAGACGCGCATGGAGGAACTGTCGCGCCGGCAAGGCGCCTTCATCCGGCCCTCTCCGGCGGGCGCGACCTTGGGCGGCGTGGCGCGGCGTACGCGCGAGACCATGCTGCTCGTGGAGGCGGCGGGCTTCGACACGGTGATCGTCGAGACCGTGGGCGTCGGCCAGTCGGAGACCGCGGTCGCCGACATGGTCGACATGTTCATCGTGCTGCTGCTGCCGGCCGGCGGCGACGACCTGCAGGGCATCAAGCGCGGCGTCATCGAGCTCGCCGACCTGATCGTGGTCAACAAGGCCGATGGCGACCTTCTGGCGACCGCGCGGCGCTCGGCGTCGGACTACCAGCACGCTCTGCGCATGCTGCGCTCGCCGACCGCGGGGTGGACGCCCGAGGTCACGACCGCCTCGGCTCTCACCGGCGACGGCGTCGCTGAGGTGTGGCAGGTCGCCGAGCGCTTCCTGAAGGCGGTCGGAGACAAGGGCATTGCCCGGCGCCGCGCCGACCAGGCGCGGGCCTGGATGTGGAACGAGGTGGGCGAGACCCTCCTGACGGAGTTGCGCAAGCACCCCGGGGTGAGGAAACTGGTGGCGGGCCTGGAGCGCGAGGTCGAGGCTGGCCGCGCAACCCCCGCCGCCGCGGCCCGTCGTATGCTAGAGGCTTTCCATGGCCGCTAAGTCCTTCGTCCGTCGCGCCCGCCGCGCCGCTGCCGCCCAGGAGCGGCCGTTCTGGAAGCGCAAGACGCTTGCTCAGATGTCCAAGCAGGAGTGGGAGGCGCTGTGCGACGGCTGCGGCATGTGCTGCGTCAACAAGCTCGAGTTCGAGGGCACCGGCGAGCTCGCCCAGACCGACACCTGCTGCAAGCTCCTCGACCCCAGGACGGCGCGCTGCCGAGACTACAAGAACCGCAAGAAGATCGTGCCCGACTGCATCCAGCTCACCCCAAGTGTGGTGGCCAAGATGGACTGGCTGCCCAAGACCTGTGCCTACCGCCTGGTCCACTTCAAGCAGGACCTCTATTGGTGGCACCCCCTGGTCTCGGGCGATCCGCAGACCGTGCACGCGGCGGGAATCTCGGCCCGCGGACGGGTGATTCCGGAGGATCAGGTCGAGGACATCACCGAGCGGGTGGTGGACTGGTTCGCTTGACGGGGGTGTCCCAGGCCCTTAAAAAGCCGGCCTTCCCGCCTCCCGGCGGGATCGTTTTTTAGCGGAAGCCGCCATGCCTCGTCGTTGCGCCCTGTCGGGCAAGTCCGTGCAATACGGCAACAATGTGAGCCACGCCAACAACAAGACCCGGCGCCGGTTCATGTCCAACCTGCAGGTCGCCTCGGTCCTGTCGGACGCCCTCGGCCATTCCGTCCGCCTGCGCCTGACCCCGCGCGGCATCAAGACCATCGAGCACAATGGCGGCATCGACGCCTACCTGCTGGGCACCAACGCCAGCAAGCTCAGCCCCGAGATGAAGGTGCTGAAGCGCCGAGTGGTCACGGCCAAGGCCAAGAAGGATGCCAAGAAGGCCGCGTAAGCGGCCTTTCTTATTTGGCGAGCTCGAACAGCAGCAGGATGTTGCGCTGGAGCGGATTGAAGTTGTCGTCCGAGATCAGCCACAGCAGCGTCTCGCCGCGCGCCCCCTTGGTCACGGCGAGGCCTTCCAGATTGTCGACGGCATAAGGCGAGGCGAGCCGCGCCAGTTCCTCGGCCCGCACCGTGCCGCCCGCCTGGAGCTGGCTGGCGTCGAAACGCATGACGCGGACG
>JAEWIV010000130.1 GCA_023386865.1 Pseudomonadota bacterium
ATCTCGTCCATTTTGTAGATCGGACCGGCCGGCACGCCGGCCTTGTTCAGCTTCTCGGCCAGCTCGGCGCTGCCATAGGCGCCGACGCGCTTCTCGATCTCGGCGTTCAAGAGGTCGCGGTTGGCGCGGCGCGCGTAGTCGGTCGAGAATTTCTCGTCGGTCATCAACTCGGGCGCGTTTATGCTCTCGGAGATGCGCTTGTAGATGTGACCGCCCGAGGCGGCGATGTTGATATAGCCGTCCTTGGTCTTGAACACGCCGGTCGGGATCGAGGTCGGATGGTTGTTCCCGGCCTGGCCGGGCACGTCCTTGGCGATGGTCCAGCGCGCCGCCTGGAAGTCGCACATCGAGATCATGGCCTGCAGCAGCGAGCTCGACACCCACTGGCCCTGCCCCGAGGTCTCGCGTTCGAGCAGCGCGATCAGGATGCCGATGGCGCAGTGCAGGCCCGCTCCCACGTCGGCCACGGCGATGCCGGCGCGCACCGGCCCCTGCCCCTCCATGCCCGTGACCCACATCAGGCCACCCATGCCCTGGGCGATCTGGTCGAACCCGGCGCGCTCGGCATAGGGGCCGTCCTGGCCGAACCCGGAGATCGAGCCCAGGACGATGCGCGGGTTCACCTTCTTCAGGTTCTCGTAGTCGATGCCGAGGCGGAATTTCACGTCGGCGCGGTAGTTCTCGACCACGACGTCGGCCTTCTCGACCAGCTTCATGAAGATGGCCTTGCCGTCCGCTTCCTTGAGATTGAGCGTGATCGACTTCTTGTTGCGGTGCAGGTTCTGGAAGTCGGGCCCGTGCCGCGGTCCTCCCATGTCCATGTCGCCGGCGCCCGGCGGCATCTCGACCTTGATGCAGTTGGCGCCCCAGTCGGCGAGATAGCGCACCGCCGTCGGGCCCGCGCGCACCCGGGTGAGGTCGAGCACGGTGAAACGTGAAAGCGGTCCTGCGGTCATGACGGTCTGGTGCTCCTGGACATGTACGGACAGGCCCTTGCCCTAGCATGGCAACACCCCCGACCTCCAGCCGGCCACGATGCACGGCTCGCCGATCCATCATGCGGCGACGACATGATATGCGGCGGAGTTTGTTGCTTTCGACAAGGAAAGAGCGCAGTACCTGCCGCGGATACAACCACCGATAACGATCGGAAAAGAGACGGCCATGGCCTACTTCGGTGTCTGCTACGGTCCCTATCGCAAGGCGGGCTGGCGGCCGCCCAACATCGGTCCGACAGCGGATTCCGTCGATGCCGACATGAAGACCATTGCCGGCCGCGGCTTCACTCATGTTCGCACCTACGGCGTCGCCGGCGGCAACCAATGGAATGTCGACAAGGCCACGAAGTACAACCTGTCCCTGGGGCTCGGCATCGAGGTCCACAGGAACGACAGCCTGGACACGGTCAAGGCTCTCATCACGCAGGGCTTGCAGCAGGCACAGCGCGCCTCGTCGACCTACCAGCGGCACCTCACCCTGGACCTGGTCGTCGGCAACGAAGTGGACCTCGGCGGAGTCGATCCAGTACTCATCAAGAACGCGATAGACTACGGGAAGCAGGAAAGACCTCGGTACCCCGGCATCACCGTCCGAGTGACCTGCTGCTGCACGGGGACGGCCCTCCAGGCCAACGACTCGCCGTGGCGGGGCCCCATCGCCGACTGCGAGGGGATCGTCTACCTGACCGTCTACCCGTGGTACGCCTTCAAAGCCGGCTCGAGTTGCGACCCGGCCAACATCGATCCGAACATGCGGTGGTCGTGGGACAACGGCCTGAAGCAGGCCGTCGCCTTGGGCAAGCAGGTCGTGATTGCGGAAATCGGTTGGCCGAGCGACGGCGCGCCGAATTGGAAAACATCGGTCGCCAACGAGAAGCTCAACTACGGCACGACCAGGACCTGGGTCTCCGGCAAGAACTTTCTCGGCCGGGCATTCGACACCTACTGGTTCGAGATGTTCGATGAGCCGTGGAAGACGGCCGAAGGAGCCTGGGGAACGCACTGGGGCCTGTACACGTCAGGCGACAACCCGCAGCCCAAATTCTAGGGCGCCTCCGCGCTATTCCACGCGAACCAGGTCCGCCGGATCGATCTCGAGCCAGATGCGGCTCCCGACCTCGAACACGACGTTGGGGCCGGTCGAGACGCGCAGTGCCCTGGCCGCTCCCAGCGGGCGAGCCTGGTAGTCCCAGTATTCCCCGAGATAGGACCGGCCTGCGATCTCTGCTTCCACGGCGAGGCTGCTTCCGTTCGGCTTCTGCCTCGACAGGCCGATCGCCTGCGGACGCAGCGAATACAGAATCGTCGTCCCGTCGGAGGCCTCCAGGCGGGAAGCGGCGGCGGCGAAGCCGTCGAAGCATACGTCGCTGGCGTGTCGGGTGCCTTCGAGGAAATTGGTGCGGCCGATGAAGCCTGCGACGAAGCGGCTTTTCGGCCGGGCATAGAGCTTGTGCGGGGCGTCGATCTGCTCGATGCGCCCGTGGTTCATCACCACGATGCGGTCGGAGGTCACCATCGCTTCCGACTGGTCGTGGGTGACATAGACCGTGGTGATCTTGAACTCGTCGTGCAGGCGGCGGATCTCGAAGCGCATCTCCTCGCGCAGGTTGGCGTCGAGGTTGGACAGCGGCTCGTCGAGCAGCAGCACCTCGGGCTCGACGACGATGGCGCGCGCCAGCGCGACGCGCTGCTGCTGGCCGCCGGACAGCTCGGCGGGATAACGCCCCTTCAGACCCCGCATCTGCACGACGTCCAGAATGGCGTCGACCTTGCGATCGATCTCGGCGCGCGACAGCTTCCGCACCTGCAGCCCGAAGCCCACGTTCTCGCCGACCGTCATGTTCGGCCAGATGGCGTAGCTTTGGAAGATCATCGACATGCGCCGCTTTTCCGGCGGCACTACGGACGACGGCGAGGAGATCTGCCGCCCGTCCATCACGATGGTCCCGGCCGACGGCGGCACGAAGCCCGCGATCATGCGCAAGGTCGTGGTCTTGCCGCAGCCCGACGGCCCCAGCAGCGACACGAACTCGCCAGGCGCCAGCTCGAGCGAAAAGTCGGCGACGGCATCGACCGAGCCGTAGCGGCGCGCGACGTTCTTCAGGGTAAGCTTGCTCATGTCGCGTTGCGTCTCAGCATGAAATCACGGCCCAGCGCCTTCTGGCCGATGTAAAGCAGCGGCAGGGTCAGCACCTGCAGGATCAGCGCCAGGGCGGAAAGGTACTCGAAGTTCCCCTCCTCGCTCATGTCGAAGATCATGACCGAAGCGACCTTGGTGTTGGGACCGTAGAGGAAGATGGCGGCCGACAATTCGCGCGTCGCCGGAATGAAGATCAGGAGCCAGGCCCCCAGGAGGCTGCGCTTGAGCAGCGGCGCCACGACGCGCCGCAGCGCCGTCAGCCGGCTGCCGCCCAGCACGCGCACCGCCTCCTCCATCTCGGGATTGAGGCTGCGGATGGCGGCGCTGGCGTTGACGTAGCCGATCGGCAGGAAGCGCGTCGTGAAGGCGAGGATCAGGATCAATGCGGTGCCGTAGAGCGCGAGCGGCGGCGGCGCGTAGGCGGCGTAGAAGCCGATCGCCAGCACCACGCCCGGAATGACGAAGGGCGCGATGCAGAGGAAACCCAGGATGCCGCCGAACGGCACCAGGCGGCGCGTGACGATGTAGGCGACGCCGAGCGTCAGGATCACGACGGCAGTGGCGCTGACACCGGCATAGAGAAAGCTGTTCAGCACCGACTTGGCGGCGGTGGCGTGCTAGAACAGCACGAAGTGGAAGTTTCGGAACGAAAGATTGTCGATCCCGAAGCCGCGGCCCCACGCCTTGGCGAAGGCGGCCTGTAGCAGGAACAGATACGGCAGGAACACCGCCAGGGCGGCGACGACCATGGCGTAGCCGAACATCGCCCACCGCCACGGTCCGAGGTTGATCGGCCGGCGCTCGCCCCCCTTCCCGGTCAATGCCACGAAGCCCTTGCGCCGGGTCATCAGGCGCTGGATCAGGATCAGAAGGATCGTGACCCCGAGCAGCGGCATGGCGTAGGCGGCGGCCACCTCGACGCGCACGGGATTGCCGAAGAACTGGAAGAGTTGCGTGGTCACCACGTTGAACCGCGCCGGGATGGCGATCATCGCCGGCGAGCCGAACAGGGCGATGGCCTCGAGGAAGCAGATGATCAGGCCGCCCAGGATCGCCGGCAGCGCGAGCGGCAGGGTCACACGCCGCATGGTCCGCCACGCCCCTGCCCCCAGGATGTTGGCGGCATCCTCCATCTCCGAAGACACCAGTTCGAGCGCCGCAGTGGTGAAGATGAAGATGTAGGGGAAGGAGTAGAGCGCGATCACGAGCGCGAGGCCCGGGAAGCTGTAGATGTTGAAGGGGCCCGCCTCCGCGCCCGTCACCAGCATGTAGAAGCGATTGAGCCAGCCCGCGTTGGGTCCCGCCAGCAGGATCCAGGCGACCGCGCCGGTATAGGGTGGCGTGATGAACGTCGCCAGCACCAGCATCCGCGTGAGCCCGCGCCCCGGCATGTCGGTGCGCGCCACCGCCCAGGCCAGCGGCACGGCGAACAGTCCGGCCAGCGCCGCCGCCGCTCCGCCGAGCTTCAGCGAGTTGAGGAGCGCATCGATGTAGCGCGCCCGCCCATAGGCAGTGGCGTAGTTGGCAAACGTGAAGTCGCCCGTGCGCTCGGCGGTGAAGCTCGTGATCACCAGGTAGACGAACGGGCTCACCACCAGGAACAGCAGGACCGCGATGATCGCGATCCAGATCAGCCACGTCGAATCGAAGGAGACCGCGCGGCGAGGCGCGCCGGTCGTCGCGACTGCCGGTGCGGCGACGGTCATCGCTTCATGTCGTCATCAACCTTGCTCAATTCCCGAACGTGTCGCGCCACTGCTCGATCACTTCCGGGATTCCCTTGTCGATGTCGCTCACGGTCGGCCGGATCGTCTTTATCTCGCTGATCGGCTTGGCGCCCGGGGGCGAGGGCACTTCAGGCCTGAGTGGAATGGCGAAGTGCTTGGCGTTGATCTTCGCCGCCTCGACTGAGTAGAGGTACTCCATGAAGAGCTTGGCCGCGCTCGGATGCTTGGTGCCCTTCATGATCGCCGACGGCGCGATGATCAGCACCGATCCATCCGTGGGATAGGACACCGCCAGCGGATTGCCGCGCGAGGCGCTGAACAGGGTCGAGCCGTCGGCGCCCGCCGCGACCTGCCGTTCGCCGGCATTGAGCGCCGTCACCGTGTCGTTGATCGACCGGCCGATCTGCGGCTTGTTCTTCTCGAGCTTGTCGAAATAGTTCCAGCCGTAAAGGTTCTTCATCGTCAGCACCCAGGTGCCGACATAGCCCGAGAACCCGGGATGGCCGGTCGAGACCTTGCCCTTCCACTTTATGTCGAGCAGGTCCTGCCACTTCTTGGGCGCCTCCTCGGCCGTCACCTTGGTCGAGTTGTAGGTGAGCACGACCAGGCCGGCGGACGTCGTGTGATAGAAGCCGGCCGGGTCGAAGTTCCGGAACGTCGGGACGATTTTCGATTCGCTCTCCGGGACATATTTCTCGAAGCGGCCTTCGCTCGCCAGCCGCACGTAGTGACCAACGTCGGTCGACGAGAAGACGTCGCATATCGTCTGGTTGTTCTTGATGTCCTGCAGCAGGCGCTGGTAGGCGACCTGCGCCGTCGTGCGTACGACGTTGACCTTCACCCCGTACATCTCGGTGAAGCCCCGTCCCAGATCCTCCGCCCCCTCGGACGTGTAGTGCGCGACGTACCAAGTGAGCTCGCCTTCTTTCTTGGCGCCCTCCTCGAGCGCCTTGATGTCCGCATGCGCCACCGGCGCAAAGGCGAGCGCTGCGACGATCGCGAGCCCTGCCAACCCCTTCATCTGTTCCTCCCTCGACGTGACTTCATTATTGTTTGGCGGGCATACGATCACACGATGCGGCACCCGACAAGCACCACAGGATGCGAACGAGCGCATGACGGAAGGCAAATCCGCCGGCTGGGCGGCCTACTACGAGAAGCTGCGCGAGCGGCCGCCGCGTCGCACATTGATCACAGCACTCGATCGGTTCGGTCCAGGCGCGGCGGGATCGCTCGCGGTCGATCTGGGCTGCGGCGACGGCCGCGACGTGATCGAGATGCTGCGACGCGGCTGGCGCGTCGTCGCAGTCGACGCCGAGCCCGAAGCCTTGCGTCAGCTTCAAGCCCGCCCGTTGCCGACAGGCCATGAGCTGACGGCGATCCAGGCACGTTTCGAGGACGTGCCGTTGCCCATCGGATTGAGCCTGGTGAATTCGAGCTTCGCCATGCCGCTTTGCGAACCCGAGGCGTTCCATCGCCTGTGGGAGCGTATCCGCGAGGCGTTGCCGTCCGGGGGCCGGTTCAGCGGTCAGTGGTACGGTCCGCGCGACTCCTGGGTCGGACGCCCCGGCATGACCTTCGTCGGACGCGACGAGGCGCTTGCCATGCTCCGCGGCCTCGACCTCGAGATGTTCGAGGAAGAAGAGGACGACGGCGTGACGCCGCGCGGCCACGCCAAGCACTGGCACATCTTCCATATCGTTGCGCGGAAGCCCTGACGGTGGACAAGGCATCATCCGGTGTCCGACACTTCCGCCGCACGAATCAGCTGGAGGCACCCATGGCCGCCGTCCCCGTCACCGCCGAAATCGCCCGTCGCGCCGCTGGCCTGGCCTGGAGCGACCTGCCGGAAGATCTGATCGAGCGGACCAAGCAGTGCCTGCTCGACTGGTTTGCCGTCACCGTCCCCGGTGCCCAGGAGGAACTGACCCAGATCCTCGTGCGCGAGGCGCTGGAAGACGGGGCCAAGGGCCAAGGCTCGCTGGTCGGCCGCACCGAGAAGGTGCTGCCGTCGGCTGCGACCCTGATCAACGGTGCAGCGAGCCACGCGCTCGACTATGACGACGTCAATTTCTCCATGGGCGGCCATCCCACGGTGACCGTGGTCCCTGCCCTGCTGGCGCTCGGCGAGCAGATCAAGGCCTCGGGCCGCCTTTTCATCGAGAGCTTCGTCGCGGGTTACGAGACCTCGGGCCGCGTCGGCCGACTCGTGTCGCCCAGCCACTACCAGAAGGGCTTCCACGTCACCGGCACGGTCGGGTCTTTCTCGGCAACGGCGGCCGCCGGCCGCATGCTGGGCCTGAGCGACGCGCAACTCGCCGTCGCCTTCGGCATTGCCGCCACCCAGGCGGCCGGCCTGAAATCCAACTTCGGGACGATGTGCAAGCCGCTGCACGCCGGCACCGCCTCCGAGCACGGCCTGCGGGCCGCGCGGCTGGCCGCCAAGGGCTTCACGGCCCGAGGCGATTCGCTGGAGTGCGACCAGGGCTTCGCCTCGTCACAAAGCGATCACCTGAACACCGATGCGGCACTCGGCGAGCCGCCGCAGGGCTGGCATCTGCGCAACAACCTCTTCAAGTACCACGCCGCCTGCTACCTGACGCACGCGCCGATCGAATGCGCCAAGGAGATCCGGCTGAAGAGCAACTTCCCGCCCGAGCGCGTGAAGAAGATCCTGCTCCGGATAGACGCCGGCGCCGACAAGGTCTGCAACATCCCTGATCCGACGACCGGCCTCGAAGCCAAGTTCTCGCTGCGCCAGACCGTGGCGATGGCGTTGAACGGAGTCGACACGGCCGCGCTCGATTCCTACAGCGACGCCGTCACCCAGGAGCCGCGCATGAAGGCGCTGCGCGACAAGGTGGCGATCGAGTTCAAGCCGAACTGGGAGCATTCGCTGGCCGAGATGGCGATCCAGCTCGACGACGGCACGATGCTCGAGGCAACCCATGATTCGGGCATCCCGTGGGCCGACGTCAGGAAGCAGCGCAAGGCCATCGAGACCAAGTTCGAGAGCCTGGTGAGCCCGGTGCTGGGCGCCGCGGCCACGCGCCGGCTGGCCGACGCCATCGAGCGCATCGACGGGATGGACGACGTGGGCGAGCTCGCGAGGGCATCCACGTTGTCATCCTGAGCGAAGCGACGGATCCCATCGGCCTTTCAAGCGGCATGCGTGCCGGTATGGCATGAGCGCCCTTCGCGTACGCTCAGGACGACAGAGGACGGAGTGCGAATGACAGAGGATTTCAGGACGCGGGCCCGGCTGGTCCCGAAAGGGAACCGCTATGAGGACTTCGAGCCGGACCGCGTCTTCAAGCACCATTGGGGCCGCACCGTCACCGAATCGGAAAGCACCCTGTTCTCGACGCTGACGCTGCATTTCAACCCGCACTACTTCAACGCCGAGTACGCGAGGGCGCACGGCCATCCTGGCATCGTCGTCAACCCGCTGCTGGTCTTCACCACCGTGTTCGGCCTCACCGTGGAGGACCTGAGCGAAGGCGGCGGGCCGTTCCTCGGCGTCAACGAACTGACCTATCACCGCCCCGTCTATCCGGGAGATTCACTGCGGGCGGAGTCGCAGGTGATGGACCGGCGCATTTCGGACTCGCACAAGGGGTTCGGGATCGTCACCTGGCACACCAGGGGCTTCAACCAGCGCGAGGAGCTCGCCATCGACTTCAAGCGCACCAACCTCGTGCGTCTCAGGAACGCGTAAAGCCATGCCGTACATCACCGAAGAGCGCCGCATGATCCAGGAGCAGGCGCGCGAATTCACCCTCAACGAGGTCCTGCCCGTCGCCAACAAGCTCGATCCCGAGAAGGGCGACATCCCGATGGACCTCAGGGACAAGATGGCCGAGCTCGGCTACTTCGGCATCCTGATCCCCGAGAAGTACGGCGGCCTCGGCCTGGGCTGCTTCGAGTACTGCCTCGTCACCGAGGAGCTGTCGCGTGGCTGGATGAGCGTCGCCTCGCTGATCGCGCGCGGCAACCTCCTGATCGGCGCGCAGGAAATGAGCGAGGAGCAGCGCGCCCGCTACCTGCCGCGCATGGCCAACGGCTCGTTCCTCGGTGCCTTCTCGATGTCCGAGCCCAATGCCGGCTCCGACGTCGCCAACATCTCCTGCCGCGCCCGCAAGGACGGTTCGGGCTACCTGATCAGCGGCAACAAGTACTGGTGCACCTTCGCCGACGGCGCCGACTTCCTGATCATCATCGCCCGCACCTCCGATCCGCCGCCGGGCAAGCGCCACATGGGCCTCTCGATGTTCTTCGTCGAGAAGAAGCGCGGCACGCTGCCCAAGGGCGTGAGCGGCGCGCCGATCCCCAAGATCGGCTACTTCGGCTGGAAGACCTACGAGCTGGCCTTCGACAACTTCTGCGTCGATGCCGCCGACATGATCGGCGAGGAAGGCAAGGCCTTCTACTACGCCACCTCGGGCCTGGAGACCGCGCGCGCCCACACCGCGGCCCGCGCCATCGGCCTGGCCCAGGGCGCGCTGGATGATTCGATCAAGTACGCCAACGACCGCCGCCAGTTCGACCGGCCCATCTCCGACTTCCAGGCGATCCGCTTCAAGATCGCCGAGATGGCGACCCAGATCGAGGCGGCGCGCCAGCTCAACTATTTCGTCTGCGAGCAGATCGACACCGGCCAGCGCTGCGACAAGGAAGCCTCGATGGTGAAGCTGTTCGCCTCCGAGATGGCCGAGCGCGTGTGCAGCGAGGGCATCCAGATCCATGGCGGCGCCGGATACACCACCCTGCATGCTGTCGAGCGCCACTGGCGCGATGCAAGGCTGACCAAAATCTTCGAGGGCACCTCGGAGATCCAGAAGCGCATCATCTCCGACCGGCTGCTCGGCCGCGGGAGGAACTGATGAAGGTCTCCTCGCTCACCGGCAAAGCCAACTACTTCGAGGATTTCAAGGTTGGCGACGTCCTGAAGCACGCTCGTGGCAAGACCGTCGAGCCCATGGAGCAGGTCTGGATCACCAACGTGACCATGAACACCGCCGAGGCGCACTTCAACGAGCACCTGACCAAGAGCACCAACTATGGTCGGCGGCTGGGCTTCGGCGGCGTCACGATCTCGATGTGCATCGGGCTCGCCGCCGAGGACACGGCCGAGAATGCGTTGATGGAGCTCGGCATGGACAAGATCCGGCTGAAGGGCCCGCTCTATCATGGCGACACGCTCTACTGTTACAGCGAGGTCCTGGAGACCAGCGACGCCAAGCAGCCCGATGCCGGCATCGTGCGCTTCAAGCACTACGGCGTGAACCAGGACGACAAGCACATCTTCGAAGGCGAGCGCACGGTGCTGATCAAGCGGCGCAGCCACTGGGGAGACAAGTGAGCGTTCATGGGACCGCGGGCCTCCAGGCCCGCATCATGATCATGAGCGGGCCTGGAGGCC
>JAEWIV010000198.1 GCA_023386865.1 Pseudomonadota bacterium
GGTGTCGGCGTCATACGCCGACGGAGGGGGCGTTGGCCGCACGCCCACCGACGATCAGCCGAAGCGATCGGCCGTGTAGCCGCCGATCGGTGCTTCCGGCGCGCGGCCGAGCATCGTGTCGGCGACCAGCCGCGCCGTCAGCGGACCGAGCGTGTAGCCGGCGTCGCCCGGAATGGCGAAGAACAATCCGGGGATGGCCGTGACCGGCCCGATGACGGGCCGTCCGTCGACGCTGGTGTTGACGCCAGCCCAGGTGCGGATGAGGCGCAACGCGCCGATGCGCGGGATGACGTGCTGGGCGAGGCTGAGGCTGCCGATCAGGCTGTCGAGCTCGACGGTCGGGTGCTCGTCGGCGCCGTTAAGCGTCGCGGGCCAGCCACCACCGATCACCACCATGCCGGCCGAGAGCTGCTTCATGGTGATCTGCCGATCGGCATGCTGCACCATGTGATGGATCAGCGGCTCGGTCGCCTCGGTGATGTTCATGTGGAGGGGCTCGGCGCGCGCCGGCACCTTCAGGCCGAGATCGTCAGCCAGTGCCGCCGAACCGGCGCCGGCGGCGATGACGACGCGGCCCGCGCGCATCGCGCCGCGCGTGGTCTCGACCAGGAAGCCGTTGTGTGCGCGCGCGAGCGCCGTCACGCGCGTTTCCGTGCAATGCACGACGCCCGCCGCCAGCGCCGTACGCCGGATCGCCTGGTTGGCCAGCAGCGGGTTGACCTTGCCTTCGGTGGCGCACAGTTCGGCGCCGACGATGCTCTCGGCGAAATAGGGTGCGATGCGATCGAGGGCGGCGCGATTCAGCATCTCGACCTCGAGGCCGAGCTGCTGCTCACGCCGGCACTTCTTCTCGAGGAACTGATACTGCTCGCGGCTTTCCGCCACCATCAGCCCGCCGGTGACGGCGAGCTCGACATCGACACCCAGCCGCTGGACCAGTGCCTGCCAGTGCCGCACGGCGCGAGGATAGAAGGGCAGGGTCTCCTCGAAGGCCGGCACCATCTCGGGATAGAGGCGCATGAAGCGGCTCTGCATCTGCACGTGCAGGCCGCCGGCATTGGCGACGGTGCCGGCGTGCCGGCCGTTGTCGACGACGGCGACGTCGAGCCCTTCTTCCGCGAGGAACAGGGCAAGGCACATGCCGACGATGCCGCCGCCCACGATCGCCGTGCCGATCTCCGCGGGTATCCGCCGTTCGTCGGAGGTCATGGCGGCGGCGCGCCGGTGCGCACGAGATCGCTGATCGACACCGGCTTCGCCGGCACGCGCGGGGCGAAGAAGGCGAATTCGTCGACCGGCCGTCCCTGCCGCTCGGCCAACAGCGCGGCCATCACGGGCGCGCAATAGCGTCCCTGGCAGCGGCCCATGCCGAGGCGCGTGCGCCGCTTGACCTCGCCGATCGTCGGCATGCCGCTGCCAAGTGCCGCCTCGACGGCGCCGAGCGTCACCTCCTCGCAGCGACAGACGATGGTGTCGGGCTCCGCCTGTCCGGCCGGCCGGCGGGGTGCGGCGAAGAGCTGCCACAGGGCCTTCTGGAAGCGGCGGTGCCGCCTGAGCCTGGCCTGCGCCTGGGCTTGCCGTCGCGGATCGACGGTCCGCCCCAGGGCGCGCGCCACAGCGACGCCCGCGATCACGCCTTCATCGGCCGCGGCCCGCGCGCCGCCCAGGCCGCAGCAATCGCCGACGGCATGGACTCCCGGCACGCTGGTCGCGCAATGCTCGTCGCGCCAGGTGACGAGGTGGCCGCGCGTGTCGTCGAAATCATGTCGGCAACCCAGCGCGCGCAGCAACTCGTTGGATGGCATGAAGCCATAGCCCATCAGCACGGCGTCGGCGGCGAAGCTCTGCGCGCCGAGCCAGGCGGTGAGAGCGTCGCCCGAGCGCTCGACGCGCGTCAGGCCCCGGCCATGGAGCAGCGGAATGCGGCGGCGATGCAGCTCGAGCAGCATGTCGGCGCCTTGCCAGGCGAGGTCGAAGGCGCTGGCGGCAAGGCCCAGCAGCGCACCGGCGCCAGCGAGGCCCGGGCGCGAAGCGAGTTCGGCGATCGCCAGGACCTCGGCACCGGCGCGCGCCAGCTCCAGGGCGACCTGCAGGTTGAGTGGGCCATTGCCGCAGACCAGCACGCGACGGCCGGGCAGAACGCCGTCGGTCTTGAGCAGCGTCTGGGCGGCGCCCGTGGTCATCACGCCGGGCAGCGTCCATCCAGGCACGGGCACGCCACCCTCATAAGCGCCCGTGGCCACGATCAGGCGCGCCGGCCGGAACAGCATCGACTGCGTCGGTGTCGTCACGCCGACCGTCAGGGGCGCGAAGGCGCCCCACGCTTCGGCACCGGAGACGATCTCGACGCCGGCACGGCGCGCGGCGTCGATGCGCGCGCGGCCGTCGGCGACCTGAGCGTCGGCGGCGATCGCAGCGGCGAAGCGATGCGCCTCGCCGGGCTGCTTGAAGAACTGGCCGCCCGGCTGCGCCCGCTCGTCGATCAGAACGACGCCAAGGCCGGCCTCGGCGGCGACGGTCGCCGCCGCCAGGC